>NZ_QUHY01000003.1:0-231340 GCF_003479865.1 Blautia sp. AM47-4
TTGTGGTGGCCTTATTTTAATGCCTAATTTTTAACCTGTAAAGTTTTTTAACTTTCTTCAATTTTAGTATTGACTTTTTATTTGCAGGCTAAAGTAACGAGAATGCGACACGCAGTTTTCAAATTCATAGTGACAGATTAAAACTCGTACGGTGGGTTTCCGGAAAAGTCTGCGATTACACCGTGTGCATTGTCCAGATAGAATACCTCGAAAATCGGGTTGTCAGCGGTCTGGTACTGGCCTTTTACGATCGGGTTCTGCATGCACACTTCTTTTACAGTCATGTTATTTTCAAACACTGCGGTTCCGTGCAGACGGATCCATGCGTAGGACGGGTTGGAAACAGAGATTTCGATTTCCGGATTCTCCTGCATATCTTTGTAAACATCTTTTGTGTTGTTGGTGCAGAACCACAGTTTTCCGTCAACCTCTCCTGCAAACATGAACGGGCGGCATTTTGCCTTTCCGTCACGACCTACCGTTGCCAGATACTGTACCGGATTCTCATTTAAAAATTCTACTGCTTTGCTCATTTTACTTTCCTCCATTTTGTTTTTTTGAATTGTTTTTTTCTTTCGATGGCTTTATAATAAGTCCATAGAGTTCTTTCGTAAAGTAAGCACAATATTGTGGTGTAGTTACCCAAAAGATACTATTGTGTAAAATCAGACGTTTCCGCCATCTTTCAAATCATTATTTTCTTCAAAAAGGAGGTTTTCTCTTATGTCATCCGCAGAAAAAACACCCGTTTCTCTTGCTGATCTTCCGCCCTGCCCGGTGGAAACTACGCTGACTCTGATCAGTGATAAATGGAAAATTCTGATCTTGCGCGATCTGCTGCTCCACGGCACCATGCGGTTCGGCGAGCTGAAAAAGTCCATCGGTCACGTCTCTCAAAAAGTTTTAACTTCCCAGCTCCGCCAGATGGAACAGAGCGGTCTGGTCAACCGTAAAGTTTACGCCGAGGTACCGCCGCGTGTCGAATATTCCCTGACGGAACTCGGCTTCAGCCTCCGCCCGATCATGGATGCGATGTGGGACTGGGGCGAAGCGTATAAGAAAAAGCTGGCGCAGGAAGAAGACGCTGCCGCAAATGCATGAACGAAAAAAGTCTGTTGAGAAACAGCCCATTCCGGTTTTTCTCAACAGACTTTTCTTCTCTTCTATCTTCCTTTCAGCACAATCGTCTTCCAGCTTCCGATCGTTCCGTCATACGTTCCCTGCCATACCGGATAGCGCTCGATCGGCAGTTTGACCGCAACGGCCTCCCGGTTAAAGTTCTGGACAAACACGTACCTGGTTCCGTCCTTCTGCTTACGCATCGTGACTTCCACACCTTCCGGAACTTCTTCCACGATCCGCTCCACACCGGCCTCTTCTGCCAGTTTCCGGCAGACTTCATCGTACAGTCCCTGTTCAAAGTCCGCACAAACGGCATACGCTTTTCCCTTTCCGTACACATTCCGGGTCATCGCAGGCATGCCGTCATAGAAATCCTTTCCGTATGTCATCACTACTTCCGCCGTCGATGGCTGTACCAGCTCGCAGAGATGACTGCAGCGGTATGCCAGTTCCAGATGCAGCGGATTTTCCGGTTCCGGAATGCCCTCGTTCCATTCGCCATCGTACAGTCCGTCAATCTCCATACTCCGGAATCCCATCACATCCATCAGGTCATGCGGTGTTCCGCCTAAGTAACAGAGATCCGTCTCATCCACAATGCCGGACCAGTAAGTCAGCAGAAAAATTCCGCCGTTTTTCACAAAGTTCCGAACCTTCTCTGTCCATCCTTCCCGCAGCAGATAAACCATCGGCGCTGCCACAACACGGTATCCGTCGAGGCTGCACGTCTCATCAATCACATCCACATTGATGCCCAGTTTCCGGAATGCCTGATATGGCTTTTCCACGGTTTCTTTATAAAAAACACCTGCATTCCGCGGACCCGCCGCATCTTCCACCGCCCAGCGGTTTTCGACATCATAAATCACGGCTGCTTCCGCCGGGTTCTGCGAACCGTTCACTTCCTGCAGTTTCTCCAAAGCTGCGCCGACTTTCGTCACTTCACGGAATACCCTAGTATCCGATCCGCCATAATGGTCGATCACGGCCCCATGGAATTTTTCGGATGCACCGCGGCTCTGCCTCATCTGGAAATACAGCACACTATCCGACCCATGCGCAACTGCCTGCAGTGACGCGGCCTGCAGCATGCCCGGTTTTTTCAGCTTGCTGACGGACTGCCAGTTCGTTGCGGAAGGACAGCTCTCCATCAGATAAAACGGCTTTTTCTGAATGCTCCGCATAATGTCATGCTGCATACCTGTATCCATCGCTGTTACCGTCTCCGCCTCTTTATGCCAGGTCGGATAATTGTCCCAGGATACAAAGTCAATCACATCGGCAAACTTGTAGTAGTTCAGTCCGGTAAAGTTATACATCATATTGATAGTAGACGGCTGTTCTGCCCCAGCGTCCCGCAGCGCTTTGATTTCCCATTTTACAAAATCCGCGGTCTGATCCGTCACAAACCGTTTCCAGTCCAGATTCAGTCCATGCAGCGAAAAATCTCCTTTCGGAGACGGGCTCTCCACCTGGTCAAAACTCTGGTAAGTATGACTCCAGAACCCGGTATTCCAGACACGGTTCAGCCGTTCCAGTGTGCCGTATTTTTTCTTCACCCAGCCGCGGAATGCCTCCTGGCACAGCGGGCAGTGGCACTCTCCGCCGTATTCATTCGAAATATGCCATGCAATCACGCCAGGGTGATCTTTGAACATTTCCGCCAGCTTCGTATTGATGATTCTCGTTTTTTCCCGGTAAACCGGTGAGGTATAGCAGTGATTATGGCGCTCCCCGTACAGATTCCGTTCTCTCGCTGCATTGACACGGAGCACCTCCGGGTATTTTTCCGCCATCCAGCGCGGTCTTGCCGCCGTCGGCGTGGAAAGCATAACCACAATTTCGTTTTCGTACAGGCGGTCAATCACCTCTTTTAACCATTCCAGACGGAAAACTCCTTCCTCCGGCTCTAAAAATGCCCAGGAAAACATGCCAAGCGAAACCTCGTTGATTCTGGCTTTCTTGAAATACGCCAGATCCTGTTCCAGAATCTCCGGGTAATCCAGCCACTGTTCCGGGTTATAATCGCCCCCGTGCAGGAGCTTTCCAAAATTTACTTCTTTCCCCATCTGCTTTTGTCTCCTTTTCTTTCGCAGACAGCCCATCCTGTCCACGGACAGAATGGGCTGAACGCATCAGATTCCCTTAAACGTAAAGGTAAACTCCAGTTTTTTATCAATCGGAATCAGGTACTCCGGATGGGTCTGTGCACCCCAGCTGTCGTCTCCGCCAACACCCATCTGCTGTTTTGCCACGCGCACAACGGTGTAATGTACCTGCGGCAGTTCATACGGATGCATCGCATTTTCCAGCTCGTGCGGTGTGTACGGCAGTGCGGAAAATTCCATCTTGTCGCCGCTGAACATCATACCGCGGCCCTTGCGGTTCGTCACGGTTGCCCAGCGTACACCAACCTTGTTGCCGCACTCCTGCGGAACGAGATATTTCGCCATATTATCTTCGACTTTATTCTTATAAACACCGAGCTTTGCTCCGGCACAGCGGTCCACATACGTCTCCTCCGGTCCCATGCCGTACCAGGTAACGTTGTCATAATCGGCATCCAGTTTGAACATCATGCCGAATTCCGGCATATCGCCGAGCTCTTTCACCGGATCATACGTCAGCGTCGTCTGAATGCTTCCATCGCCGAAGACACGGTAGGTCAGACGGCACTCGCTCGCCGGTGTGGTCGGCATTACATAGCGGTAGCTGACTTCTGCGCAGTCCTCGTGTACTTCGATTTCCGGCGCATACAGTCCCGGATAATGGCTGCCGTTCGGATATTTGTGGGACAGATACATTGAAGCAATCTTCCACTGGCTGTAACGCATCGGCATCAGGCTTCCGCAGTCATTGTCGATCGGCGCACGCCAGAAGTTCGGTTTCGGAATCATTTTGATCATCTCAACGCCGCCGTAACGGTACGATACGAGTCCGCCGTTCAGATCGGAGAACATCACATCAAAATTTTCGCCGCGCACACCAAAATCATGGTTGGAACGGATCACTTCAAATTTCGCCGGTTTTTCTGCTTTCGCCGGTGCTTCCACTTCATAAACACCCTGTCCGAATGCAACTTCATGGCCGCGCTTGCCCCATATGGTATCTTCTTTCAGGCGGAAGGAAACGGTCACCGCATACTCGCCCGGAAGGGTCTGTACGGCAATCGGAAGCTCCACTGTTTTTTCGGAAAGCGGCTCCACGGAAATTTCCATCGGCACTTCTTTCAGTTTCTTTCCTTCTTTTTCGAGAATTACCACGCAGTCAAACGCATCGGTATTCACAAACAGGTTCTTATTTTTTACAACTGCTTTGTCTTTCTGTACATCCACAGCAATGTTCTGATAGCAGAATTTTACTTCCTGCATCTTCGGGGAAGCATCGCGCTCGCCGCCGTATACAATACCATTTCCGCTGAAATTGTAATCGCATGGATGATCATCAAAGTCTCCGCCGTACGCCTGGAACTCTTTTCCGTAGCGGTCTTTTTTGTAGATTGACTGGTCGATATAATCCCAGATAAAGCCGCCCTGGAACAGCGGTTCTTCCTCGGCAAGATCCATATATTTCTTCATGGCGCCGCAGGAATTTCCCATCGCATGTGCATACTCACAGCAGACATACGGTTTTCTTCTGTCTTTCGACAAGAATTCACGGATTTCATTGACGGTGGTGTACATCCGGCTTTCCATATCGCTGGTGTCGTTGTATCTGCGGTCGTCATTAACTCCTTCATAATGAACGAGACGGGTCGGGTCCATTTTCCGGTATAACTGGGACATTTCAAAAATAACTTTTCCGCCAAACGATTCATTTCCGCAGGACCAGATCAGAATCGCCGGATGGTTTTTGTCTCTCTGATACATCGAATTGACACGGTCGAGCATACAGTCCATCCACTCCGGGCGGTCGCATGGTACAACACCGGAGAAATCTCCGCTTCGTACCGCATCCGTATCTCTCGTTCCATGGGACTCCATGTTGCACTCCGCGATCATGTAAAGACCGTATTCATCGCACAGATCATAAATGCCGACCGCATCCGGGTAATGGCAGGTACGGATTGCATTGATGTTGTTCTGTTTCATCGTCGTCAGGTCTTTGATCAGCTCTTCTCTCGAAACGACACGGCCGGATACGGAGCTGAACTCGTGGCGGTTGACGCCTTTAAAGACAACCCGCTTTCCATTCAGCATCATGATGTGGTCTTTCATCTCAAAGCGGCGGAATCCGACTCTCTGCGGAATCAGTTCCTGCACCGTTCCATCCTCTGCGGTGACTTCCAGCAGAAGATCATACAGCACCGGTGTCTCTGCGGACCACAGTTCCGGGTGATCGACTTTCAGAACAAACTGTGTTTCCCCATCCAGCACACCTTCGGTGCTCTGCAGTGCCGTTCCGTCTTTTAACAGGGTAATTTTTACCTTTCCTGTTCCGATCATTTTCGTATCAATGACCAGATCTGCCTTCGTAAACGTATCATCCAGCAGCGTCTGTACTTTCAGATCCGAAACGTGAACCTCCGGAATCGTGTACAGATACACATCACGGTAAATACCGGAGAAACGGAAGAAATCCTGATCCTCGCACCAGCTTCCGCTCGTCCATTTGAAAACCTGCGCAGCCAGTTTATTTTCGCCCTCTTTCAGATACGGGGTCAGTTCAAACTCGGACGGAGTAAACGTATCCTCGCTGTAGCCAAGGAACGTTCCGTTCAGCCATACGGCAATACCGCTCTCTGCTCCCTGGAAGGAAACAAAAAGCCGTTTTCCTTTCATCTGCTCCGGCACTTCAAAATATTTCACATAGGAAGCCGTCGGATTGAACCGCTCCGGAATCTCGCCCGGCTGGATCTCTTCTCTTCCTTCCCATGGGTACTGCACATTGGCATACTGCGGTGCGTCATATCCCTCCATCTGGATATGTGCCGGCACGCGGATATCGTCCCATTTTGTGCAGTCATACTCCGGTGTCTCGAATCCCGGAATCGTGCTCTCGTAGTTCTTTGCGTAATGGAATTTCCACAGTCCGTTCAGACTGTGACGGAAGTTTTCCACATGCTGCTCCATTTCTTCCACCGATCCATAATATCTGTGATCGGAATGCGCCGCCACCCGGTTTTCTCCATAGTACGTCGGGTCCTTCACTTTTTCATACTGAAATACACCCATTTTTATTTTCCTCCTTCTGGAATTTTGTTCTTTTTGATCTTTTGAAAAAAAGGTGGATATTCATCCAAATATCCACCTTTTCTGTTCGATTCTTTTTCTTATTTTACGGCACCTGTGATACCTTCTGTGAAGCTCTTCTGGAAGCAGAAGAAAATAATTGCTGTCGGGATCGTACAGATAAATACGCCGAGCATCAGCACACCATAATCTACAGTGTAGCCGCCGAGCAGGTTCGCTACCAGCATCGGCATGGTGATGGATTCATTGTTCTGTAAGATAACCTTCGGCCACAGGTAGTTGTTCCATGCGTTCATAAAGGTGATGATTGTTGCTGCCGCATACGTCGATTTCATGGTCGGCATATACATACGAAAGAAAATTCCTGTCTCGCTTAAGCCATCGAGTCTTGCCGCTTCGATGATATCGTGCGGGAAGGAACGGGAAGCCTGGCGGAACATCATGATCATGAACGGTGTTGAAATCGAAGGAAGCATGAAAGCTGCCATCGTGTTGACCATCTTTAGCTGGGAAAACATACGGAACATTGGGATCATGATGGCTGCGAACGGAATCATCATCGCAGTCAGAAGTACGGTAAATACCGCATCTTTTGCTTTATCATGATAGATCTCAAATCCATAACCGGCGATCGAGCAGACCAGAAGACAGAGAATGGTCAGCACCGTCGCATTCCGGAAGGAGTTGCACAGTGCAAGGCGCAGGTTCTGCTGCGCAATCAGCGCTTTAAAGTTGTCAATCAGATACGTACCCGGAATCAGTTTTCCGGCAATGACATCAATACTTCTGTTTGTAGACGCGCAGAACATATAGTACAGCGGAAAAACAGAAAGGATCGACGCTACCGTTAAAATCAGATACATGAAAAATTTCTTTGCTTTTCCCATTATCGCTCGTCACCTACTTTCATCTGAAGCAGTGCCAGAATGGCTACCATGATCAGGATCAGGATGGACATTGCTGCCGCATAGCCAAAGTTCGGGCTCTGTACAAAGGACATATTGTAAATATAATGAGACATGGTCATGGTTGATTTTCCAGGACCTCCGTTTGTCAGGTTCAGGGACTCATCGAACAGCTGCAGAGTACCGTTGGTAGAAGTAATTGTGGTCAGCAGAATCATCGGTTTTAACAGTGGAACGGTGATCTTGAAGAAAGTCTGCAGCGGGCTTGCGCCGTCGATTTTGGCTGCTTCGTAGATCGAATATTCAATGTTCTGCATACCGGAGAGATAGAAGACCATGTTGTATCCGGTCCATCTCCAGATCAGGGCGATGATGATAACCGCACGGGCTGTCCACGCATTGGAGAACCACATGATCGGGTTCATGCCGAGGCCGCGGAGAACGGTGTTGATAAAACCGTCATTTGCAAACAGGGAACGGAAGATCATCGCGTAAGATACGAGAGATGTTGCGCACGGCAGGAAAATGCAGGTACGGAACAGTCCCTTAAAACGCAGATCTTTGTTGTTCAGCATGGAAGCAAACATCAGGCCGAGGATCAGCATGATCGGCACCTGAATAATCAGATAAAAGAAGGTGTTGCTTAAGGTCTGTTTAAAGGTCGGGTCTTTTAAAATACGGGCATAGTTTGCAAATCCGTTGAATTTTAGGTTGATGCCCATACCTGTCTGTAAAGACAGGATGAATGCCTGAATCATCGGATAAAAGCTCATCCATGCGATCAGGATCGTTGCCGGCATCAGGAAAGCCCAGCCGGTAAGATTCTGTTTTCTTTCCAAGTTCATTCCTTTTTTCTTCTGACTGCTCATGGAATCTTCCTTTCTTTTTTTACCTGGCGTGTGTTTGAAAAAATCTTTTTGCAGACAACATTTCATGTTCTCCTGCAGAAATCATTTTTCAAACACACACCGCATAGATACAGAACGGGCCTGCTTCTGTCTGTCCAGGAAGCAGACCCGTTTCTTATCGTCCTACTTTTTTATGTATTGCAGGATATCAGCCACCCATGTTGAACTCTACAGTTTCCTGTGCGGTCTGAAGTTCGCTGTCCATATCTGCTCCTGTCTGGATGATATTGGAAAGTGCGGTTCCGACAGCATCACGTGCATCGTAGTAGAATGCTCCAGTGATGTTGGATGGAGTCTTGGTTGCGAAATCAACGATCTTTGCGTAAACCGGGTCATCGCTGAAGAATGCAACTGGCTGTGCATATGCTTCGGAATCTCCTGCCGGTGCCCAGGTTGCCAGAGCGCCTTTTGCGATGATATCATCGTAAAGAGCTGTGCTGCCTGCGAAGGTAGATTTCATAAAGTCAATGGCAAGATCCTGTTTTTTGCAGTTGGAAGAAATTGCCCAGGAAGAACCACCGTTGTTGGAGTAGTTGGTTGCTCCGTCAACGCCGTCCAGTTTCGGCATATTGGTGATTGCCCATTTGCCGGACTGATCTTCATTTGCTGTGATGGAAGCCATGATCCAGCATCCGTTGATAACGCCTGCTGTAGTTCCGTTGTTGATGGATGCGATGTACTGATCCCAGTCAGTAACCTCTACAAGAGTGCCATCTTTTACCATCTGGCTGTAAATCTCAAGGATTGGTTTCAGTGCTTTGTTGTCTACGATGTTGACAGATCCATCTTCGTTGAAAAGGGACTCACCGCAGGACTGCAGCATTTCCATAACAAGGTCCGGAGATCCGGCCTGAGATGTCAGGATCGGCTGGCCTGTTTTCTCTTTGACAACTTTTGCTTTCTCCATAAAGTCATTCCAGGTGATATCTGTGAAATCATCTACGGTGAAGCCTGCCTGCTCCAGCATATCAGTACGCAGGCACTCGATAACGGCACCATTGTCGAACGGAATTCCGTAGTTCTTCCCATCCAGAGTAGAGTAAGCAACTTTTGCGGATGAGAATTCGCTGAAATCAATTCCGGAATCGGTCAGATCGGTGAAGATGTCCGGATAGTTGGTTGCATATTTCTGGAAGGAGTTATCCTGCATCAGGAAGATATCCGGCAGAGTGCTTAAGTCTCCTGCGGAAACTGCTGTGGTCAGACGGGTTTCAATGTCGTCGGACTGTACTTCGCTGACTTCTACTTTGAATCCTTCGTGATCCTGTGCATAAATTTCAGCTGCTTTCTTGATCGCGTAAACGTTGAAGTTCGGGTCCCAGGTCCATACGGTTAAGGTGTTGTCATCATCAGAGCTGCCCTCTACTACGTCGCTGCTCTCTGATTTTGCAGTGGTTTCACTTGCTGCTGATGCATCGTTTCCGCCGTTGCTGGAACTTGTTGTAGTTCCTCCGCTGGAACCACATGCAGCCAGTCCAAATACCATTGCTGATGCCATTACGATTGATACAATTTTTCTTTTCATATTGCACATCCTCCTTAAGATGTTATTTTACAACCGGAACCTCCGCACTTTTTACAGCGCAGAAATTTTTTGGTTGTTTTGTACATTTTTTATGTTTTTATTCCCTCAACATGTACAAAGTATAACATATTTTCCCGTCGTTTGTGCGCATTTTTAACTCTATACTATGCATTTTCAACCATTTATATGCATTTTGACGGACATCACCATCCTTCCTGTGTTTTTATATCAAAATTCAACAATTTTCGTTCATAATGTTCCGGTGCACTTCGCCACTGCTGTGGAGATACACCAAGAATCCGGCGGAAATTACGGTTAAATGTAGAAATTGTTGTGAATCCGCTTCGCATTGCAATCTCATTTACAGAAATATTTGTTTTCCGCAGTTCCTTACATGCCGCCCGGATCCGGACCCAGTTAATGTACTCAACCGGCGTCATCCGCATGGATTCCTGAAAAATACGGCGCAGATGTGTTTCGCTGATATGACATACCTCTGCCAGCTCCTCAATTCGAAGAATCTCTTTATAATTTTCTCCAATATAATCCAGCGCAGGCAGAATCAGAGCGATACTGGCATCATCTACAATAGAATTCTTTTCCTGCTCCTCGTCCCTTTCATTCCATCTGGCAATCTGCATCAGAAGCGCTCTGGTCAGTCCTTTCACTTCCTCGAGATAAAATTCCCGTTTTTCACCCATGCATTTAATGATCAGTTTGATCATCTCCGCGACCTCCGGCCTTTCCTCATTTTTCACAAAATGGGCCTTCTGGTTAATACGCGCAATCAGCTTTTGTGCCATGCGCATATTGCCCTTATACAGCTCTGTAATAAATCCTTCCACATCCACAAACACCCATGCCCAGGAACATACACTGTTTTCTTTTGAGTTTGTTGTATGCGGAAAGTTTTTCGGCACCACCGTAAACATACCGCCATGATACGGCAGTTCCTCATCTTCCAAAACAATCGTTCCCTCACCGTAATAGCAGAAACCGATCTCCATCAGGTTATGAAAATGCAGATAATCAATCTGGTACCCATAATTCTGCAACCATTTTTCTCCCTGCAGCACCAGCACCGGGCATTTTTCCGGCACTTCGTAATAGCGGTATTCCATTCTGGGCTTTTTCTTTCTGCTCATATCCGTACCTGCTTATTCTACTTTTTTCTGAATCATCGCCAGAAACACGAGCGGTTCTTCCCCTGCGCAGGAAACCGCATGGCCGCTGCCGTCCTCGCAGAACGTCGTCATGCCCGCCTGCACCGGGTAGGTTTTGTCGTTATCCTGATACATACCCGCACCGGACAGGATGTGATACGCTTCTGTCTCCCCATGATGCTCATGATACGGAAGCTCATCACCCGGTAAAATCGTTACTTTTGCAAAGAGTGTCACCTTTCCGGAAAGGCGTTCGCCCTCCAGCAATTTTTCTGTTGTGTGTCTGTCTGCCATTGTTCATGTCCTCGTTTTCGTAATCTTTTTTTGTTTTCCCTGTCTCCATCCTACACCAAATAGCGTAAGATTCGATCTTCTCTGTGTTTTTATTATATTCTCTGCTTCACCGGAAGACAATGAGATTCACCAAAAACGAGCAACTTTTTTCCGTCAGCCTACAATCTTTCCTCTGTCAATCTCCACCGTCGTATCGCACAGTGCTGCAATGTCTTCCCGGTTGTGGCTGGCAAGAAGAATGGTTTTTCCTTCGTCTTTCAGTTTCAAAAACAGCTGCCGCATCTCCTGCACGCCCTGGTTGTCGAGACCGTTCATCGGTTCATCCAGAATCAGAAGGGAAGGTTCCTCCATAATCGCCTGTGCAATACCGAGACGCTGGCGCATGCCGAGCGAATACTTGCCGACATGCTTTTTCGCTTCCGGATCCAGTCCGACTTTTCGGATGGCCGCATCGATCTCCTTTTTCCGATCTTCCTGCGGATGCCGGCGAGAAACTGCAGATTCTGTCTGGCACTGTAGCCCGGAAGAAAGCCCGGTGTCTCGATGATGGCGCCAATACTCTCCGGCGCTTCGATCTCTTTCCCGATCTGCTTTCCATCCACAAAAACCGCGCCATCATCCACCCGGAGAAATCCGCAGATGCACTTAAACAGTACCGTCTTCCCACTTCCGTTTCTTCCGATCATTCCGTGAATTTTTCCTTTTTCAAAGCTCAGGCTGATCCCGTCCAACGCCGCGTAGCTGCCAAACTTTTTTGTCACGTTTTCTATTCTTATCTTTTCTTCCATTCTTTCAGATTTCCTCCACAAAGTTCAGATCCTTTTTCCGAATCCCGAGATACGAGAGGATCGTACATGCGCCGATGACAGCCGCAAAGACACTGTAAACATATGCTATCGACGGCCCGTTTCCATACCCCTGCCACTTGTAGCTTGCAATGTTCATCCAAAGCGGCGGCGCGCAGTAATAGCCGATTGTGATGCTGGAAAATTTGCTGAGCAGAAGCGCGGTGAGTGCGATGCCGCAGTTGATGACGATTCCAAATCCCCTGTGTACCAGAAAATTTCCGGCATAACTCACAACGCCTGTCATAACCGACAGGCACCAGATTGCAAGCATTGTGAGCCCCATTGCCTCCTGCGGCGAAAATCGCGAAAGGATCAGATAATCCAAAGGTTCCTGGTCAAAGGTATATGCCGCATTCGTCTGAGCCAGCGTACTGATCACCTTCCCCCATCCGGTTTCCCACCCTACATTCGGAAACACAAGCAGTACCGGAATCATACTTAAGCATATGGTGTAAAAAAAGGAAACAACCACAATGTATAGCATGTTTCCCCAAAACCAGCTTTTCCGCCCGACCCGCAGAATCTGCCACCCGCTGTTCGGTTCCAGAAACGGAGCATCACAGAAAAGCAGCAGAGCCCCAAGAACGATGATAATCTGGTCTCCATTATATCTGGTCATAAACGGCAGCATCCAAAAAGTCACATCAACTCCGGTCTGCTCGCAGAAGCCTCGAATACCCGCCGTCATTACATGAAAAAGGATCGCAATCCACAACAGCGCAACATAAAATCGTGGTGTTGTGAATGTTTTCCGCAAACGTATCTGACATACCCGAGGCTCATCCGTATTCTATCCATTCTGCGCCCTCCTCTTTACCACTCGCACGAAAATTACACCTTCCATTCCTGTCAGAATAAGGAAATAACCAGCTATCACAAAAAAATCCTTAAAATTCCGGATACTTCCCCCATGGAGCTGGTACCATCTCATCTGGCCCGGCAGCTGCAGCGCTTCTGCTACAAGCTGGCTTGCATAATAAAAAAGAGCCGGTGTGCTGACCAGCACGAACAGATTTTTTATTTTTCCCGATATCATAAGCGCAAAAACTGCCATAAATGCATACTTGACAGCCTCAACTCCAAATCTTGCGGCAAGGTAAAACGGCAGGACGAGTCCATTTCCATAGCTTAAACCGCCTGTTAATGTTTCAGCTCTTCTTTTTTTATCCACGGTATTTTTAATGCCAAAACGCCATAAACAACTGCCATTCCCAGAAAAATGCTGATCACAGAGCCGAAAAAGGCCACTACCAGATGCGACCAGCAATACGCTGTTCTCCCTATGCGTGTCTCAATGCATCTAAGATAGCCATTTCTGCTGTCTTCCCAATAGCTCAGCGCAAACGGCAGCACAGCCAGCACAGAAAACACTTCAAAAAATGCCCCCACACCATGGCTGCTGACAACCAGGTAATATACCGATGCATTCCACCGGCTCTGCATTGCTTCCTGACTGATGTTCAACACGGTAACCAGCATCGCACCTGCAATGGCAAAATAAAATTTTCCTGATAAAAACATTCTTTTAAAATCCATTTTTATCATTCGAAAAAAATTCATGAAAGATCACCTTCTTTCTGTTTTGATTTTCGAGATGGTTTTACTGGTTGGTACATTCCCTCCCTCGAAACTTCTCTGTGTCCTTTTGTACTCATTTTAAATGCGAGTTCTGCTATTTTTTTCAGAAATATATGTTTTATTTTCTTATCCATTTTCCAATATACATATATATCAAAACCCAAAATAAACAAATGCTATTCCAATGATAAACTTCAATTCTTTTGATCATACATACAATGTTAATTATTATCACAGTCACTGTTCTAACCAACGCATAATAATAATATTTTTCTTTATTCTCTTTTTCAATTGGATTATTTACATTTTCAATTGGAGCAAAAAAAACTACCGTAATCATCAAACTTATCATGACTACAATTTCAAAACTTTGCATTTGTTTCAGGTTTAAAATATATAGCAAGTTCCTTTCCATAAAGACACTAAAGCAAAATGTTAACAGGTATAAGCTTGTACATCCAATGTATGTTTTCGCATGATATCCACCCGCATATTTTCTTATCCATGCAAACAGAATATAATATAAAACAGCTTTATCTATCGCCTTCAAAAAATAAGCTACACCAAACAGCATTCCAGCTAAACAGATCGATGAAATTAGCATTTCCAATCCATATGCGCATTCTTCTTTCTGCTCTTTTTCAATAACAGCTTCTCTTTCTAAATACTCTGCCATCTTGCAGGCTATTTTTTGATATAGCATCTTACCCTCTTCGCCTTCTATAAAAGATGTGACCCTGCTTAGCCCAGAGACACATCTTCCGCAAAAACAATTTATTCTTTGAACAAATCATGGATTTCAAACAACTCTTATTTAATTACGGGCACCATCTGACACTCTGTCTTACGCTTCCCGAGATTTTTGTACCATCAATTTCTGCTCGTAATTTGTAATATTGTCCATATCTTGCATTTCCACTCGGATATGCTTGTATCTGTTTCTGATTCGATTTGAAGGTAAACAAATTTGAAACTACACTGTCATTTGCTGCCAGTCGTGTTCTGCAGTAAAATGTTCCTCCATTTGAAAATACCGTACTTGGCAGTCCTCCATTTGGAGCCGCCGCTAATGTTGTAACATATGCGTTATTGTCTCCATCATCAGGTTTTAACGCTGCAGCTGATGTTGTCACTTTTTGCCCATTCGCAGTAAAATAGAATGTACTATTTACATTTACGTCTGCTTTTGTTTTTCCTGCGGTAAAAAGAAGAAGTGCAGCTGTTAACGCCACTGTTTTAAACATTTTTCTCATAGTTCCTCCTGTTCCTGTTTTTATCCATGATTTGTATCAAACTCACCCTACAATCTCCCGTCCATCCAGTGCATTGATGTAAACATACTGTTCGATCTCATCTTCTATAAATCGAAACTGCCACGCAGGAATCATATCGCACATCCAATGCCCCGTTTCATTTCTTCCCGTTGTCATCGGGTAATAAATCAGTTTCATCTGATCCAGCGTAATCGGCTCAGCAATTGCCAAATCATACTTATTTCTCAGCGTTTCCAAGATAATATCTTTTTCCGCAAGAGATACCGGTTCCTTTTCCCGGATAGCATAGTGATTAACTGCTTGAAGATATTGAATCCCGCCCTCCGTTATAACAGCCTGTATTTTAGATGACGGAATATAAAGATCATCCTGCCGGTTAATTTCATTGCATAATACAGGAACCCCATTTAGATAGCTCTGAAAAAACAGCAGTAAACAGTCATCTGCTTTTGACCACTCATATTTCTGAATCTTCTGAGGCTTTAGCAATTCTCCATTCTCGATTGCCTGTTCCATTAATTCCTGCTGTTTTTCCATCTGTTTATACGAAAAACTGTATTTACTGGTCAATTCAACTTTTTCCCAGTCTCCAATCCATCTAACAAACTCTTTTCCTTCCTCTATCAGCTTTTCTTCGTCTTCCAATGAAATTTCCTGCTCATTGTCTCTGACCAAAATCCCTTCACCATAGGCTGATGTAATATATTCAACAGGTAAATTATAATAAACTTTTTTTCCTTCTTCCGTTTCCACTCCTAATATATTGCTGACAGACACCGTTCCATTTTGATTTTTTAATTGTTCGCCAAGTATTCCCTCATACGAATAACAAACATCTGGCTCTCCCATGTCTCCTTTTCTTGTTTCCAATCCACTTTCCGGAAGTTTCCCAAGTATTTTATTGAACACACTTTCTCCTTGAAATCCATCCACTTCTATCATACATTTTTCAAACTCGTTCCATTTTTTGTCCGGCATGTCAACAACCGCATCAATTTTTGCCTGGCTGCCAAGCTGAAAACGGATGTGTTCACCATTGCTTAATTCCTGATCATTTTCATGTGTCACATTTGTTTCCGTTTCATCATTGCTGATAGAAATATTCCGTTCTTCTCCATTTTCCTGTTTTTCTACTTGCTGCAAATTTTTTGACTCATTCCCCATATTCTGACAACCCGAAAGAAGCAGCAATATCGTCAGAACTCCCAACACTTTCTTTCCCATATATCCCCTCTTTTCAAAATTTCGTTCTTTCTCTTCTGTTACTCGAAGCATAACGAAAATTTTCTCCATCGTCAACGGATCTGGGATATCATGCTCTATCTGGGATAATCGGTACAGATAGCAAGAAATAAGACTTTGTTCTTTGAAATCCGCATTCTTTTTGCTTCCTTCATACAAACAAAGTCTTTTTTATTGCGTTCTATGAGGTAGTTATCAAAAGGTCTTTTGACACTGATATCCTTTTATCGGAAATACTGCCTCTGCGCAAAACAAATCTCCTGTCTCATAATACTTTAACGCACCACCTACCTTTTCCATCGTCCGTTTTACACTTTTATGCCCAATCCCGTGGCTGCTTGTATCTTTCTTCGTCGTATTTAAACTTGAATTTTCATTTAAAACAGATTTCTCTATTTTGTTTTGAATCTCCAACCGAAGATATCCCATTTTTTCCTCTACAAAAATTATAATTTCTTTCTTCTCTGTAACTTTCCGCTCTGCTTCAATCGCATTATCCATGAGATTTCCAAACACAGTGCAAAACTCCAAATCATCAATTCCTTCTATTTTGCTCAGAATCGTACATTTCACATCTACTTTTTCACTTCTCGCAAAAGTAATTTTTGTATTAATCATAGAATCCACATAACTGTTTCCTGTCTGAATTAGTGTCTGCACATCTTCAATTTTCTGATTAATTTTTTTCCATACCTTTACCATTTCCGACTGCGGCATGGTCTCCATTGCCTCTTGCAGAGGTAAAAGATAATTTTTCAAATCATGTTTAAATTCTCGTAATTCCTCATTACTTCTCTTAATAATTTCCATACTTTCCTTTGAATATTTCTCTTTTTCTTTCATCAGTTCATATTCTAGCTTTGTCTGATTATCTTTGCTCATTTGCTGTACTACAAAGTACATAATCAAGCACATCAGCCAGATACAGGACACGCACAGCAGCATTAATTTTTGTTCCTGCATCTGGATTCCCGGAAAATCTCTGGACAAGGTAATCAATGTTTTTCCCGCAACGGTTGAAAATACAAGACTGCATCCTATAACAATCCACTGCCAGTTCACCAGATTTTTCCTTTCAAAAAGAAGGCCGTTTAAAATTTTGCCTACAAAAAAATATAAGATTTTCGTCAAAAGAACAGTAGCAATTCTCGCGATATCCTGTTGTTGAATAAAAGATGCTACACTCTCTTGTAGAAGTAAACTGCATCCAAAAAGAACTGCTGTATTCACAAACGTCGTTAATTCCCTCGCAACTACTGCAGCAATGATTTTTCGAAGATACTGCCCCGCGTACTCACTGCCAGATATCCAAACAGCCAGAGCAATGTAAGCCATAATTCCCATCGATCATAAATCGCCGGATACTTTTCCAGCGCCGGAAAAATCATTCCGACCAGCACCGCGAACAACCATAAAAATTTCCCCCGTTTTCCTTTCGGCCGCTGCTGCATGAAATCCATACAAAATCCCAGCAGAAGCATATTTTCCAAAACGGAAATCGTAAGTTCAAAAACCTTCCAAAATGTTGCACTCATTCCATCACCACTCCCATAATTTTCATTCGAACCTGATTCAGATAATTTCTGCTGACAGGAATGCTTTTCCCGTTCAATAGCAGAAGTTCTTTTTCGCGCAACCGATATACATAGTTCATGTTAACCAAATATCCTTTATGTGTCCTTACAAATTTATGCGCTTCTAGTTTTTTCTCCACTTCTGACATTTTCATTCTTACACGAATCGCCTCATCCCTCGTATCTTTTTCCCGATAAAAAAGCAGATAGTTCTTCTCGCTCTCCACAAACCAGATATCACGCAATGCAAGTTTTACACTCTGACGCCCTGTCTGCAGTTCTATTTGGGGAACTTTCTTTCCTGCCTTTTTCTGCAGTTCCAGCAACTGCGGCTCCAGTTCCTCATCCAGATGTGCCTTGCGGATAAAAAAGAATGGATGATACACCAATGACTGAAACACCAGATCATCCTTATTCGATACAAACACAATACAACATTCCCTGTTCCACTTTTTCAGATACGATGCAACCTCAAATCCATTCACTTCCGGCATATCAATATCAATAAAAAAAACAGAAATCTCATCAAGATTTTTGATTCCTTCCAGCATCTCCTTCGCGGACGTATAGCTCTCCATTTCCACCGCGATCCCATGCTCCTGGCACAGACCGCAGATTCTGATTTCCAGTTTATCTAAAAATGCTTTATCATCATCACATAAAATTAAATTCATTATTTTCCCCCATACTCTTCTTATCGAAGATTCTACTTCTCATCAGCATACCAAATTTTTTCTTTTCTCTCAAGCAATCTGGGACAACCCGCAGTATCTGGGATAAACCACAAACTGAAAACAGCACCTGCATCGTTTGGCTGATGCAGGTGCTGAAATGTATGGATTCTTTTTTCTGTGTTACGCAACGACATCCTCAAACTGCGAATTGTAAAGATTTGCATAGAACCCGTTTGCCGCGAGCAGTTCTTCGTGATTTCCCTGCTCGATGATATCTCCGTCCTTCATGACAAGAATCAGATCCGCATCGCGAATCGTAGACAGCCGATGGGCAATGACAAAGCTTGTTCTGCCCTTCATGAGGTTATCCATTGCTTTCTGGATCTCGATCTCTGTTCTGGTATCAACGGATGAGGTCGCCTCGTCGAGAATCAGGATCTTATTGTCTGCAAGAATTGCTCTTGCAATCGTCAGAAGCTGTTTCTGTCCCTGGGATACATTGCTTGCATCCTCATTCAGCTCCATCTGGTAGCCGCCCGGCAGGGTCTGAATGAAATGGTGTGCTCTTGCAGCCTTCGCCGCTGCAATAACTTCCTCATCCGTGGCATCGAGCCGGCCGTAGCGGATATTTTCCATGATACTGCCTTTGAACAGCCACGTATCCTGCAGCACCATACCAAAGGCATCGCGAAGCTCTCTGCGGTTGAAATCCCTGATATTGTGGTCATCCAGAAGAATGGCTCCGCTGTTTACATCATAATAGCGCATCAGCAGCTTAACCATTGTCGTTTTTCCTGCTCCGGTCGGGCCGACAATGGCAATTTTCTGACCCGGTTTTACCTTCGCACAGAAATCATGAATGATGATCTGATCCGGATTGTATCCGAACTGTACATGATCAAAGGTTACCGCTCCTGTTACCATCCCAATATCAGCCGGATTTTCCGTAGTCTGATCCTCTTCCTCTTCGTTCAGGAATTCAAAGACACGCTCGGATGCCGCCGACATCGACTGTACCATGTTGATCACCTGCGCAATCTGCTGAATTGGCTGGGTAAAGTTTTTTACATACTGGATGAATGCCTGGATGTCACCGATTGTAACCACATTTCGGATCGCCAGCAGACCTCCGGTCAGTGCCACACAGGCGTAGCCCAAATTCCCGACAAACATCATAATCGGCTGCATCATACCGGATAAAAACTGCGATTTCCATGCGGAATCATAGAGAATGCTGTTGGTTTTCTCGAACTCCTCAATGGTATCCTTTTCACGGTTAAATGCCTTAATTACAAGATGACCGCCGTAAACCTCCTCCACCTGTCCATTGATGTGACCCAGATATTCCTGCTGGTCACGGAAGAATTTCTGGGATTTCTTCGTCACCAGTCCGATCAGCCCCATAGAAATTGGCAGGATCACAAGTGCGATCAGCGTCATCAGCGGGGAGATACTCAGCATCATGATCAGAACACCGACCAGCGTTGCCACGGATGTGATGATTGTGGTAATGCTCTGGTTCAGTCCCTGACCCAGTGTGTCGACATCGTTGGTAATGCGTGAGAGCACTTCGCCATAGGTGCGGCTTTCAAAATATTTCATCGGCATGCGGTTGATTTTCTCCGAAATTTCCTTCCGGAGCCGATAGCATACCTTCTGGGTAACGCCGGTCATGATCCAGCCCTGGATGAAGCTGAACAGGGCGCTCATCAGATACAGACCAAGGGTAAACAGCAGAATTTTTCCGATTTTTGTAAAGTCAATGCTGCCTGTCCCTCTGATTTTCTCCATCAGCCCCTCGGACAATGCCGTTGTTGCTTTTCCGAGAATCTTCGGTCCCGCAACGTTGAAAACGGTCGAGCATGCGGCACAGAGCATAACGACAAAAATCGCAATTTTATACTTTCCAATGTACTGTGCAAGCTGTTTGATCGATTTTTTCAGGTTCTTCGGCTTCTCGCCCGGCTGCATGCCGCGGCCCATGCCTCCCATCGGTCCTCTTTTGCGCGGCTGCTGATTTCTCTTGTCACTCATGGTCAGCCACCTCACTTTCTATTCCAAGCTCCTTTGCCGAAAGCTGGGATTTTGCAATCTCCTGATAAACCTTACAGTTCTTCAGCAGTTCTTCATGTGTACCTTTTCCGACTACCTTTCCATCATCAAGCACCAGAATCTGCTCCGCATGGAGAATTGTACTGATTCGCTGTGCCACGATGATCACGGTGCTGTCTTTAACATTCTCCGCCAGTGCTTTTCGAAGCGCCGCATCCGTTTTCAGATCAAGTGCAGAAAAGCTGTCATCGAAAATAAAGATTTTCGGATCCTTGGCAATCGCACGTGCAATCGCCAGACGCTGTTTCTGTCCGCCGGACACATTCGTTCCGCCCTGGGAAATCGCGGTCTCATATTTATCGTCTTTTGCTTCAATAAACTCTGTTGCCTGCGCAATCGCAGCTGCTTTTTCGATCTCGGCATCGGTTGCATTTTCTTTTCCGAAGCGCAGGTTCGATGCGATCGTTCCCGAGAACAGCACACCTTTCTGCGGTACAAAGCCAATCTCGTCTCGCAGCTCCTTCATGGTAATGTTTCGGATATCTTTCCCATCCAGGGTAATCTCTCCGCCCGTCACATCGTAAAGACGCGGAATCAGGTTTACCAGCGTTGATTTTCCACAGCCGGTACTTCCGATAATTGCCGTTGTCTTTCCCGGCTCTGCCACGAAATCAATATCATGCAATACATCCTCTTCCGCTCCCGGATACCGGAAATTGACATGGCAAAAGCGGACAACACCATTGTGTACGTCTAATTTTTCCGGCGTTTTAGCATCCTGAATCGAAAGCTCTGTCCGGATAACCTCATCGATACGACCTGCAGCAACCGCAGCACGCGGCAGCATGATAGACATCATCGTCAGCATCAGGAAGGACATAACAATCATCATGGCATACGTAATGAACGCTGTCATTGCGCCGACCTGCATCGTACCCTCATCGATTCTGTGTGCACCAAACCAGACAATTCCTACGGTCAGTACATTCATAATCATCATCATGCCGGGCATCATAAAGGTCATGACACGGTTGGTAAACAGTGTCGTACCGGTCAGCTCCCGGTTTGCCGTATCAAAACGCTCCTCTTCTTTATCCTCTCTTCCGAATGCACGGATAACGGAAAGTCCGGTCAGGATCTCACGGGAAACCAGGTTGATGTTATCGACCAGCTTCTGCATCTTTTTGAATTTCGGCATTGTAATAGATACAAGCAGCATGACATAGCTGATAATCACAATAATTGCCAGTACAATAATCCAGCCCATGCCGGCCCCTGTTTTTACCACCTTGACCACACCGCCAATACCAAGAATCGGCGCATACGCAATCATGCGCAGCAGCAGCACCGATACCATCTGGATCTGCTGGATATCATTTGTACTTCTCGTAATCAGGGATGCTGTGGAAAATTGATCCATTTCCGCATTGGAAAATCCGACAACCTTTTTGAATACCTGATCTCTCAGATCGCGACCGATTCCGGCAGCAACACGGGAGGCAAACAGTCCGACAAAAACCGTTACCACACCCATCAGAAGTGCCATGCCGACCATCTTAAGACCCGCCGTCAGAAGATACGACTTCTGAATCCGGTCGATATCAAGTCCCGCCGCTTTATCTGCGGAAACCGCATAGGCAATTCCCATCGATTTTACCAGCGAGCTTCCCATCGTGTCGAGCGTTTTTTCCATGCCATCGCGCATCGAAAGCACGTCATCTTTCTCCATTTGTCCACTCTCGAGCATGGATGCAAAAATCGGACGGACATCTACACAGGTCACTTCTGCCTTGTTTCCATCCTCATCTTCCTTTTCCTGCCGGAAGCTCTTCAGCTCCACATGCATCATCTCGCCGATCTGCTCTATCGTCATGTTTTCAAACACGGAAGCATCCTGACTGGTCTGCTGCGCCATGAGCTGTTTGAAGGCAGTTTCCTCCATCGCACCCATCTGGTAATTCATAAGGAGTGCAACGGTCAGCGTTTCATCCGCTGTATCTAGTTCTTTTTCGGAAGCTTTGTTCCGTTCGTAATAGCCGTCCTTTTTCGTATAAAGGCTTTCCACAAGTCTGCCTCATCATCCGTCATGATGAACTTTGCTGTCTGAAATTCTTCCTCTGTGATCCTTTTTGGCGTAACGTGCTCAACACCGCTGTTCTGAATGCCCACATCGATGATATCAGATGTGTACGACGGGAGCGACAGGTCGCACCACGCCTGGACAAACAAAAGCATAAGAATCACAAGAATCGATTTCCAGTACGGGAGCATATTCTTGAAAATCTTACTCATTTTTTCCCCTTTCTGTCTTTCTCGTACATCGTTTTCGGGTTTCAATTTCTTTTTCTGCAATCTCATAGATACGATCCAGATAAGCAACCAGCTGATCTACATCCTCTTCCTTTAACTGTGACATCACAGAGCAGCCAAAATCCTGCATTCTGTCCCGTACCTCTTCCCCCTTTTTCCAGCCCTTCTCTGTCAGACTGATATACGTATTTCTGCGGTCTTTTTTGTCAACGCTCCGCTCTACATATCCTTTTTCTTCCAGTCCGCGCAGTGTGCGCGACACAGCCGGCGGAAGCGTTTTGGTCTTTGCTGCCAGCTCTGAGCTTGTAATTTTTCCGTTTTCTCCCATTTGCAAAATCGCACCCATAACGGAAAATTCGGAACTGCTGAGTCCCGGAATCAGGTCTGATACGTTCAGTTTTTTAAACTGGTGCACCGCACGAAACAGTTTTTCAAATGCATCTTTCATATTATCCCCCTCCTTTTTGCGCAAATACTTAACAGTGTTATTTATTTACGCATGTTAAATAATAACACCGGCAAATTTCCATGTCAAGAAATTTGCGGTGTTTATGTTTTTTTTAGAATTTACGCTACTCAAATAGAATTTGACAAACGCTGCCATTTTGTTTAGATTAGAAGCAAATACGAAAGGACATCTTCATTCCCATGCCAGGTTTTATTTTACATCTCACCGCAGCCCAAATGCTGTTAAAGCACCTCCCGTCCCACCCGGATTTTCCATATCCGATTTCATCGGTAAATGATTTTCTAATCGGAAATCTTCTGCCGGATGCGACGCAGCAGAAAGAATCCTCCCATTTCCGCGATCCGCTTTACCGCGAAAAAATGATGGTATTCCCGGATCTTACACGGTTTACAGCGAAATACCGTTCACTTCTGCCAGATTCGAGCGCACTGGGATATTATTTTCATCTTTATATTGACCGGAAATTTTTTAAAGATTTCATTCCTCAGATTGTGGAATTTTATAATGCGGATGGGGAAATTACAGATATGAGAGATGAGATTGCAACGGTTTATATCAAAAAATCGCGGACATCCATTCCTTTTTCCAGATATCTCACGGAGGAGTATTATTACGGGGACTATACACGAATGAATACATATCTTGTCAACCGCTATTGCATCCCGCTCGATCTCAATCCTAACGTCACGAACCCTGGAATCACAGAAATTCCGTATGAGAACGTCCAACAGGTACTTGACCTCCTCCATCACTTCCTCTCCGTCCCGCCGGAAGCCGCGCAGGATCTGAAGGTCTTTCCGCTTGAAGAGCTGCTTGCGGCACTGGAGCAATATGTAGAAGAGTTTTTGGCTGTGCCGAATAAGTATATTCCATAATTTTCCATTTAAAAAGGAGCAGAACCCACACCGGATTCCGCTCCTTTTTCAGAATGTAATTTTTCCGTTTTCTCTTACACTACCTCTTGAACGATCCCTTCTCTGTCATCCGTATCCATTTGTTTTTTTCTTCGATATTCCGTCGGTGTCCTCCCATAATATTTCTTAAATGTTTTGCAAAAATAATCCATATTTTCAAATCCCGTCTCGCCGGAAATTACAGTTATCTTTTTCTCCGTCGTGGCCAGAAGCTTTGCAGCCTCCTGCAGACGATACTTCACCAGATAATGCACCGGCGTATCGTGAAGATATCTTCGGAACAGATTCAATGCCGTACTTTTGCTCACCATAGCCTGCCCGGCGATATCCTCCAATGTAAGATTATGTCGGAAATTTTGATGAATATATTGCATCATCAGCTGTGTTCTTCCCTGTGAGGATGCCGTATTTTCTCTTTTTTTCTGCAGCACTTCCGAATCCATGTGCAAATAAAGCAAGTGCCACAATTCCTGCGTCAGAAATAAAGTAACCAGTTCCCGGTCTTTGTCTGATTCCTGCGCTTTGAGAATTTTCTGCATGAGCTCCAGTGCTTCTGCCTGCCATTTTATTTCCCTGCAAAAGACAATGCAGTCCACCTTACACGCCTGTATCGGTGCAATGTATTTTTTGTAAATCAGGCTGTCTGCCGGAGCGAGAAATGTCGGTTTCAAAACGAAATTTGGCACAATCGCATGGCCTTCAGAAAAATAGCGATGCAAAATCTTTGAGTTAATAAAAATGCCCGTTCCCTGTCCCAGTGAAAACTGCTTTTCGCCAACCCAGAAGGTTGCTGTTCCCTCCTGTACAAAAACAAACTCAAACTCCACATGCCAGTGCCATTCTACACAATGAAAATCAAACAACGCAAGATCGTCGTAATACAATTGAAACGGATACTCACTGTTTCCATGCTGTATCGTTTCCATCATGCTTTCATCCGTTTGGATCTTGTTATAAAATGTATTAAATTCCATCTTTCCCCGCCTCCGTTTTTCAGGCATGCCCCTCTCTATTTTACGATATTATACAATAAACAGACGATATATTCCAGTGAAAGCGACGCCATTTTACGTTATTATACAAAAAGAATCGTTGTCGCTCCATGGAACACGGTGAACGGCAACGAAACGAACACTACGGCCGCAGCAGTTCTGCCATTTTTAAAAACGGAGTATATCACTATGAAAAAGAACTACCACAAAACCTTAATTGCCTGTTATCTTGGATTTATCACGCAGGCAATTTCTGCAAATTTTGCACCTTTACTATTTCTTACCTTTCACAGAACTTACCATATTTCTCTTGGAAAAATTGCGTTTATCTCGACAGTATTCTTTTTCACACAACTTCTTGTCGATTTGTTCTGTGCCAGATATGTCGATAAAATCGGTTATCGCAGGTGTGTCGTTGCTTCTGAAATTCTTTCCGCCTGCGGCCTGATTGGACTTGCCTTTCTGCCCAATATTCTGCCAAATGCCTATGCAGGAATTTTGCTCAGTGCCATGATCTATGCCGCCGGAAGCGGACTGATTGAGGTTCTTGTCAGCCCAATCGTAGAAGCTTGTCCGTTTGACAATAAGGACAGCGTTATGAGTCTGCTTCACTCCTTTTACTGCTGGGGGTCTGTAGGCGTCATCTTACTCTCCACTGCTTTTCTGGCAGTTTTTGGTATGGAACGCTGGCCGATCCTCGCATGTATCTGGGCTGTACTTCCACTGTACAATACGTTTAATTTCCTTTCCTGCCCGATTGAATCACTCACCGGAAGCGAAGAAGGACTTACCATTCGTCAGCTGTGCCGTCTTCCCATTTTCTGGATTTCCCTTGTTCTTATGGTCTGCGCCGGAGCAAGCGAGATTTCGATGGCGCAATGGGCTTCCGCTTATGCCGAGTCTGCATTAGGTCTCTCAAAAAGCATTGGAGACATTGCAGGACCGTGCCTGTTTGCTGTGATGATGGGCATCAGCAGGACCTTCTATGGTAAATACGGGGAAAAAATTGACTTAACAAAATTTATGATCGCATCCGGTACACTTTGCCTGATCTGTTATCTGGCTGCAGCTCTCGCACCATATCCTCTTTTAAATCTTATAGGCTGCGTTGTGTGTGGTTTCTCCGTAGGAATTATGTGGCCGGGAACCATCAGTATTTCATCCTCTAAAATTCCACTCGGCGGAACTGCACTGTTTGCACTTCTCGCCATGGCCGGAGATATGGGCGGTTCCATTGGCCCATTTGTTATTGGATTTGTCACACAAAACACCGGCGACGATCTGAAGGCAGGTATGCTGGCCGGCTGCATTTTCCCTGCTGTACTGATTTTGTCTGTTTTTCTGCTCCGACAAAGGAACGCAGAGCAAAAATAAGCACCGAAGAGATACTGTAACGTGTCTCAGACACAGGAGCCGGACAGTCCGACTCCTTTTTTCATGTCTCTGCAATATTTCTCACAACTCCCGAAAACAGAATCGATCCGTCCTGCCCCGTGACAAGAAACAGGAATGGACGATCCAGTACGAAGTCGATTTCGTCGTCCGGTATTTCTGCTGCGGTTTCTGAAACGCCGAGTTCTGTATACGCTGCTCCGGTTACTCCGTTTTCGTCGATTTCAAGCATGGCGGCGTGGTCTGCTTTGCTCAGGTATAAATTCTCTTTGTCCCCTGTTAATGGGCTGAAATCTGCCAGATCCGCATCCAGTGCATCCGTTACACCCAGTGCGCGCACCGTTTCGATCAGGTCTGTTTTCTCCGATACTTTAAATTTAGGAACAGACAGGTTCACCATAGGGGAATACCAGTTATCACTGCTTTCATCCCGCCGTATAACCTTCATCAGATCCGGATCCGATACCAGTTCATTGACATCGGTATTTTCATCCGGAAGCAGGAAATACATGGAGCCGCTGTCCTGAAGGCTAAGGCTGACTGCACGGAAATGTTCGCCCTGGTAGACATCCATCCATTCCGTTTTCTTCATCATGTCCACAGTGGTATCTCCCGCAGCTCCGTGGAAGGTTTCCTTCTCTGTATTTACTTCCCAGAAATTCTCCCGCCACATCGCCTTATAATAGATGGTTGATACCAGTTCAAATACCGTTTCCGGGGCGATCGCCATATTTTCGGTGTATTCTTTTAAAAGCCCTCCGGTATTATCATCCGTCCAGGTCCGCAGGGCCTGATTCATCTCTTCCGATCCGGGAGTCCCACGGAAGGTTGATGCATAATACTGTTCCGCCAGCCGCTGCAGCGTTGTGTCATTGTATGTTTCCTCACCATCCAGCCACAGCGAATTTGCCAGCACACTTTTCAGCGCGGGCGTGTCTGCATAATTGCTTTCCCAGAGTGAAGAAACATTTTCCCGTAAGGTCTCCATGTCCTGCGCACCAAGCATGTCTAGAATCTGCTGCCGCGTATTCCCGTCTGAAGTTTCTGCCAGCATCGCAAACGCAATATACAGATTGATCGGCGAGCAGACGGTATTTTCATCCTCTGAAACCAGCATTTGTTTCATCAGATTCTGATAATATGCATCCATTTCCGACTGCAGTTCTGCTGATTTTGCTGTCAACTCCCGGTACGAATCCCACCAGTCCCAGTGTGCATCGCTTTCCATGAATTTCTGTGCATCCATTGTCCGCTCCACAGATGCCGGATAAGCCGCCAGAACCGTCGTTACCCCCGACGGATAACGGACTGCAGAACCCTCCCGACCGTTTCTCCATGTCGCAACCCCCAGCACAGCTCCGCCGATGATCACCGCGCAGGCTGCGACGGCCGTCCATTTTTCCATACGCCTCTCCGCGGGTGGCGATCACTCCGTGCTTTTTCCACCATACCAGGCTCCAGATTTCCCAGCACTTCAAATAATTCTTCTTTCTTCATACTTCGAACCCCCTTTCCGTCAAGTGTGTATGCAGTTTCCCGCGGATCCGGTTCAGCGTAACTGAAACATAGTTTTCGCTTCTGCCCAGACGCCCCGCGATTTCGCCGATACTGTCCACATACCAGTACCGCAGGACAAACATGCATCGTTTCTCCTCCGGCAGCTTCTGCAGAAACTGATTGATCTCCGCGATCAGTTCTTTCATCTCCCACTGCCGCTCAATATCATCTTTCCCCGAAACACATTCTTCCAGCTCGTCCAATACTGCATCCATCTGACTTCCTCCGCGTTTTTTGCGATGCATTTTTCGATACAGATCAAACGAAAGATTTCTCGTTATTTTTCCAAGAAATGTGGATAACAGAGACGGCCGGTGCGGCGGCATAGCGTTCCACGCGTGAAGCCAGGTGTCGTTGACACATTCTTCTGCATCCGCCGGATTCTGCAGAATATTCTGTGCAATGGACGTACAGTATGTACCATATTTCATCGCAGACTCGCTGATCGCTGTTTCGTTCCTGTCCCAGTACATTTGGACAATATGAGTATCCTCCATATGGAAATCCCCCCTTTCATCTATCATCACGCCATTTTGCAGAAAATCTTACACTTTTCAAAAGAAATTTCGGTTCAAAAAAGGGCGTGACCAAAGCCACGCCCTTCCATTCTTTTATTTTCTTTATGCCAGAATCGGTTTCAAAGCCTCTGCGAGTTTTTCTTTCTCTGCTTCTGCCTCTGCCAGATCCTTACCAAGTGTTGTGTAGTATACTTTGATTTTCGGCTCTGTTCCGGACGGGCGGACGATGACGGTTTCACCGTTTGCCAGTTTGTAGATCAGAACGTTTGCGGATGGGAGTCCTGTTTCTTCCGGTTTCTCGTAATCGGTTACTTTGACAACAGCGGAACCTGCGATCTCGGTCAGCGGCTCTTTTCGAAGGCCATCCATAATACCGGCCATCTTGTCCATTCCGCTAAGTCCCGGGAACTCGAAGCTGTCTACTTTGTTCAGGTAACGGCCATACTCGGCATAGATCTCTTCCAGTCTCTGTTTCAGGGAGCTTCCGATGCTTCTGTAATAAGCTGCCATCTCGCAGATCAGCATAGAACCAATGACTGCGTCTTTATCTCTTACGTACGGACCAGCCAGGTATCCATAGCTCTCCTCGAATCCGAAGATGAAGCGGTCTACTTCGCCGTCTGCTTCCAGGTTTGCAATCTGATCGCCGATCCATTTGAATCCGGTCAGAACGCTGCGAAGCTCAACACCATAATGCTCAGCAACAGCATCTGCCAGCGGTGTGGATACGATGGATTTTACAGCAACCGGTTTCTCCGGCATGGTGCCTTTCTCGATGCGGCCTGCGCAGATGTAGTCGAGAAGCAGAACGCCGACTTCGTTTCCGGTTACCAGCTCATAGCTTCCATCCGGGCATTTCATCGCGATACCAACACGGTCTGCATCCGGGTCGGTAGCCAGCATCAGGTCTGCGCCGGTCTCTTTTGCAAGATCCAGGCCTTTTTCCAGTGCTGCAAAGATTTCCGGATTCGGATAGCTGCAGGTGGTGAAGTATCCGTTCGGATACTCCTGCTCCGGAACGATGGTGATATCGGTAATTCCGATGTCTTTTAATACACGGGTAACCGGTACAAGACCAGATCCATTCAGCGGGCTGTAAACGAGTTTCAGTCCAGCGGTCTTGCAAAGACCTGGACGAACCTGACGGGATTCGATGGCTTCGTACAGTGCATTCTTGCAGTCATCGCCGACGAAACGGATCAGTCCCTCTTCTACTCCCTGTGCAAACGGCATATATTTTACGCCGGTCAGGATATCGGTTTTCTGAATCTCTGCGTATACGATTGCAGCAGCATCGTCAGTCATCTGGCATCCGTCCGGGCCGTAGGCTTTGTAGCCGTTATATTTTGCCGGGTTGTGGGATGCAGTTACCATGATACCTGCATTGCAGTTATAGTAACGGGTTGCAAAGGAAAGTGCCGGTACCGGCATCAGTGCATCGTAAATTCTGACTTTGATTCCGTTTGCAGCCAGAACGCCTGCTGCTGTTTTTGCGAAAACATCGCTCTTGATACGGCTGTCATAGCTGATGGCTACGGTCTGGTTTCCGCCCTGTGTTTTTACCCAGTTTGCAAGGCCCTGTGTTGCCTGACGCACTACATAGATATTCATACGGTTTGTTCCTGCGCCAAGTACACCACGAAGTCCTGCGGTTCCGAATTTCAGAGATACAGCAAAACGGTCCTTGATCTCCTCATCGTTTCCTTCAATCCGTGCCAGCTCCGGGTTCAGATCTGCGTCTTCCAGATCAGCTGCCAGCCATCTCTTATACTCTTCCAGATACATGTGTTTATCTCTCCTGTTCTCTTTTATTTTATGTCCTGCTATGTAATGTCCATCCTAATGCAAGCATAAGTACACTATAGTCATAATATACCATAGCCAGCCCAAAACAGCAATTAAATTTGGTCATTTAAGCAGAATTTTACCGTTCTTTTTCTCTTTTTTTCGACTGTGTCGGCTGTTTTCAGACAGAACAGGAGCAAAACGGATTCTCCGGCCTTCTTATTCCTCTCCCGGTCTGTGATGATAATCAAATCCACATTTTTCCAGAAATGCCCGAGCGATTACCGTCGCACCGATCTGGTTCGGATGAATTCTGTCCCAGGCGATGTAGGAAGAATGGCGGTACTGGAAATAATCATTGAATACAGCCTGCAGGTCGATGAAGCGGCAGCCGTATTTTTCAGCCAGCTCACTGCAGATGGCCCCGTAGGTGTCCATGCGTTTTCTCATCCAGTCCTCTCCATTTGGCTCCATGTAGTATGGGGTCATAAGGAAAATACCTTTTACGTTGTCTTTTACGGAAAGAATCATCTTCTCGACGTTGGAACGGTACTCCTCCGGGGATACCTGCTCGTCCGGGATAGCCGGGCTGTCGAACTGTCTCCAGACGTCGTTGATGCCGATGCAGATAGATACCCAGTCCGGTTTTAAGGATACAACATCGCGGTCGAAGCGCTGCAGCAGGTCGCGGCTTGTGTTTCCGCTGATACCGGAGTTTGTCACGCGGATATATATCTCCGGGTAGAATGCTGCGAGCATGTTCTCGACAATTCGAACGTAGCTCTTTCCGACATTTTCAAATAAACCTTCCCCCACCGGCTGTGCGCTCTCCATATCCGTTACGGAATCTCCTGCAAATACAATCCGGTCCATGTGTTCAAAAATCATTTCTGTACCTCCTCTGGTCCTAATTTTTTAAATCTTCTGAGCCCCATTATAGTCTTGCCGTTTCGACTGTGCAAGGCAATCTTTGCGAATCCCCCCCCACTTGGCGGACGCAAAAATTCCCGGCGGCAAAGCGTCGTTTTTTGTGCCTTGCTGTCGGGAATTTCATCTTTCTTTTTCTTACTCAATGCCATCCATATAAGCATTGTAAATCGCCGGATCAATATTCTCCTCAATCGACTTATACACACTCTTCGATGCCTCTCGGATCTCCGCTCTTGTCTGGTCATCGAGTGTCAGAATCTTCGTTCCGCTCTCCTCGATCGTCGCGATCTTGTCGGCGATACGGGCATCGGACTGCTCTCTTGCGTACTCGGTCGCAATCTTTGCGGCCTCTGTCATGATCTCCTGCTCGTCCTCCGGCAGAGCTTTGAAGAAATCGTCGTTGACAATCAGGGAAATCAGATGCGGCAGATGGTTCGTTTCCACTACGTAATCCTGCTGCTCATACAGGTTATTCGAAACGATGACCTCATACGGGTTCTCCTGCGCATCAATCGTGTGCTGCTGCAGGCCGATGTAAACCTCACTGAAGCTCATCGGCGTCGGGTTGGCACCGATGGCTTTCCAGAATGCCAGATGGTAGCTGTTCTCCATGGTACGGATCTTCTGGCCCTTGAAATCCGAAAAGCTGTAAACCGGCTTATTCGTACTCATGACACGAAATCCCTGATCCGCCATACCGAGCAGGTGATAGCCGCCCTCTGTATAAACATTGCTGATCAGCTCGTAAAACTCCGGATTATCAATCTTCTCACGGCATTCATCGAGAGAATCAAACACACACGGCAGATCAAACACGGCAAGATCCCCCATAAAGGAAACCTGCGGTGCCGTATTCTGTACGACAAACGGAATATCACCATCGGCACACGTTTCAAGCAGATCGCGGTCGCCGCCGAGCGTTGAGTTTGCGTAAACCTGAATTTTCATCCTTCCATCGCTCAGCTCTGAAATCTCTTCCGCAAACTTCTCGGCGAAAATCTGTGTTACCGTATCCTCCGGGCTCGCCGTTGCCAGCGGCCAGGAATAGCGCTGTGTCGTCTCTTCCCCGGAAGAGCCGCAGCCGGCAAGCGATGCGCCAAGTGCAACGACAGTAGCAAGTACCGTCGCTGTTCGGAAAAGTTTTTTCTTTTTTGTCATCTTTTTCATTGTCCTTCGCTCCTCCCTATAAAATTCCAATCGAAATTGCCGGAATAAACGTAATCAGCAGCAGTGCCACGAGAAAGAAACCGATCATCGGCATAGCCTTCTTTGCGATCTGCATGACCGGAACCTCGGTCAGGGAGCTTGCCACGAACAGGTTGACGCCGATCGGCGGTGTTACGAAACCAATCGCAAGGTTGACAACCATGATGACACCAAACTGAATCGGATTCATGCCGATTGCCTGTACGATCGGCAGAAGGATCGGAGTCAGAATCAGGATTGCCGGTGTGGTATCCATCACCATTCCGACAATCAGCAGGAATACATTGATGATCAGAAGGATCGCAACCGGGCTGTGGAAGTTGTTCAGGATAAACTCGCTGACCGTCTGCGGTACCTGCATCAGCGTCAGCACACGGGAAAATGCCGTCGATGCCGCCAGAATAAACAGGATCGGGGTGAAGGTACGAATCGCCTCAACCAGAATGGACCAGATGTCGCGGATGCGGATACTCCTGTACACAAAAAGGCTGATGATCAGTGCATAGAATACGGAGATAACAGCCGCCTCAGTCGGGGAAGCGACACCGCTGTAGATACAGCCAAGGATGATCACCGGACTGAGCAGTGCAAAAAAGCTCTCTTTTAAAACGCGAAGCAGGCCTTTGTCATGCAGCACTTTGACTTCTGCATGGATCTTCTCTTTGTCCTCCCCATACCGTTTGCAGTGATAAACGGCATAAACCATCAGCAGCAGACCGATCATCAGACCCGGTACAATTCCGGCAAGGAACAGGTCACTGACCGAAGCGCCGGAAGCCATACCGTACATGATGAACGGAATACTCGGGGGAATGATAACGCCAAGGCCGCCGGCAACTGCCACAATCGCTGTGGAGAATGTCAGATCATAACCAAGGGTAGTCAGAATCGGGATTGTCATGCTTCCGACAGCGGCAACGGTCGCCGGAGCGGAACCGGAAATCGCACCGTAAAAAAGGCAGGTGACGATAACCGCGCACGGCATACCTGCGGTGAATTTTCCGAGAAAATAGGCAAAGACATCAAACAGTTTTTTGGAGATGCCTCCCTTAGCCATGATGATACCGGAGAGGACGAACATCGGAACTGCCAGTAGAGGGAAGGAATCGAGTCCTCCGAACATGGCACGGATCAGATATTTGGCTCCTACCGTAAAAGACGGGTCAAACACCGACGGAAGCACAGATGTGATTCCAAGGGTAATCGATACCGGAACAGCGATGACCAGCAATGCAACAAAAATCAGAAATAATACTACGACTGGCATTAGCGTTCCTCCTCATTCGAATTTTTAATCGTATGGATGCGGTTGTCGATACCCGCGTTCAGGGCATTTTCTGTGGTGTTATCTGCTCCGGCATTTGCCTCGATGAAGGATTCCGGCGTATTTCGCTCCGGATGGGCCGGGTCGAAAACGTTCTCACCGCGTGCCACACGGAACTCGATCATCCACCGTTGCAGAACGCGGAATGCAACCAGCACAAAGGAGACAAGCGGTGCTGCCTGGATAAAATACATCGGGATTTTGCAGGCCGGGGAAAGCTGGCCGCTTTTAACTGACGACATCATATAAGAAAAAGCAAACGGAATCATATAGATGAAAAAAATCAGTTCAAATGTATGATTCACAATTTTGAAAACAGCTTTTCCTCTCCGCGGGAAAATCGCAACAAACTGCTCGATCTTGATGGAAAGGCATTTCTTGCTGCAGTAGCTGACGCTTAAAAAACCGCACCAGATAAAAATATATCTGGTCAGCTCTTCCGACCACGACAGCGACATGCCAAGGACGTAGCGGCAGAAAACCTGAATTCCCATGATCAGCGTCATGGCGATCAAACCGATCACAAGAAGAAATTCTTCCAAGTTTTCATCCAGCCAGTGAAATACTCTCTTCATAAAAGGCATACCTCCGTTAAATTTATAACAGAACAATAATACAAAAGGGACATCGGCATCAACAGCAAAGCTAAAAATACCGGTGTCCCCCAAAGAAAAAACGGTTACATGGCTTTGTGAAGCAGATCCAGAACGGTGCTCAGATCATTCACACCCATCTGACCCGGTGCGGATGCTTTCTTCGCCGCGCCGAAGGTCATGGAAGAACCAAACACCTCACCGCAGAGACGGCTGATTACACCGGTGCCTGCCATAGACATGGTGATGATCGGTCTGTCCGCATAATTGGTGGTCATTTCCTCTGTTGCTGCAAGCAGGGTCAGAACGTCTTTCTTATTCTGCGGCATAACAGCGATCTTCGGAATATCTGCGTTCATATCCTGCATCTTGCGCAGTCTGTAGATGATATCTGCTTTTGCAGGAGTCTTGAAGAAATCATGATTGGAAGCGATAACCTTTACGCCTGCTGCGTGTGCACCGTCGATGATCTTCTTTACAATGTCATCTCCGGTAAAGATCTCAACATCCACCAGATCCACATATCCGGTCTGTGCTGCTTTGATGTTCAGCTCCGCATAGGCTGTCGGCTCAATCGCTTTTTCACCGCCCTCTTTGGAGGTACGGAATGTCATCAGAAGCGGAATATTGCCGAGTGCTTCGCGGAGGTCTTTTAACACGTCCTCTACCTGTGCAAAGTCGAATACACCCTCGAACCAGTCTACACGCCATTCTACAACGTCAACCGGAATCGAATGGAAAGTTTTTGCTTCTTCGATGATATCGTTTTTGGTAACGCCTACGATCGGAACGATGATCTTCGGTGCACCGGCACCGATTTCAATATCACGAACTTTTACTGTATTCATGTGTTTTTCCTTCTTTCTTCAATATTAACCCTGACTTTTCTTTTGCAGGCTTTTCTTTTTCACGCCCGGATTCCCTGGTACTTCGTACTCCCGCAATCCTTAACCTCATTTTAGTTGTCCTGCTGTGCAAGTTCAACCATTTTTTTATAGCGAATGTTTACAAACAGTCCAAGCGCAACACCAACTGCGGTCAGAACGATGTTCATGGTCATAACGCCGGACGGCTGCATTTTAGATGCTGCGGTCAGGATGGTGTAGTTGCAAAGAGAAGATGCAATCATAACCAATGCGGTTACGGTTCCTTTGATTTTCGGGAACAGCATATTGCAAACGGAAGTTGCGATCTGAAGCAGTCCGCCTGCGCCTGCCCATCCGATAATGAAAGCACCGGCAATCATCAGCGGTTTGCTCTGTCCCATCAGGACAGCAATCATAGTTCCAAGGCAAATGGCCGGGTAAACAACGATGAAACGAACATCTTTGATTTTTCTGGTCAGGAACGCTGTTACGATCAGTGCCAGCATGGTTCCTGCAGAATAATAGGTCTGCATGATGGACGGATCAGCCCAGCCTACATTCTCTTTTGCAAAGTTCTGTGCACAGTTCAGCCACAGCTGGAAGGTACCGGTGCAGGTGAATCCGATCAGGATCATGGCGATGGATTCGAAGGAGAAATGTGTATGTTTCAGACTGTCGATCAGGCCCTCTTTTTTGCCGGATGCTTTCTGGTCAGCGTCTGGCAGCGGGAACAGGAATACCAGTACAAAAAGTACGATATAAGCGATTCCGCATCCGTAGAATAACGGATTGTAGGAGGTAAGGCCTGCTGCTGTAGAAGTAACAGCTACACCAAGAACAAATGGAAGCAGCATCTGAGCAATTGCGATGAAGAATTTGATTCCCATGGTAGCAACGCCAGGAGCTTTGTAAATAATCTCGGATACTGCCGGGTAAATACCGGTATCCAGGAAGGAGTTTGCGATACCGCCGATGATGGCGCATACGTAAGCGATGGTGTAACCGCCGTGTGTTCCTGCATTAAATGCAAGAGCAAGGCCGATCAGGTAAATTGCATAGGAAGCACTTCCGATTGCAGTGGAAATGCGGCGTCCGAGTTTGTCGGACAGAGGACCTGCAAATGGCAGTGCGATCAGACGGCCAAGACCGAGTGCTGCAGAAATCGCAGTAATTGCCATTGCTTCCACTCCCCATGCTGCTGCCAGAGCCTCTTTGATGACTGCCTGGCCAAGAATGGAGCATCCAACACCGTGGATAAAGTAGTTCAAGTACAAAATTAATGCACTTGGCAGGTATTTCTTGTTCATGGTTTCTCTCCTTTTTAAATAGATCGTGTTGAGGTCAAATTGTCTTTTTCCTCTGTTCGGTTCATCCTTTTGTTTTGTCACAAACAACAGATTACCAGTTTCGTGAATGTTAAAAAAATAACATTTGCCTTTATTTTAACAGTGAAAACGTGTACGGTCTAATGCTTTTAAAGGAAAAAACCAATGCATTGAATGCATTGATATGGTATACTTGAGTTATCATAATAAGAGGAAGCAAAGACTTTCTTACGGAACCATTTTTTCAGGAGGAAAAACCACATGACACTGAATCAGATTCTCTATTTCCGAAAGGTCGCCCGGCTGGAAAATTATCACCAGGCGGCAGAGGAGCTTTATATTTCCCAGCCATCCCTGAGCCGTTCGATGGCCGCCCTTGAAAGTGAGCTTGGAATCACGCTGTTTGAAAAGAAAGGGCGCGGTGTTGTCCTTACCAATGCCGGCCGTCTTTTCCTGGAGCATGCAGACCGGATCGCAGGCGACTGTGACATTGCGGCAGGCAAGATGAAAGAACTCGCCTCCGGTGGCGGCAAAATCAACATCGGTTATATTTTTCCACTTGCCGGACATTATATTCCGCACAACGTCCGCACCTTTCTGGACAAAGAAGAAAACAAAAACGTTGCCTTTAGCTTCTGGCAGAACCATACCCCGGCCATTGCACAGAAGGTGAAATCCGGCGAACTCGATCTTGGGTTTGGCGGCTTTTTAAAACGCGACGACATGGAGTTTTTTCCGTTGATCCAGCAGCCGCTTGTCATCGTGTCCCCGGAACAGCATCCGATTGCCGACGAACCGGAGGTTCCGCTTGTAAAGCTTACCCGTTATCCGGTGATCGGCTACGACCGCGCATCCTGGATGGGGGCCTACACCGGTCATCTCTACCGCAAATATCAGCTTCATCCCAATATTATCATGGAATGCCCGGATGAATATTCGATTGTGGCACTGGTACGCGAAAACTTCGGCATCGCGCTCATGCCGCGAACCGATATTCTGGAACAGGCAGACGGTATCCGCATCCATACACTGAAAGGTCTCGAGATTTATCATCAGACTTTTATGTTCTGGATGAAGAACCGCTACCGGCTTCCGGCTGTCGAACGGTTTACCGAATACATGAAACAGCACGCTGACATTATCGAAGAGTCCAGAAACGATAGCGAAAACGTATCAAAAGTTTATCTGAAAGATATTGTTAATTTTTAGTCGAAAGAGTTATGATGGATTTGTCACAAACAGAGGATTACCGCTCATGTAATGAATAAGGAGAAATTTTCATGAAGAGTGCTTACCCAAAAATTTTTGAACCAATTACCATCAAACGAACAACGATTAAAAACCGTATTGCAATGACCCCGATGGGAACCAACTACGGTGAGACAAGCGGTGAGATGAGTAACCGTCATATGAATTATTACTCTCTCCGCGCAAAAGGCGGCGTTGGTCTTATTATTCTGGAGAACGCCAACATCGAGTACCCGGTCGGTTCCAACGGAACCAGCCAGATCCGTATCGACCACGACAGCTTTATGCCGCGCTACTATCAGTTAGTCGAAAATCTTCATAAAAACGGTGCTACCGTAGCAATTCAGATCAACCACGCCGGAGCTTCCGCATCTTCCGCAAGAACCGGTATGGAAACCGTTTCTTCTTCCAACATCCCGACAAAAGCCGGCGGAGAAACCCCTCGCCCGATGACAAAAGAAGAAATCATGACAACCGTGAAAAAATACGGCGAGGCTGCAAAACGTGTGCAGGCCATCGGCTTTGATGCCATTGAAATCCACTGCGGCCACTCCTACCTGATGAGCCAGTTCATCTCCCCGTATTACAATAAAAGAACCGATGAATTCGGTGGTTCTGTAGAAAACCGCCTGCGCTTCCCACGTATGGTTCTCGAAGAAGTACGTAAAAACGTCGGACCGTGGTTCCCGATCATCGTTCGTATCTCTGCTGAGGAGCGTGTTCCGGGAGGAAATACTCTGGAAGATACCCTCGAGTACCTCGAGTACCTGGATGAGTTCGTAGATATGTATGACGTATCCTGCGGCCTCAACCCATCCCTGCAGTATCAGATCGACTCCAACTTCCTGCCGGATGGATGGCGTTCCTACATGGCAAGAGCCGTAAAAAATAAATTCAAAAAACCGGTTATCAATGCTGGTAACTACCGTGACCCGAGGTCGTTGAAAAAGTTCTCGAGAGCGGCGATGTAGATATCGTCGGAATGGGACGCGGCCTGATCGCTGAGCCGAACTGGGTGAAAAAAGTTGAGAACGGCGAGGAAGATATCCTTCGGAAATGCATCTCCTGTAACGTCGGATGTGCCGGAAACCGTATCGGCGTCAACCGCCCGATCCGCTGTACCGTAAACCCGGCTGTTCCGGAAGGCGATGTTTACAAAGCACTGAAAGTAAATAAAAACTGTAACGTTGTTGTTGTCGGCGCCGGTACTGCCGGTATGGAAGCAGCCTGCACCGCAGCAGAAGTCGGATGCAACGTTTTCGTACTTGAGAAAAACGATCACATCGGCGGTCTTTCCACTTTCATCTCCGATCTTCCAAGCAAGACCCGTATGAAAGACTTCCCGAAATACCTTGAGGCAAGAGCCGCCAGACTGAAAAACCTGTATATTTTCCTCAACACCGAAGCTACGGTGGATAAGATCAAACAGTTCAAACCGGACATCATTGTAAACTCCACCGGTTCCGTTCCGCTTGTTCCGCCGATCAAAGGCCTGAAAGAGAACATCGATGCCGGAAACGTAAATACCATCTTTGGTATGATCAACAATGTAAACGCCGGAAAATATCCGGAAGAAGCCTGTCAGGGCAAGAAAGTCGTTGTAGTCGGCGGCGGTTCCGTAGGACTTGACGTTATTGAATACTTTGCACCGAGAGGCGCCGAGTGTACCATCATCGATATGCTGCCGCAGATCGGTATGCTTGCAGACCCGATCACCAAATGCTCCATGCGTGAGACACACGACAAATACGGTGTAAAAGAATATGTCAACACCGCTCTTCAGGAAGTAAAAGAAAACGCATTCACTGTAAAGCTTCCGGACGGAACCATCCAGGATCTCACCTTCGATTATGGATTCAACTGCCTTGGAATGCGCTCCAACAACCCGATTCTTCCGGAGCTTCAGGAAGCATTCGCCGATACCCATACTTATATTTATACCATCGGCGATTCCGTACGCGCACGCCGCATCATGGAAGGTACCATGGAAGGCCGTGCGATCCTGAATGTACTGGAGTCCCAGGGATACCTGCATCTGGAGCCGCTTGAGTAATCCCCAGCATCGCTTCTTACCCAGCGAAATAACAAGTGCTTCACTGCATAAGGGAACGATAACGATTCCACTACTTTAAGCAGCCCGACAAAAACTGTATATCATCTGCTACGCTGTTTCTTTTTCAAAATGACAAGATACCAGGGTCAAAAGGTCAAAAAACCTTTTGACTCCAACATCAATGACAACAGCGCAGCATAAAAAAAGAAAAGAGGAAAATATCATGCCAAATATTACAGGACATACCGAATTAGTTGGATTAATGGCTTACCCGATCCGTCACACCCAGTCTCCGACAACCCACAACCTTGCATACGACAAAAACGGAGATGACGTCATTCAGCTTGCTTTCGAAGTTGATAACGATTCTTTAAAAGATGCTGTGCAGAGTATCCGCGCGCTGAAAATGCTCGGTTCCAATATTTCCATGCCAAACAAAACTGTTGTCCACAAATATCTGGACGAGGTAGATGAAGCAGCTAAGTTATGCGGCGCTATCAACACCGTAGTCAACCTCCGCGACGAAAACGGTCAGGTAACCGGCAAACTGAAAGGCTACAACACCGATGGTATGGGATACTGGCAGGCACTGACCGAAGAAGGCATCGATTTCAAGGGAATGAAGATGATCCTGATCGGAACCGGCGGTGCCGCTACTGCAATTGCAGTACGCGGTGCTCTGGATGGCGTTGCAGAAATCGAAATCTTCAACATCAAAGACAAATTCTACAGCCGTGGAGAGGAAATTGTTGATCTGATCAACAAGAACACCAACTGCAAGGCTACCATGAACGACCTGGCAGACAAAGATCTCCTGAAAGAAAAAATGCACGCAGCTGACCTGTTCTGCGATGCTACCGGCGTAGGAATGCATCCACTGGAAGACCTTTCCAACATTCCTGATCCTTCCTTCTTTAAAAAAGATCTCATTGTAACGGATACCGTTTACGCTCCGCGTGAAACTGTTATGATGAAACAGGCAAAAGAAGCAGGATGTGAGAAAGTATTCAACGGCATGGGCATGATGCTGTTCCAGGCACTCATCGCAATCAAGCTGTACACCGGAAAAGATACTCCGGTTGACTACATGAAAGAGAAACTTGGAATCTGATTTCCGGGCGAATCTTTTCCATCTTAAACCTTAATCAAAAACCAACACGAAAAGAGGAAATGAACTTTGCGTCATTTCCTCTTTTTTTCTTGCTTTCTTTCGGCATCTGGAGTATAATTCACTTCATATAGTAGCAGTTTAAAGTGCTACAGCACGATTTATCATCATGCGGAAATACGAGGAGAGAGAGGATTTCATATTATGTCAAAACACATCACAGGACACACCGGATTATTATGTTTACTCGGAAGCCCGGTTGCACACAGTGTTTCTCCGGAAATGCACAACGAAGCATGCGACCAGCTCGGCCTTGATTATAGCTACCTTGCCTTTGATGTACCGGAAGACAAAATGCCGCAGGCAGTCGAAGGACTCCGCACCATGGGTGCAAGAGGCTGGAACATCACCATGCCTGGCAAAAATATCATGTGCAAATTGGCAGACAAGGTTTCTCCTGCTTCGGAGATCTCCGGCGCATGTAATACCATCGTCAACGACAACGGCGTTCTCACTGCTTACACCACCGACGGTGTCGGCTTCATGAGAGCAGTTGCAGAAAACGGCGTAGACATCATCAGCAAAAAGATGACTCTGCTCGGTGCCGGCGGCGCTGCTACCGCAATCCTGGTACAGGCAGCCCTCGACGGCGTAGCGAGATCAACGTATTCAACGTCAGAGACAACTTCTTCGGAAGAGCAGAAGAAATCGTTGCAAAACTCAATGAGCGTACTTCCTGCAAGGTTACCCTGCACGACTTCTCCGATCCGGAAGTCCTTCGCGCATCCATCGCAGACAGCGCCATTCTTGTCAATGGAACTTCCGTCGGAATGGCTCCAAAAACCGAGAACACCATCATCACCGACACAACGATGTTCCACAAAGACCTCTTCGTTTTCGATGTGATCTACAATCCGCAGGAACCCGCCTGCTGCGTGAGGCAAAAGAGGCTGGATGCAAGACCGGAAACGGCATGTACATGCTGTTATACCAGGGAGCTGCTTCCTTTAAGCTGTGGACCGGTGAAGATATGCCGGTTGAAATCATCAAAGAGAAATATTTCTCCGGAAAATAAGAAGAACTCCTGCTTTGCCGAATTTTCCGCCTGCGGCGGGTCGCTTCGGCGACACGCGCAAAAAGCGACACGAACAAGAAACGGCAAAAGGCTTCTGCCACGGATTTTTATCCGCTGGCAGAAGCCTTTTTTATAATCTTTTTTATGATCTTTTTTTGATCAGCCCGCTTTCTGTACTTCATCAAGCTGTGCTGTATACAGTTTATAATAATGGCCTTTCTTTGCCATCAGCTCATCATGTGTTCCGCTCTCCATAATACCGCCGTTATCGATATACATAATCTTATCGCAGTTGCGGATCGTAGACAGACGATGCGCAATGATAAATGAGGTTCTGCCCTTCAGCATGGCATTGAGTCCCGTCTGCAGTGCTTTTTCGGTCTGTACGTCAATGCTTGAGGTCGCCTCATCGAGAATCAGAATGGCCGGATCGGAAAGCAGGGTACGCGCAAACGAAATGAGCTGCTTTTGTCCCTGGCTCAGCATGGAACCACGCTCCCTTACCTCCGTCTGATAGCGATCCGGCATTTTGCTGATAAACTCGTCCGCACAGACAGTTCTGCTCGCCTTCACAATCTCCTCATGTGTTGCGTCAAGCTTTCCGTAACGGATATTATCCTCAATATCTCCCGAGAAAATAAAGCTGTCCTGCATCATAATACCCATCTGCTCACGCAGGGAATGAATGGTCACCTGCGAGATATCCTGTCCATCGATCAGGACGCGACCGCCATTGACATTGTAAAACCGTGAAATCAGATTGACAATCGTACTCTTTCCGGCTCCGGTCGGTCCGACAAGCGCCACACTCTCACCCGGTTTTACCGTAAACGAAACATCGTTTAAGATCTGTTTTGACGCATCGTACGAGAAATTTACGTGATCGAAGGTCACCTCACCGCGGATTTTTGGCATTTCAACGGCATCTTTTGCATCCTTTACCGTCACCGGCTCATCCATCGTCTCAAAGATACGTTCCAGATACGCAATGTTGTTGATAAAGTTATTGAAGATGTTTCCAAGGTTCATGATCGGCTGCCAGAAATACGATGCATAGCTCGAAATCGCTACAATCGTACCAACCGACTTATTTCCCTGCCCGAAAAGGATCAGACCGGACAGAAAAATGGCAGCACGCACGCAGACGGAAATTGAATCGATACCCGGCCATACCAGGTTGGAATAGCGAACTGCTGTATTCCATGTTCTGCGGCAATCCTTGGAAAGATCTTTGAAAATCTCCGCATTCTCATCCTCTCGTGCAAAGATCTGCGTAATGCGGGCTCCGACAATATTCTCCTGCAGATAGGCATTCAGGTTCGAGTTCTTGTTCGAAACTGCCTGCCATGCACGTCTCTGTTTATTCTTGATCCAGACCATGAAAACGCACAGCACCGGCACGCCGCAGAGCACGACAAATGCCATCTGCACATCAACCAGAAACATGAAAATCACGATAAACAGAAGGTTGAAGCTCTCCAGAACGATGTTGATCAGACCATTTGACAGCATATCCGATACCGAGTTGACGTAGTTGACAACCCGAATCAGGATCTTGCCGTGCGGGCGGTCATCGTAATACTGGAACGGCAGCTCCTGCAGATGTGCAAACAAATCTTTTCGGATATCATAGATGATACTCTGACTGACATCCACCATAATGCGGCTTCGGATTGTTGTGAAGATCACGCTCACCAGATAGATGCCGACCAGCATTCCCACAAGAGAAAATAAAAGCCTCTCGTTTTTCTCCGGAATTGCAAGGTCCAGCGCCCGCTGGATAATCATCGGCGCCACATAGCCGGACGCACCGCCGATGCCACTCAAAAGGATCGCAAAAACCATCCGTTTTGCATATTTTTTGATATAGGATGAAGCTCTGAGCAGATGCTTGATGTCAAACGGCTCTTCGAGCACTTCATCCTGCTTGTATGTATTTTTTGCCATTGCTTCCCCTCCTACAGTTCATCCACACCGGTCTGCAGCTTCACCAGTTCATAATAGTAACCCTTCTTCTCCATCAGTTCCTCATGTGTTCCCATTTCTTCAATATAGCCATTTTGCAGAACAATAATCTTGTCCGCTGTTTTCGTTGTCGAAATTCGCTGTGCAATCACAATCTTGGTACATGGAAAATCAAGCTCCCGTAAGGACTGCTGAATCTGTTTCTCTGTTTCCATATCAACCGCCGATGTTGTATCGTCAAGAATCAGAACCGATGGACGGATAGCCAGTGCTCTTGCCAGAGAAATTCTCTGCTTCTGGCCTCCGGAAAGACCAACACCGCGCTCTCCGACCAGGGTATCGTAGCCCTCCGGCATCTTTGAAATGAAATCTGCCGCAGCGGAATACCTTGCAAACTTGACAACCTCGTTCATCTTGATCGAATCATCGCCGTAGGCAATGTTTCCCTCGATCGTGTCAGAATACAGCAGAACATCCTGCGTGGCAAGTCCGATCTGTTTTCGGAGATCATACAGCTTCAGCTGTTCTACAGGAATTCCGTCAATCCGGATCTGTCCTTCTGTCGGCTCATAAAACCGCGGGATCAGATTGATCAGCGATGTCTTGCCGCAGCCGGTCTCGCCCATGATCGCAACCGTCTCGTTCGGATGGGCCGTGAAGGAAATATTGTGCAGAACCGGCAAATCACCATCCTCGTATTGGAAGGAAACGTTATCAAACTCGATTTTGCCTTCAAACCGCTCCGGATGGGAAACGGCATTTTCTTCGTCCCTGATTTTCGGTTCGGAGTAATACAGCTCCATGACCTTTTTCGACGCTGCTGAGAACCGCTGAAATTCGTTCATGATATTTCCCATCTGACGCATCGGATTGGCGATTGCCCAGATGAGGCCTGAAAATGCCACATAGTCTCCCATAGTAAGCTGTCCTCTGATCATAAAAACACCGCCGACTGCGAGCAGGACAACCGGCATCAGGTTCGCAATACTCTCGACAATCGGGAAAAATTTCAGCCATACCATTCCGGTTGCCTTATTCGTCTCCGCATAGTCGGTATTGGCACGGTCGAATTTCTCGATTTCGTAATCTTCTCTTGCAAACGCTTTGACAACGCGGTTTCCGGAAATATTCTCCTGTGCGCATGTATTCATCTGTGCCAGTTTTTCACGCAGCGCCGCATGCATCGGGGCAACGCGGTTCCGGAACAGATAGATAATCCAGAATACAAACGGTGAAATCACAAGAACGCACAGTGCCAGCTTCCAGTTCGTATACAGGAAGAAAACGGCCGCTGCAGCAAACAGAGAAAATGACTCAACCACCATTCGTACAACCCATGCAACCATGTGACGCACCGCATCCAGGTCTCCTGTCTGCCGTGTCATCAGATCTCCTGTCCGATAGGTACTGTAAAACGTCATATCCTGACGCTGAAGCTTGTCGTACAGATAATTCCGCACCCGGTACAGAACACTCTGCGACACCGTCTCATAGATCATACAGCTGCCATAAACAACGATAACACGCAGGAACGTAAAGCCGACCATCGCAAACAGCAAGCGGTAAAGCAGGTCACGGTGTACCTGAAGATTTGTCGCCGCGTTCTCCCCCGTTAAAAACAGATCCACAATTTTTCCCGAAAAATAGGGAATCGTAAGCTGCAGAATATTGTACAAAACGGTTCCGAGAATACCGACAAAGTACAGCGCCCGTTTTCCCTCCATGTTTTCCCACAGCCACGCAATTTTGTTTTTCGGGAATTGTTTCGTGTTGCTTTTCATGTTTTCATATCCCCCCTTATCTTAGGAAATTGAGTTACCAAATTCAGCATTAATTTTCTTTCAAATGCTTTCGCCATTGTATCAATTTTCATTTGGATATGATATAATGCGACTGTACAAAAATAGAATGTTTCTATTTTTCCGAAACTGATATTCCCAGAAAAATACTGAATATTTTTTACCTGAAGGGGGACTTTTCCGTTGAAGAATCTTTTTGAATACAGTGACATCCTGCACTCGCCGATTGAAGCCTTTTCCTGCTGCTCCGACAGTTTTTCCATGCCGGTCAAATCCCACTGGCACTATTTTACGGAGGTTCTTTATCTGCAGGAAGGTTCTCTTCTCGTGAGCTGCAACGATTCCGTCTACCACATAAAACCGGGCTCTTTCATCCTGTTTCCTCCACAGACGGTCCACGCACTTGCCGCAGACCAGGATCGGCCATTCCGCTATTTCTGTATCAAATTCAACCTGAACCGCATCCAGCTCACCGGAAGCTACCTTCCGAACCTGAGCTTTGCTTTCCATAAAATCGCCACGATGACCTATCCTTCGCTTTTGTTTACGCAGGAAGATCTCTCAGAGCTGAATCTCCATGATTTTTTTGTAACCCTTGAGAGGGAGGCTCTTGAAAAGAAATACGGTTATGATGCCTATATCTATTCTCTCTTTTCCACACTGTTTCTCCGGCTTCTGCGTATCTGGCACTGCCAGGGAATCTGTTTCAATCCCGAATCGATTTCCGAGAGTGAGGAACAGAGTATGCAGGATATCCTCGTCTATCTCGACCGCCATTCCCAGGAAAACATCAATATCGAGGCACTGGCACATAAATACAACATGAGCTACTCCTATTTTGCCAAACTTTTTCTGAAGCATTACGGGCAGAGCTGTAAGCAGTATATCGAGTTTATCCGCCTGAACAAGGTTGAAAACCTGCTTCTTTTTACCGACTATGACCTGAACTATATTGCAGCCGAGACCGGCTTTGCGGACTGCAGTCATCTGATCCGCACCTTTAAAAAGCGGTACCAGATCACCCCGCGGCAATTCCGTCAAAAGCACCAGACCACGGTTTCCTCGTCTCTCCCGGCGAAGCTGGGATAATCTGAAAATGAAAAAACCCTGCAAAAGCAGGGCTTTGTCTATAGTCTGAAATCTCCCGGAGTTTTTCCGGGAGATTTTTTTCACAGGACGCCTTTTCTGATCAGAAAATAACGCTTTTAGATATTGAGCAGATCACTGAATACCTTCAGTGCTCCGTCTGTCTCATGAGCCAGAACGCGTTTTGCAAGGACTTTACCAAGCTGGACGCCTTCCTGGTCGAAGCTGTTTACGTTCCACAGGAATCCCTGGAACATGATCTTATTCTCGAAGTGTGCAAGCAGTGCTCCCAGCGTCTTCGGATTTACCTGATCTCCGATGATGATGCTGGACGGACGGCCGCCTTCGAAGTTTTTGTTTTTATTCTCATCTGCTTTACCGCAGGCAAATGCAACGATCTGAGCTGCTACGTTTGCGCAGAGTTTCTGCTGGCTGGTGCTGCCCTGGATGTCGACATCGGTCTCCATCTGGTTATTGCGGAAGCCTACAAACTGCAGCGGAACGATATCAGTTCCCTGATGCAGCAGCTGATAGAAGGAATGCTGTCCGTTGGTACCTGGCTCGCCGAAGAGAACCGGACCGGTCGGGTAATTGACCGGCTCGCCGAAGCGGTTGACCGATTTACCGTTGGACTCCATATCTACCTGCTGTAAGTGAGCCGGGAAACGGTTCAGTGCCTGGGAGTACGGAAGAACTGCAGTGCTCGGATAGCCAAGAACGTTTCTCTCGTAAACACCGATCAGCGCATCGAGCATCTCCGGGTTCTGTAATACGTCTTTGTTTGCAGAAAGTTTATCTTCTGCTGCAGCGCCCTCGAGGAATGCTGCGAATACTTCCGGTCCGAAAGCCAGGGACAGAACAGCGCCGCCGACTGCGGATGTGGAAGAATAACGGCCTCCGATGTAGTCATCCATGAAGAATGCTGCCAGATAGTCGTCGCTCTTTGCCAGCGGAGAAGTCTCACTGGTAACGGCGATCATATGCTTGGATGCATCCAGGCCTGCATTTTTCAGAGCGTCTTTTACGAAGGACTCATTGGTCAGAGTCTCCAGTGTGGTTCCGGATTTGGATACCAGAACGAAGATGGAATGTGCTACGTCGATCGAATTCAGAACAGCTGCTGCGTCATCCGGGTCAACGTTGCTGATGAATTTTGCTTCCATTTTGAAGCAGCCGTTTTTCTTTGCCCAGTTTTCCAGAGCCAGATACATCGCACGCGGGCCAAGGTCGCTTCCGCCGATACCGATCTGCACAACGGTGGTGAATTTTTCACCTGCTGCGTTGGTGATCTCACCTGCATGTACTTTGTTCGCAAACTCTGCGATGCGGTTCTGCTGCTCTACGTAGAAAGCACGTTTGTCTACGCCGTCTGCCGTAACGGTGTTTCCGAGCTGGCCGCGGGTCAGCTGATGAAGCACGAGACGGTTCTCTCCGGTGTTGATGACAGCACCGTTGTAAAGCTCCTCAAATTTTTCAGAAAGCTGTGCCTCTTCTGCCAGTTTTACGAGTGCGGCAAGGACATCCTCATTCACCTGTTTTGCTGCGTAGTTATACGCAAGTCCTTCTGCCATCGGAACGCTGTAAGATTTTACGCGCTCTGCTCCGTTTTCGCCGGACATCACCTCGGCAAGATTGACACGCTCCACTTTTTTCAACTCCTCAAAAGAAGCCAGTTTATCAAGATTGTTCCAGGTAACCATTGTTAAGTTCCTCCTGTTTTTTTATTTTGTCTCTCTATTCCGTCCGCGGAAACATTTTTATTCCCGCTATTATACCAATGAAACAGACTGCTTGCTAAAAACAGTCTGTTTCGTGATATTTTTTTATTTCGTATAGTTATAAGAAAGAGCTCTTGCGATCTCCCACTGATATTCCGGCAGAGTCTTTGTCATGGACAGTGCCTCATCGATATCGTAATCTACATACTCACCGTTCTTGTATGCAACAACGCGGTCTGTTTTGCCTTCCAGAAGAAGGTCAACTGCGTAAGCACCCATGATGGACGCATATACACGGTCTTTACATGTCGGGCTTCCTCCACGCTGCATATGTCCAAGGATCGTTGCACGGGTCTCGATGCCGGTTGCAGCTTCGATTCTGCGCGCCATGCTGGTGGAATGGCCGATGCCCTCAGCATTTACGATGATATGATGTTTTTTGCCTTTTCTACGGTTCTCGATGATGTTGTTGATGATCTTCTGCTCATCGTAATCGTATTTCTCCGGAAGAAGAATATCCTCTGCGCCGTTTGCGATACCGCACCACAGAGCGATATATCCGGCATTACGTCCCATAACCTCGATGATCGAGCATCTCTCATGGGAAGTGGAAGTATCTCTTACTTTATCAATGGCTTCCATTGCAGTGTTTACCGCGGTATCAAAACCGATGGTATATTCTGTGCAGGCGATATCCAGGTCGATGGTTCCCGGTACACCTACGGTGTTAATTCCAAGAGCTGCCAGTTTCTGCGCTCCTGCAAAAGATCCGTCTCCGCCGATAACTACCAGTCCGTCGATGCCGTGTTTTCTGCAGACATCTGCAGCACGTTTCTGGCCTTCCAGTGTACGCATCTCTGCGCAGCGGGCGGTATAAAGGATGGTACCTCCGCGCTCGATGGTGTCGGATACATCGCGGGCTGTCATGTCGATGATTTCTTCGTTCATCAGTCCGTCGTAGCCTTTCAGGATACCTTTCATCTGAACGCCCTTCTGCAGACCTCTTCTTACGGCTGCACGGATCGCTGCGTTCATACCTGGTGCATCACCACCGCTGGTAAGCACTCCGATTGTCTTTACCTTGTTAGTCGTTGCCATATGAATTCCTCCATCTCATCACACACATTAATAAACGAGTAGTTTTATTTATTAATCACACACAGTTTTATTTTAAAGCATTCAGGCCCTTTTTTCAATACTCTTTTCTACAACTTTCACGTTTCCGGTACCGAATTTTGCCTGAAGTGACGCCACCAGACGGGCATCTGCCTGCACATTGCGGCTCGGCGGCAGTTTTTTCATCGCTTTGATCGATTTGATGTAGAGAATCACGCTGTCCTTGCCGTCGGATTCATGCAGCATCTGGTACAGATCCGCCACTTCTCTCTCGTACGTTTCCTTGTCCGGGAACTGGATCCAGAGCTCTTTCGGGATGCCTGCAAACGGGAAAATTTTCTCGCAGATCAGCTTGCTCGGCTTATCATCCTCCGCGGAAACACGGCCCTGGATGAAGACACGCGCATCGGTCTGCATCATCGCTGCGTTTTTCTCGTAATCGCGCGGGAATACGACGATTTCCATACTGCCGACGAGGTCCTCGAGTGTGAGAAATGCCATTGTCTTGTTATTCTTTGTATATTTGATTTTTTTATCCGTGATAATGCCGCCGACAATCTCTTTCGCGCCGTCGGTGACGGATGGGAAACCCGTCTCCTCATCCGGCTGGAAGTCTGTCGTTACCGCGGAAATGTTCTTCCGCCAGCACTCCTCCTGCTCCTCTAGCGGATGACCGCTGACGTAGATGCCGAGCACCTCTTTTTCGAGCGCCAAAAGATCACTCTTTTCGTATTCTCCGACATCCGGGTACACCGTTTCATACGACCGTTTGGTCGTCTCATCTACGAAGTCAAACAGACTCATCTGGCCGCTTAACGAATCTTTTTTCTCGCGCGCCACATCATCGAGCACATTGGCGTAGACGAACATGAGCTGCTTTCTCGTCACGCCGAAGCAGTCGAATGCGCCCGCCTTGATAAAGTTCTCGACGGTCCGCTTGTTGACTTCTTTTCCGCTCAGACGCTCCGCGAAATCCTTTAACGAGCGGAACGGTCCGTTTGCACTCCGCTCCTCCACGATCGCCTCCATGACCGGCTTTCCGATGCCTTTGACCGCCGCCATGCCATAGCGGATCGCCTGGCCGTCCACCGTGAATTTTCCTTCGCTTCGGTTGATGTCCGGCGGCAGAATGGAAATGCCCATCTGGCGGGAACTCAAGATATACTCTGCGACTTTTCCCGGGTTATCGATGCAGGAGGTCATCAGAGCCGCCATGAACTCAACCGGGTAATAGTATTTCAGCCATGCCGTCTGGTACGATACGAACGCGTACGCCGCCGCATGGGATTTGTTGAAGGCGTATTTCGCGAAGTCGATCATCTCGTCGTAGATCTTGTTCGCTGTCTTCTCATCAATGCCGTTTTTGATACAGCCCGGCACGCCCTCGGCCTCGTTTCCATAAACGAAATTCTGGCGCTCTTTTTCCATGACAGATGCCTTTTTCTTCGACATCGCACGGCGCACCAGATCGGCCCGTCCAAGCGAATAGCCCGCCAGTGCCTGTACGATCTGCATAACCTGTTCCTGGTAGACGATACAGCCGTACGTCGGCTCCAGAATCGGTTTTAAGAGCGGTGTATCGTACGTAACGGATTCCGGGTTGTTTTTTCCTTTGATGTACTGCGGAATAAAATCCATCGGGCCCGGACGGTACAGGGAAATTCCGGCGATGATATCCTCGAGGCTCTGCGGTTTTAACTCCTTCATGAAGTTTTTCATTCCCGCACTCTCGAGCTGGAACACACCGACCGTTTTCGATGCGCCGATCATACCGAGCACTTTCGGATCGTTGTAATTGATGTGAAGCAGATCAATTTTCTTATTGCTGTAACGCTCTGCGAGCTTTGTCGCATTCTGAATGACGGTCAGGGTCCGAAGTCCTAAGAAGTCCATTTTCAGAAGTCCCAGTTCCTCGAGCGTCGTCATCGTGAACTGCGTGACGATCGTTCCGTCGCTTCCTCGCGAGAGCGGCACAAATTCCACCAGCGGACGCGAGCCGATGACAACACCGGCGGCGTGCATCGACGTGTGGCGCGGCAGACCTTCAAGTCTCCGTGACATGTCGATCAGATGTGCAACCTCTTCATTGCCCTGATACAGCTCCCGCAGCTCATGGTTCATCTGCAGTGCCTTGTCGATCGTGATATTCAGTTCATTCGGAATCATCTTCGCAATCGAATCGACCTGTGCATACGGCATATCCAGCACACGGCCGACATCGCGGATGACACCGCGCGCCGCCAGTGTACCGAATGTGACGATCTGTACAACGCGGTCCTTGCCGTATTTTCTCGTTACATAGTCGATGACCTCCGGGCGGCGTTCGAAGCAGAAATCCACATCGATATCAGGCATGGTAACTCGTTCCGGGTTCAGGAAACGCTCGAACAGGAGCTGGTACCGCATCGGGTCCAGCTGTGTGATGCCAAGGGTGTAGGAAACAATACTTCCGGCCGCCGATCCTCGTCCCGGTCCGACCATGATGTCGTGGTCGCGCGCAAATTTGATGAAATCCCACACGATCAGGAAGTAATCGACGTAACCCATCGTTTTGATCGTATCAAGCTCATATTTCAGCCGCGCCTTCAGTTCATCTGTCGCCGGGTGATACCGTTCCTCGAGGCCGTCGTAGCAGAGCTTATTTAAGTATTCCCAGGAAGTGTATCCCTCCGGCACATCGAATTTCGGAAGTTTTGTGACACCAAATTCGATCTCCACATTACACCGGTCTGCAATTTTCTGTGTATTTTCGATTGCCTGCGGTGCATACGGGAAGAGCGATGCCATCTCCGCCTCGGATTTCACGAAATACTGTCCGCCCTCGTAGCGCATGCGGTCCTCATCCGTGATCTTCTTTCCGGTCTGCAGGCACAGAAGAATATCGTGGGAATCCGCATCTTCTGCGTACGTGTAGTGAATATCATTCGTCGCCACCAGCTCGATGCCGGTTTCTGCCGAGAGGCGCATCAGCTGCTGATTGACCATCCGCTGCTCCGAGATGCCGTGATCCTGCAGTTCCAGGAAGAAATTGCCTTTTCCGAAAATCTTCTCATACCGCAGTGCGGCCTCTTTTCCCATCTCGTACTGGTTCCGCACCATCGCACGCGCCACCTCACCTGCAAGGCAGGCGGAAAGCGCGATAATGCCCTCGTGATACTTTTCCAGAATCTCCATGTCGACACGCGGCTTATAGTAAAATCCATCGATAAAGCCCGCCGAAACAATCTTCATCAGATTGGAATAGCCCGTATTATTTTCCGCCAGCAGAACCAGATGGTAGTACCGGTCCTCTCCGCGGCTGGTTTCGCGGTCGAAACGGGAACCCGGCGCCACGTAAACCTCACAGCCGAGGATCGGCTTGATGCCCTGCGCGCGGGCTTCTTTATAAAAATCGATACAGCCGAACATGACGCCGTGATCGGTGATCGCGGCGCTGTTCATGCCAAGCTCCTTGACTCTGGCAACGTACTCTTTGATCTTGTTCGATCCGTCCAGAAGGCTGTATTCGGTATGTACATGTAAATGCGTAAAACTCATCGTTTTCTCCTCTATTTTCCAAAGGCATGTTCCGTTGTCTCCAAGATCGTCTGCACCAGGCTGTCCGGCTCGATCGGCTTGGTCAGATGGCTGTTCATGCCCGCCGCGCGGCATCCCTCTTTGCTCTCTTCGGAAGACTGCGCCGTCATCGGGATGATCGGGACTTGTTTTGCTTCCGGAAGCTCCATGGTGCGGATCTGCCGCGCTGCCTCAAGACCGCCCATCACAGGCATCATCAGATCCATTAAAATCACATCAAATTTCTGCGGATTCGCCGCATACTTTTCGACCGCCTCGCGGCCGTTCCATGCCTCTTCCACCGTCGCACCGTGATCGGTCAGGTAAAACTCGGCGATTTCCATGTTGATCTCATTATCCTCGACAAGCAGAACGTGGAAACGGACAAGCTCTTTTCCTGCGATCCGTGTCTTTACTTCCTGAATCCGCTGTCCCTCGCAGTCAATGTAAAACGGAAGCCGGAATACATACGTCGTTCCGACGCCCTGCTGGCTCGTTACCTCGATCGTGCCCTGCATTTTTTCGATCAGTTCTTTGACGATCGACATGCCAAGGCCCGTTCCCTTGTACTGCGTTCTCGCACCGGACTTCTCCTGTGTGAACGGATGGAACAGCTCTTTTTCGATAAATTTGCTGCTCATTCCGATGCCGCTGTCCATGATGCGGAACTCGTAGACGACCCGGGTTCCGTCGCAGGAGACTTCGCCCGCATACGTATCGATCGTTCCGCCCGGCTTGTTGTACTTGATTGCATTGCTGAAGAGATTCAGCATAATCTGCCGCAGGCGCAGCGGACTGCCGATCAGTCTCGTGTGCGTCAGCTCACCGCGGTGCATACGGTGGGTAATGCCCATCTCCGTAATCTGCGCATTGACAAGGGATGCCACATCATCCATCAGATGCGTCAGATCAAAAGAAGCGCTCTCGATCGTCTCTTTTCCGGACTCCAGCTTATTCATATCGAGCACATCGTTGACGAGTGCCAGCAGATGGCTTGCGGAAAGATTGATTTTATCGAGGCAGTCGTCCACTTTTGCCTCATCCTGCCGGTTTTTGCGGATGATATCCAGCATGCCCATAATGCCATTGATCGGCGTGCGCACATCGTGGCTCATGCGGTTCATAAATTCTGTTTTTGCACGACTTGCACTGTCTGCAGCTCTAAAGGCATCCTGAAGCTGTATCTTCTCCCTCTCTTCCCGGCTGTGGAACTCTGACGTATCACGGAAAAGGATCATGCCGTGTACCACAACGCTCTCCCGCTTTGTCTTTCGGTCGTAGACGGTATCCTGTGACATAAGAACCGTCTTCTGCAGCCATATTCTTCTGCCGGACTCATCTGTTTCCTGATACTCCACGACTACCTGCTTATCTCCGTTTTCAAAGCGCTGCAGCAGTTTCTTCGAGGAATCCACAATGCGGTATGATTCCAATGTCTCCTCCGCGACAAACGCACTGCATTCCCCGCAGTATTTCTCGTAGGAACACGGCAGATCTATATTGAGGTCAAATTTCTTCTGCCCGCTGTGGTAAAAAATCTGCTCCAGCGAATCATTCGTCAGATCAACGGCGAACACGGCCTCGGCCGTCTCGAGAAGTGCCTCGGCGTAGTGGCTGTTTTCAATGATCGACTGTTTCATCTGTTCATAGTATTGGTCGAGCTGTTCTTTTTCATTCCGAGCAGCTTCCCCATTGGAGCGGAACCGCTCAAAGCCCATCAGAAAATGGTGCAGTCCGCCATCCTCGGCCGCGTCGTAGAACAGAATGGTGACTTTTCCCCGGCAGAGCGCTTCCCCTTCGCTGCCCTCCCGATACTCGCACAGAATTTCTACGCTCTCTTCTCCCTTCTGATAGCACTCCTTCAGATGGGTAAGATCCAGCATTCTACGCGTTTCCTTTCTCTTTTCCTCATCCGTGATGCCCTGCACAATATGCTCGGCCGCACCGGTATAGCTGCCGTCCTCGGCAAGGAAAAAGCCCGAAACGGCACGCAGAATCCGGTACTGGTCCTGTCTTGCATTGCAGTAAATACAGTTGGAAAAATGGTATCCCTTTTTCTTTACGACGTCCAGCGCTTCCAGGCTGATCTTCCGCTCTGCGGCGGCTTCTTCCATCTTCGCGCGGTTTTTGTCGATATACATGTTCTGGTCCGCATGGCGGAACAGTTCCCGGATATCACAGTCTTCAAATTCCGTGGACAGTGCATAGCCTCCGGCGTAGCTGATCGGCATCTCCGGGTGCTGGCGGGAATATTCTGCCGTCTGCGTGCGGATGTGATTCATGCACGCTTCCACTTCTTCGCGGTTCAGTCCGCGCAGAATGGCAAGAAACTCATCTCCGCCGTTTCTTCCGACGAAATACTCCTCCGGGACTGCTTTTCGAAGCTGAACGGCAAAGGAACGGATATATTCGTCTCCCTTGTCGTGACCCAGACTGTTGTTGATCGTGCGCAGATTGTTGAGGTCAAACACGCAGACCGCATACACGCCGGAATTTTCTTCTCCTCCGTCGCTTCCCTCCAGAATCTCTTCGCATTTATTTTTATTTGGCAGGCCCGTCGCCTCATCGAGATAGACTTTCTTCTGCAGAATACGGTTCACCGCCGCATAGCGGACGGCCTTGATCAGCTCCATGCCGATGACAAACACCAGACCGATGATATCTCCTACTACCACCTGCTCCAGCTTCTTCAGCGAAGACGCCATTCTCTGCGAATACGCTTCCGCAAGGCCCGTCGCCTCGTCACAGATTTTGAAAAAGGTCTCACTCTTTTCGATAATCGCGGTATTCTCATATCCTTTTTCACGCACCAGCAGAATCTCTGCCTTCAGCTCTTCAAAATACGATGCCAGCTCAGTCATCTTATCCTGAAAATCCCGGTCATCCAGGCGCACCAGATCCAGCTCGCTGCTTCCGTTCCGCAGACCGTCGATATAAGCGTTGATGTCTGCAATCATCGTATCCTGCGGTTCTCCCGCATCCTCCAGCTTGATAATCCGCTGCGTTTTTCCGCGCACCAGACCGGCATAGTTGACAACGCGGGCCGTTCCCTGTATTTTCTCGACCATCGACATAATGCAGAAAAACAGAATAATCAGAATGATCGTCAAAACCGTCATTGCGGTTTTGGAAATAAAAGATGTTTTTTTCTTACTTTTCTTTTTCTTCATCGCTCTCCATCAGATCCTGTGTCATTTTTTGTCATATAGATCATATTATAAGCGCAATCCTCTCTTCGCGCAACCGCAAACCGGGCGCAGAAAAAACTTCAAAATTTTATCTGCTGTCTGACACAAAAAAACGGACACCGGAGAGGATGCGTTTCCTGTCCAGTGCCCGATTTTTTCTTATTTTGCTTTTTCTGCCGTCCAGATTTTACCGTCGCGGATGACAACCTGTTTTTCTTTCATCAGATGGCCGACCGCGCGCTTAAATGCTGCTTTGCTGAGGCCGAATTCTCTCTGAATCACTTCCGGTGATGCTTTGTCATCAAATGGAAGGACACCTGCAAATTCCTCGATCACAGAAAGAACGCTCTCTGCATCGATTGCGATCTGCTCGTACGCTTTTCCGCGTGCGGACAGGGAGAGTTTTCCGTCCTCTTTGACTTCTGTAACGCGGCACTCAAGTTCCTGGCCGACATGATAGTCTGCCTGTGCTTCTCTCTTTGGAATCAGGCCGGAGTAGCGGTCATCAACAGCAACGAAAACGCCGAAGTTTCCGCTGATCTCGTAGATTCTTCCCTTTACGATATCGCCTATGACGTACGGAGAATTGGTTTTCAGGAAATGGTAAACCTTCATCGTTGCGCAGAGACGGTCGCTCTTGTCGATGTAGAGGGAAACCAGAACCTCATCACCTGGATGGAGGCGGCGGGTCTGCTGTTTAAACGGAAGAAACAGATCTTTTTCCAGACCCCAGTCCAGAAATGCTCCGATCTTTCCGGTAGCAGCTACGTTTAAGACAGCCAGCTCTCCAAGCACCAGCTTCGGCTCTCTGGTTGTCGCAATCAGACGGTCGCTGGAATCGCGGTACAGAAATACTTCCAGCTCATCTCCCTCTTTTGTTCCTTCCGGCACCTGTTTGATCGGCAGAAGAACACGTTCCTTCTCGCCTGCTTCCCGGGTCTCCCCAAGATAAATACCGAATTCTACTTTCTTTACTACTACCAGCTTTTGCTTTCTTCCTATATTTAACATTTGACTTCCTTTCTTACTGCTCGCCGAGAGCCTTCATGCTCATCTCCTCGAGCAGGTCGCTCTTGATGTGGTACAGCTTGTCGGACAGATCCACGTAAACCTCATGCGGATTGACCAGACGTTTGGACTCCTCCCAGAGGGTATCTTTCTCTCTGGTGCAGATGTCGCGGATCTCCATGACGGATGGAGAAGTGTAGACGCATGCGCCCTTCTGGAAAATCGGAACGAGGAGCTCGCGTAAGGTGTAGGTTCCGCCTTTGATCTTCGTCTTTTTCCAGGTCTCGATCGGGTCGAAGATGATCATATCTTTGCTCTCGTCGAAGGTCTCGTCTGCAAGGCAGATCAGGTCGGCACGGATCTTTCCGGTTTCTTTATCATAAATACGATAAATCGTCTTATTGCCCGGGTTTGTTACTTTCTCGGAGTTCTCGGACAGCTTGATCTTCGGTATGAATTCTGCATCATCTTTATCTTTTGCTGCTGCCAGCTTGTAAACGCCGCCGAATGCCGGCCAGTCACCGGAGGTAATCAGATTTGTGCCGACACCCCAGGAATTAATCTTCGCGCCCTGGGTTTTGAGGCTGTCGATCAGGTACTCGTCGAGATCGCTGGATGCGGAAATGATGGCATCGCCGAAACCTTCTGCCTCGAGCATCTGATATGCTTTTTTCGACAGGTAAGCCAGGTCACCACTGTCGATACGGATGCCGTAGCCTTTCATCGGCAGGCCCGCTTCTCTCATCTCTTTGAAAACGCGGATGGCGTTCGGAACGCCGGATTCGAGAACATCGTACGTATCTACAAGAAGAATGCATGCTTCCGGATACAGTTTCGCATACGTTTTAAATGCGGTGTATTCATCAGGGAAACTCATGATCCAGCTGTGTGCGTGGGTTCCCTTGACCGGAACATCAAACATCTGTCCTGTCAGGACATTGGAGGTTCCGATGCAGCCGCCGATCATGGCAGCACGCGCGCCGTAAATGCCGGCATCCGGTCCCTGCGCACGGCGGAGTCCAAACTCCATGATGCCGTCGCCCTTTGCCGCGTAAACAACGCGGGATGCTTTCGTCGCGATCAGGCTCTGATGGTTGATCATGTTCAGAATCGCGGTCTCTACAAGCTGTGCCTCCATGATCGGAGCGACAACTTTTAAGAGCGGCTCTCTTGGGAATACGACGGTTCCTTCCGGGATCGCATAGATATCTCCGGTGAAATGGAAGCCTCTTAAATACTCCAGGAAATCATCGTTGAAAATATGGAGGGAACGGAGATAGTCGATGTCATCCGGTGAAAAGTGAAGATCGCGGACATACTCGATTACCTGCTCAAGTCCTGCACATACGGCGTATGCGCCGCCACATGGATTCTTTCTGTAAAATGCATCAAATACCACGATCTGATCGGACGGGTTCTCGTAGTAGCCCTGCATCATGGTAAGTTCATATAAATCGGTTAACAGTGTAAGGTTCTGCGCTCTCATGGCAAATTCCCCTTTCCTCATTGTGTTTATTACGTTCGTATCTTATTCTTTCCGATTGTACCACAATCATTGAAATTCCACAACTACGTATGGCTGTCCTTTTTCATCGTTCAGCGAGATAAAACAGCCGTTTTCCGTCTCAGCGCGCAACGGATGCAGGACATCGCGAGGTGCGCCTGCTGTTTGTATTCGGCGCGCATCCGGCGCACGGTGAAGTTCTTCGGAAGGCATTCACCGGCAAGGGAAATGAACTGTGCGTTGTTGACGTGGTGGTTCGTATCGAGGTTGTGCGGCCGCACCGGGAACGGTTCGCCGATGAAATCTGCTTCCGGCATTTTCACTTTGCGCTCGCCGAAATCCTCGTCGATCGGATCGTCAATGCCATAGGCGTCTGTCGTCTCTTTCGGTGCACGGACGGGATGACCCGTTTCCATATTGACGTAAGACCAGATGGAGTTGGCACAGGCGAGCATTTCGCCGTCTTCTGTTTCCATCGTGAAGTTACGCATGCCAAGAAATCCTTTGAAGCCGCTCGCCCATGTAGTGATTTTTACCGCTTCACCGAGGGATGGATAGCGGCGCACATGAATCTGCCACGCGGACAGCACCCAGGCGCAGCCTCGTTTTTTGAGCTCCGCAACGCCCTCGCCGATCGCTTCCGACTGGAAGGTACTGCAGTCCTGAAAGTAATTGATCAGCCCCGGCAGAGTGAGATTTCCGTCCTCACCGATTTCGCTGTAGCGGATTCTGCTCGTAAAGGAATACTTCATCGTTTCGTTCCTCCTGCTGTATTTGTTTTTGAGCATCGAAAAAGGCCTCAGGTACGAGACCTGAGACCTTTCAATGAGCTGGGCTACCTGGATTCGAACCAGGAACTGACGGAGTCAGAGTCCGTTGCCTTACCGTTTGGCGATAGCCATTGCCTTGCGACAAAATGTATAATACACTATCGCAAGAGAAAAGTCAACACCTTTTTTGAAATTTTTTTATTTTTTTCAAAAAACTGACTTTTGGAACATTTTGGAAGGGATTTGACGGCTCAACCCGGCCGTTGTCACTCTCCCGCCACGTATTTTTTGTCGATGTTGACGACACATTCATACTTCTCATCCATTTCCTTCATCAGCGCCCCGATCTGCCCGATCACGCGATCACAGTCTTTCTTCTTATAAGAATACGGGATTTCAAGATCAAAAATCAGCTTCTTTTTCTCCGCCCCGTTGATCATACGGAAATCGTGGAAGGAAAGCTCCGGATCGAGAATGGAAATTACGTTTCTTACCTTCTCCTTTGTCGCAAGAACCGTCGCATCGTGGATCTCCACCGGATCCATGTGGATGACCAGCAGAATCCCCAATTTTTCACCGACCTCATGTTCAATGCGATCGATAATATCATGCGATACCTCGATATCGACATCTCGCGGCACCTCCGCATGGATCGATGCCATACTTCTGCCAGGCCCGTAGTTGTGGACAATCAGATCATGGGTTCCTACAATTCCTTCATAGGAAGCAACCTCTTTCATGATCCGTGCATACAGATCCGGATCCGCGCCCTGCCCGATCAGCGGTTCCAATGTATCTTTTACAATGGAAATACCGGACCACATAACGAGTACCGCCACAACAAGTCCTGCGATTGCGTCGATATTAACCGAAAGGAAATGGCAGATCAATGTAGAAGCGATCGTTGCGCTCGTCGTGATCACGTCACCCATGGAATCCGCCGACGTTGCCAGCATCACCTTCGACTGAATGCGGTTTCCCAGTTTTCGGTTGAAAAGCGCCATCCACAGCTTTACACCAACCGAGAGCACCAGAATCAAAAACGGAACCATCTGAAATGTGATCTCTTCCGGATTGCGGATTTTCTCCAGGGAGCTCTTTAAAAACGTAAAGCCGACTTCAATAACCAGAAACGAAACGATCAGCGCTGCAATATACTCGATCCGCCCATGCCCGAACGGATGCTCTTTGTCGGCTGGTTTGTTTGCCATCTTCACACCGACGAAGCTGATCACAGACGATGCCGCGTCCGAGAGGTTGTTGAACGCATCCGCCATAATCGCCAGAGAGTTCATTCCAGCACCGATCAGCAGCTTTGCCGTAAACAGCAGAATGTTGCAGCAGATTCCCACGATGCTTGACAAAATGCCATAGCTCGTGCGCACATCCGCGTTGTCGGTTTTCTCATAATCTTTTACAAAACGTCTTACCAGAAAATCTGTCATGGTTCCCCCTTCTTTTAAAAAAAGGCCTCCTGCATTGCCGCGGAGCCCTTACGTTTTCCCTGTCTTTTTCTATAGTAGGCAGTGTCGGAAAAAAAGTCAAGCCTAACATATTTTCGGGATTTCTACTAATAATTACAGGGGACTCTTCCGGCAGCATTTGACAATTGAATGAGAGTTTTTCTTTTCCCTCTGCCTTTTGAGTCCCCTATAATTTGATTTTTATTTTACTTTGTAAATTTTAGCCATATCCTGCACATACAGCGGATAGAACTGGTAGCCCGCAAAATCGCTCCGAAGTGCAACCTCGCATGCCATATCCTCGATATACAGGTTTGCCGCATCGTCACAGAGCAGTGTTTCCATTTTTTTGTAAAGCTCAACCTGCTCCTCTTCATCCGTACTGGTCTTAACCTGCTGATACAGTTTATCATACTCTTCGTTGCTGTAGTTGATAAAGTTCTTGGATGATGTTGAGGTAAACCGTTCCAGCAACGCGCGTCCGGTCAGATATGCCGCGTCAACGCCGACAACCGTGGACTGGAACTTCCGGTCTGCATATACATCCGACAGCCAGCTGTCCCACTCGACCTGCTGAATTTTGGCAGTAACACCGATCGCTTTAAGCTGCTCTACCAGAACCTGGGCTGTATCGATATGCTGCTGATAATTGTTCGGCACTGTAATCGTAAGCTCAAATCCATCTGGGTATCCGGCTTCTTTTAACAGTTCTTTTGCCTTCTCAATATCCTGATTATATCGCTCTGACAGTTCCGGCACATAATATTTTCCAAATGCCGGGAACATGCTGCTTCCGATGATCGTTCCTTTTCCGTCTGCAATCATATCCAGCACTTCCTGACGATTTGCCGCATAGCAGAGCGCCTGGCGCACCTTCACATTGTTGAGCGGTTCCACGGCATTGTTCAGATACAGCGCCTGTACCAGGTTCATACCGCCGTCATAAATCGTAAAATCGGAATCTTCGGCAAGCTGCGCTGTCTGTGTGGAACTGAGACGTGCATACATGTCCAGTGTACCGGATTTCAGGTTTGTTACGACTGCATTGCTGTCCTTGACAATTCGAAATGTTACCTTGTCCAGATACGCCTGATTTTCCGTATCCCAGTAATCGCTGAATTTTTCAAGGACAATATTTTCCTGCGGGGACCGTGATACATAGTGGAACGGGCCTGTTCCGACCGGATCTGCTTCCAGATCTTCCACATGCTCAGGTACAATCGCCACCGTCAGATAGGCAAGAAACTCAGTGTCTGCCTCTTTTAAATAGATGTCGATCGTGCTCTCGTCCGGAATTTCAACCTTGTCTACATTGGAAAATGCCTCTACCAGAGGCGTTCCGTCTCCGTTGATACCCGCACAGCGTTCGATTGAATATTTTACATCCTCTGCAGTGACGGTCGTTCCATCGTGGAACTTGACACCATTCCGGAGCTTGAAGGTATAAACCTTTCCATCCTCCGAGATCGAATGGCTCTCTGCCACCGCATCGTTCAGATTTCCTTCTTCATCGGGCTTTACAAGGCCCTCATAAATATTGAATAGGATTTCTTTCGTTCCTGCCGCAACAGATTTGTGTGGGTCAAGACTATCCTCAATGTCCTGAGGAATTCCTACCGTGATGGAACCTCCCATAACAGGTTCCCCTGTCGGGGTTGATTCCGTTGATACCTGAGAACTTGTGGTATCGGAAGAATCTGCTTTCCCATCCTTGCCATCCTGCATCCGCCAAGTACAACAGTAAGAGCTGCAACTAAAAGCAGCGCAAGTACGCTTCTTCTTTTCTTCATGATTTCTCCTTTTGATACGAGTTCTCTCATTTTGTAATTGTCACGCCTATTGTATCCGACCTGTTCCCAAATAGCAAGTACATTATTGTATACAATTTATTTTCCGAATCCGAAAATCACGTATATCCGCCCGCGTATTCCGGATTCTTTCCCTCGGGATGTACCGGAAAAGATAAAAATTTTGCCGCCCGGGAATTTTAACATTCCCGGGCGGCAAACGCTTTTGCTTTTTTTCTTTTATCCTTCAATGGAGATTGTCTTTTTCTGCTCCACAGCCGGTTTTGCTTCCTTCTTCGGTACGAAGAGTTTCAGCAGACCGTGTTTAAATTCAGCCTTGATATCCTCTTCGGTAATATCTTCACCTACATAGAAGCTTCTGCTGCATGCACCTGCGTAACGCTCTTTGCGGATGTAACGGCCGTTCTCTTTTTCTTTCTCGTCTTTGTCAAGACCTTTCTCTGCACTGATGGTCAGATAACCATTTTCCAGTGTGGCCTGAACTTCATCTTTCGTGAAGCCCGGAAGGTCAACCACTACCTCGTAGCCATTATCCAGCTCGCGAATATCTGTTTTCATCACATGGCTGGCTTTGCGGCCATACAGTTTCTTTTCTGTATTCTTCATCTCTTTGTCATAATCATAGAACGGAAAATCGTTGAAAAAGTCATCAAATAAATTTTCTCCAAAAATACTAGGCATTAACATAAGTCATCGCTCCTTCTTATTCTTCTCATGGAACCTGATCCATGCTTTTTCTCCGGTTTTTCTTTTCACCGGATCTTTTTGTTTACCTGTTTCTTTGGAACGGAAAGGCTTCCGGATACCGGAGGTTTTCTTCTTTTCCTCTCTTTGTATCCCTCTTCCTTTGTTCTAGCTGTAATATAACACTTATTATTAGCACTGTCAAGAGGCGAGTGCTAATTATTTTGTGAAGATTGTGTGAACGCTACGAGCCATGCACATTTACGTGAAAAGCCCTCGTTCAAGCTTGCTTGGTAAAGAGGGCTTTTTCATGGAAATGTATAGGGCGACAGCCCGACAGCGAGGGAATTTATTCCCGAGCTGTGCACAGACACCTATATGAGTGAAACTTAGCGAAACTTAAATTACGCCCAAGATGGAATATACTTATTTGTTTGTACTTGATTTTTTAATCTGATCATCTATATCTTCTCCATCACCAAATACCGTAACCTTTATTGATCTTCCCCTTTCCGTTTGATATTTCCGGATATACTCTGTTAATTGTTTTACGTAAATTTCTTCATCTTCCACAATTGCAATCTGTATCATCCTATACCCACCTAAATCTCCTTATTCTGTTAAATAGAAAGTAGAAATTCTGTTAAGTTTTCAATAGCATCTGGTTTTTCTGATAGTTCTTTCCCCATCAGTCCCTCTCCCATAATACCAGGATCCGCACTAAGAGATACAGCGACTCGACTTGAATTCCATACAGCTTCATACATCATTTCCTGATTCTCTTTTGTTACTTTATTGAGAACGTAATAAAATGGTTTTTGAATACTTTCCGATAATTCCCCGATTTTTTTGGAAAGCTGTAGGGATTCATAGGATGGATCTATGATTATCAATATCAAATCTACACCGTTATCAATTCCACGTCCAAAGTGTTCAATACCAGCCTCCATATCCATTAGCGCAAATTGGTCTTCTGTAAGCCTGAGATTTTGGATAAATTGAGTCATAACAGTTCCCATAGCACAAGAGCACCCTTCATTTGCCTGATGAATTTTTCCACTGGTCATCAGTTTTACACCGTCCTTCAGACTATAATAATCTTCCGGTATATCATCTATAGTCCAGGTTTCCTCAAAAAACTGATGAGTAAATTTTGATAACATCATATCATTTAAAACATTTTGCTTACCACCGAAATAGTCTGTAAAATCTCTGGGAAGCTTCATACCCAGCTGTCGGTGTAGACCATAATTAGATTCATCGGAATCAATTACCAAAATTTCTTTTCCTCGTCTGGCTAAAGCCTTAGCCAAAAGACTGGTTACTGTACTTTTTCCACATCCACCTTTTCCGCAAACTGCTATTTTCATCTCTATCTTTACTCCTTTTCTTTTTTCTAAATAATAAGCATTACATATGACCATACTTCAAACTGTCTTACTCCACTTCCTCCAGTTCTGTTCCTTCTGGAAGAATATATCCGCAGTTATCACATACTCCGTCCTCTGCAAGTATCCCGTCTTTCACAAAGGCTTCAATGCCTCCCGGTTCATGACAGCGTGGACAATCTAATTCCTGTATCCTTTTCTGATTTCTTACATCCTGGCAATTGGAAAATTCAATTTTACCCATAGTGATTCCTCCATTTTCATTCCATATCAATTTGTCTTCGTAAAAAAGTTCCTACTATACGGGAAAAATTGCTGATATTACGAATATAGGCAAAGTCTTTTCCATAGATTCTCTTTTCCACGGAGAGCTCTTCTTCATTCCCTGCAAAAATACCAATTACGAAAATTCCCTGATTTCTGGCCCGACGTACCTCATATGCAGTATCTTTCACAGCTTTTTCTCCGTCATAGATCTTGGGCTGGCGGGTTCCTGGTCGTTGTATGCTCATATCACAGGGTTTTCCATCACTTAATACGATTAAAATCTTATTTTTTTCCGGTCGCTCCATGAGAGAGGAACCGACTGTTTTCAGTGCAAGCCCATCTCTGTTATTGGCATATGCACGAAATTGAAAGATTCTTTCATTTGTTTCCCTTGGATCTTCATAATCCCGAAATCTCTGAAGTACTGTATATCCCCAGAAAGCACAGTATCCTGTCACCCGATGAGGAATTCCTGCCTGGCTTAATGCTTCACTGATAATATATCCCTGCGCCGCTACCTGAGCCTGTCTGTCAGCCTGGGAACCACTGGAATCAATCAGGACGTCTATTACAAACTCAGAATCGTCAGATCTCTTTTTTCTATTAAATAACTTGTCATCGTCTGTTCTTCCAATTTTCCATAATCTCTCAGGAACAAGCTGTCCTGCATCAGATCTGCTGACAAAATCATCCTTTCGGATTATAAAGGCCCGTTTCAGTGACTCTGCCAACACAGAAATATTTCTTTTAATGATCCAGTGATTATTTCCATAATAGGCTTTATTTTTTTCAAACTGAAGCTGAGAAAAACGGTATTGATTATTTTTAATCACAGGGCTCTGTAATATTCCATCTGTAAGATACAGGTTACAGTTTTTATGGATTCCTGTACAAAATTTCCGGTTGACTCTGGCCTGCTCCGATTCACTTAGATACGATTTTCCGTAATTCAGTTCCACATATTCCCGTATCCGTCGCACTGCCTGTGGATTTATATTCTCCGAGCTTTCCGGAACTTCTTCATTTTCCGGAGAGAAATAAAATCTTTTTTTCTTTTTGTTTCTGATATCCAGACTCATCATCTTTTTTTTGAGATTAGAAAGATATTTTTGAATGATGTCTTCCATCTGTTCATCTGTCATGCATTCCTGCCACGCGTCATTGGTCAATGCCATATCCGGTAAATTCAGAATCTTCTCCAGATTTCCATTCTTTTTTTCAAAAGAGGGATCCAGAACATGATTATAAATCTCATCTATCACGTTTATGACATCTTCCGTATTTTCTGCATCCTTCAGAGAAAGAATCTTGTACAATGCAATCTCTGCCTGTGGATCCATTCCCTTATCGTCTGTGTTCTCCAGAACATGCCTTATATACAGAAGCCTAATCCTGTGAATCAGGTCTGTTCCAGCTTTGTCTGATACCTGTTCTTCCTCGGCCTTTTCCAATTCTCTGAACGCCTGTTCTCTGATTTCCTTTGTTCCCAAACGTTCTCGAATGATAAAACGCTCCACAGCAGCATCCATGCATAATCCAGCAAGAGGCAAAAGTATATCTTCTCCAGCAGAAAAATGTAATTTTTTCATCAAATACATGCCAAGTTTCTTCTGATCAAAATATCGTGCAAAGGCACCCTGCTTCACTGCCTCATATAGAACCGTTTGTTTTGAATAAACATATTTTTCTGTGTCCGGTTCAAATTCCATATCATAATCACCACTGACTGTCCAAAAAAGATTTCTGATACGATTGCTGATCTCCAGACGATGTTCTTCCAGTTGTTTCGCCGGCCATCTGACATCCTCCATACAAGTTTACCCCCATATGTCTTTTCCGGTCCAGGAAGATGGGATTCTGGTAGAAACCACATCTTCTATGATCTCTTTTTCAAATACATCAAAACTTTTATTTATGATCCCCATCTGGATTGCATCAATTGGAGAAAGTCCGCTTTTTGTTGCTTTTACAGCAGAAACCAGTCCTCTCAGGTCAAGAGATTTTGTTGAGATTTCTCCATGATAAGCTTTGATCTGCAAATCCAGAAACAGTCCTGCAAAAGCTTTCAGTGCACTTTTTTCCCCATCTGGAAAATGTTGTCTTAATACAAAAAGGACACTATCCTCATCCATTTCAGGCATATCAATTACCATAAACCTTGAAACCAATGCTTCATTTAGCTCTCTGGTACCTGCGTAGCCATAATTCATCGTGCCGATAAATCGTGTTGCCGGATGAAGTAAAATCCTGTTATATCCTGGAATATCGATTCTGCGCCGATGATCCAGTGTGGCATGCAGTACAGAAACCGCATCATTTTTTGCCATATTGATTTCGTCCAGGATTCCAAATCCTCCAAATTCCGCGCATTGGTAGATGGGGCCTTTCCGAAGGCGAACCTCATTATTTATAAAGGTATCCGTTCCAATCAGATCGGCACTGTCTGTATTTACATGAAAAGAAATGTCGTATTCCGGTCTTCCGAATATCCATGCCAGTGTCTCACATAGTACATTTTTCCCTGTAGCTTTCGCACCGGAAAGTAACAGGTTATCTCCCTGAAGAAGCGCTGCTATTGACATTTCCAGAATCTTTTTCCCATAAAACAGGATATCCGGTTTTTCTACCCGTTCCTTTACCTGATCCTCTACCTCATAACGCATGTGAAAACCTCTCAGTTCTCCAATCAGTTCCTGCGCTATCTTCTGGTCTTCTAAATATTTTTCTATTTCTGCCCAATGATTTCTCATGAAGATTTTCCTTTCTTTACAATTAGTTATGCCAAATCAGATAATATTTCTGTTTACTCAATCTTCAAACTTTCAATCCTCCAACTCACAATCCCAACTTCTTTACAATTTCTCCCAGTGCACTTCTTACAGGAGAATCTTTCGGAAGCTGTATGATCGGCTTTCCATCACAGTCATACTGATATACCTGGTCATCATGTGGCACAACCCCTAACAATTCCAGTCCCTGATTTCGAATTTCTTCCAGAGTTCCGGCATCCAGTTTTCCATCCGGAACACGATTCACGATTAATCCAGTTTTCTGTGGTTTAAAGTTTAACTCCTTCATCAGCTTTGCAATACGTCCGGCTGCCTGAACACCTCTTCTGGAACAGTCACTCACAAGAATCGCAACTTCCATCATTGGCAGGATTCCTCTGCTGATATGTTCCATACCCGCTTCGTTATCAACCACAATATATGGATAATGGCTTTGCAGTTTCTGAACCTGGGTCTGCACAAGACCATTTACAAAACAATAGCAGCCCTGTCCCTGGGTTCGTCCCATTACCATCAAATCATAATCGTCTTCTTCTGCAATCGCATCAGAAAGACGCATTTCCAGATATGCCTGTTTTGTCATACCGGAGGGAATCTGATATCGTGGGTCTATGCCTGCCCGCTCAATTTCTTCTCTCAGCTCCCCAAGTGTGACCTCCGGCTCAACACCGAGCACTTCGTTCAAATTTGCATTTGCATCTGCATCCACCGCCAGGACCGGACGTTTTCCGCTTTCACATAAATACTGGATCAACAATCCACAAAGAGTTGTTTTTCCTACGCCGCCTTTTCCTGATACTGCAATTACATGTCCCATGTTTTTCCTCCTAAAATTCTGAACAATCTGTTGACTTTTTCTTTAAACCTCATTATAGTTGTTACTATATAAATTACAATAATCAATCTGTGAGATTTGTATGGTTACTCAACACATCAGAAAAATTGTTGAGAAATTATATGATACTAACTAATACAGGAGTATATAATGTCAGAAAAAACGAGAAAACAAGATCGCCGTACCCGCTATACCAGGCAAACCATAAAAGATACGTTCTTAGAGTTGTTAAATCAGAAAAGTTTTACGAAAATTACAGTTACAGAGATCTGCAAAAATGCTGAAATCAACCGTGGCACTTTTTATCTTCATTACTACGATATCCATGATGTATTATCAGATATTTTTAATGATATGACTCAGGATATGTTAACAACGGTAGATCATTTATTCTGTCTAAATCAAAAAAGCTGTTCCTATCCGTTCTGTCAGAAAATACAGATGGAATCACAATACAGGGCACTGTTTCTGGATGATGCAATTGCCCCTATTCTTCTGGAAAAAATAGCAGAAAATACAAAAGAAGGCTATGTGACCTGGCTTATGTCACACAGCCTCCTGACCTTTGAACAGGCAGAATCGGTTTTTTATTTTCAAATGAATGGCTGCCTTTCCATCAACAGACTGATGCTCCGCAATCACTGTAATGACTGGAAACAGATTCAGACAGTAATCGACAAATTTATCAAAGCCGGGCTGGAAAGTTTTCTGATTCATGATCAGAGAGAAGAAAAGGCTTCCGATAATTTTTGCAGCAAAATTTCTCCAACTGTTACCGCATCTTCTACACTCAGATAATGATCGGCATGATCCTGAAGAAATATTTTGCCAGATGCAGGAAATTCTTCATCTGCAAACCATATCTTTAAAGTTACCGGATATCTTGGCAGAACTGGAAAAACAGCACACAGATCCGCCTTTGTTTCTGTGAATTCTGCACCTAGGTTTTTACATGCTTTCTGAATTTTCTCAGGATCTTTATCCTGCAAAAGCTTTTCCAGTTTCTGCTCTGCAGTCCGGTCAAACTTGGTTCCCCGAATCAATCCATCTTTCAGGTTACCAAAAGTAATGAGCTTCTGTGAGCCTTCTGTGCCATCGGCCATATCCAGATAATGCAGCAATGTCAGATAATGCCATTCGTCCACGTTTGAGTTAATACGAAACTCAGGGAGTTGAATTTCAATTGTTTCATAAAAACTCAGTACTTCAAGCACATTCCGGCTGCTATGAAAAACAGCCCCGCTTTTTGCAGCAATCTCCTCTCCGGAACGATTTTGCAGCCGTTTTACTGCTGCCTGCAACATTTCCTGAAATGCACGATTTTCTGTTTGATTTTTGTATTCCATAAGTTCTCCTTTGTGAACATTTATAGTATCTGTGTTGACTTTTCCTTTAATCTCCATTATAGTTGTAATTATATTATTTACAATCATCAAAGCATTAAAAAATGTACAGTTTATCAACACATTAAAAAGAACTGTTGAGAACTTAGGATGTTTTAAACAAACCAGAAATATTTTCATCCCAAAAACGTGAAAACAAGATCATTATATCATACTACAAGGAGTTTCTTATCATGAAATATTCAACGAAATTAAGTGATACTGTTCATGTGATGGTTCTGATTGCTATCAACCAGGAAAAATCCCTCTCCAGTGCCTCAATTGCAGAAAGTGTCCATACAAATCCCGGCTTTGTACGCCAGCTTATGTTAAAACTAAAAAAAGCGGAACTTATGACAAGTGTAGCCGGACATGCCCGTCCTTCTCTTTCAAAACCAGCCGATCAGATTACATTGCTGGATATTTATAAAGCAGTTGAAGGTGATAAACCATTGCTTCATTTAGATACTCATACCAATCCAGATTGTGGCGTTGGTATTAACATTCAGTTATCTTTGCAGGGATTTTATAATGAAATTCAAAAGGCTGCCGAAGAAAAAATGAATACGATTACTTTACAGGATATCATAGATACCTACTATCAGCGGATATCTATAGAAAATAACTTACAGAATATTATTTAACAGGAGAACACTTTCATGTACCTTCAGCAAATACGAAATGCTACCAAAACACTGTGGGAGAAGTAGACTATGAGAAAACAATCTGGTCAAGTTCATAGCAGGGAATCTTCTGCAACTCTCCAACTGACAGTAAGTTTACTCTATCCTTAATTGCTTAAGCTGGTTGTATATGAATAAAGAATGATGTATAGTATTTGCAAGAGGCACCTTCTTTCGTAAATGTTGCAAATGTTTGTTTCGTCACTTTCATTATACAACATCAAGAATCAAGGTGTCTTTCTTTTATGCAAAATCACGAACTTGCTCATTTATAGATAAAACGATTTTATTTTTATTTCGAAAGCCGTTTTTACTAAAAATACGTCTGCCGTTTTTGGTCATTATTACTATGCATTGATACCTGGTCAAATTTCTTCCGAAAACAGATGATTTCAGGAATCAACTTGTCGACACACTCCTTTGTAGTATGTTGTCTATCTTCCATTGAAATCTCTCTTCTTTGGTGATACAATGTGCTACAATGCTTATCAAAAGTTACATCATTTTGGGGGACATTTACACTACAAAGGAGAATTTTATTTATGTTTCAGGTTTTTGTTGATTCAGCGGCAAATCTGCCTGCTGTTACTGCGAAAAAATACGATATCCATGTCGTTTCTTTCGTCAATCTTGTGAATGGAAAAGAGCTGGTCTGCTTCGACCCAGATCTGTCACCGGAAGAGGAGCTTTCAAAAGGAAAAGAATATTACAATGCCATGCGCACCGGCTGTGAAATCAAGACCGGACTGATCAGCACCGCAAATTTTGCGGATGCGTTCCGCACCGCTCTTGAGGCAGATCAGGATGTCATCTATCTTTCCTTAAGCAAAAACATCAGCGGAACTTATAACTCCGCAAGACTTGCTGCCGAGGAGCTTCTTGAGGAATACGGCGGAAAACGTAAAATCCGCCTCGTCGATTCCCTGAATGCCTCTCTTGCACAGGGCATCCTCGCCATCTATGCCAGCGAAATGCGCGATCGGGGCATGAACGTAGACGAAGCGGCAGATCTTCTGGAAACCTACGTCGGCAAAATGAACGGCATTTTCACCGTCGGCGATCTGAAATATCTTTCCCGCACCGGAAGAATCAAGGGAAGTGTCGCTGTGGTCGGAAATATGCTGAAAATCAAACCGATTCTGCGTGGAAATGAAGATGGCTATATCGTTTCTTATAAGAATGTCCGCGGACGCAAGGCCGTTTTAAATGAACTGATTCGTCTTTTCTGTGAAACGATCGAAGACCCGGAAAACCAGATCGTCGGAATCGCACATGCAGATGCCTATGAGGAATCTCTTTATATGATGGAAGAAATCCAGAAAAGAGTGAAGGTGCGTGAATTTATCAATACTTCCTACGATTACTGCACCGGAAGCCACGTCGGACCGGATACGATCGCTTTGTTCTATCTCGGAAAAGACCGCAGTCTTCTGTAAAAGGAGCAACCAGACTAACCACTGCTGTTCCACTGTATTTTTTCCGAAATTGCTGCAAACAGCGGAAATACTGTTTCTTTTTTCCATGCATAATTCCACCTGTTTTTCCACATACTACCCATACAGCACAAATTATGGAAAGTACATTGCGGAAACAGGAGGAATTTTTCATATGAAAGCGACGGGAATTGTTCGAAGGATTGATGATCTGGGGCGTGTGGTAGTTCCCAAGGAAATCCGGCGCACGATGCGGATCCGGGAGGGACAGGCCATGGAAATTTATACCGGACGGGAGGGTGAGATTATCCTGAAGAAATACTCACCGATCGAAGAGCTGGCGGAATGCGCAGCAGGGTTTACAAAATCGATTTCAACGGTGACCGGATGTCTCGTTTGTGTTTCGGATCAGGAACAGATTGTAGCGGCAAACGGGCCGGAACAGAAAAATTATCTTGGCAAGTCCATCAGCAGCCGGCTGGAGGAAGCGATTCTGAACCGGAAAACAGTACTTGCGCGTCCCGGTGAAAAGGCTTATTTTTCAATTTTGGAAAACACAGACAATACTACTCCTCTGCCGGAGCTCATTTTTCCGATTCTCTCCTCCGGTGATGCCATCGGTTCGGTCATTCTCTGCGGCAAAGACAGGGAGTCCCTGCCGGGCGACACGGAAAAAAAGCTCCTCCAGGTAGCGGCAACGTATCTCGGACGGGAAATGGAAAACTAAACAGGGGATTTATCGAAGGCAATTTATCAAAGGCTTTTTGCATCATCCACACCGGTTATGCAAGAGGCCTTTTCCTGTTATTCTGTAATTCGAGATATTCCAATTTTATCTTGCTATTTACACCTGCATTGTCTACAATAAAAATGACGTGCACGAAAACCTTCAGCCGATACGCCCGAAGCTTTTCTGTGCCTGCTTTTATAAGCCGGGAAAAATTCCCGGAGTATCCTACATTACACAAGGAGGAATTTCCATTCATGAAATACATTGCAAAGAAATTCGGCTCTCTCCTTCTTACGCTGCTTCTTGTATCCTTTTTATCGTTCTTTGCCTTTTCCGTCATACCCGGAGATGCGGCAAAATCGCAGCTTGGAACGGAGGCGACGCCGGAGCGGATTGAGGCTCTGCAAAAGGAAATGGGACTGGATCGGCCGGTTCTGGAACGGTATGCTTCGTGGGTAACCGGCTTTTTTCATGGAGATCTCGGCACCTCGTATTCGTACTCGATGCCGGTCGGAGAACTGATCCGCGATAAAGTTCCGATTACCATCGCTATCACCGTTATCGCATTCCTGATGATCCTTGTTGTCTCGATTCCCATCGGCATTTTCACAGCACAGCACGCCGGAGGCCATCTGGACCGGCTGATCATGACGATCAATCAGGTGATCATGTCTGTGCCGGGATTTTTCATCGGTATTCTGATCACGTATCTTTTCGGTCTGATTCTCAAATGGTTTCAGCCGGGCGCCTATGTGCCGATTTCTGAAAATTTTTCCGGTTTTATCGGTTATCTTGTTGCACCGTCTGCCGCCATTGCACTTCCGCGCTGTTCCATGGCTGTCAAAATGCTGCGCAGCTCTGTGCTCTCGCAGCTCGATGCCGACTATGTGCGCACCGCCTATTCCCGCGGAAACAGTACACGCCGTGTTATGTATCACCATGTGCTGAAAAACGCCCTGATTCCGGTACTGACCTTCTGGGGCATGACAATCGCAGATATTGTAGCAAACAGCATTATTCTGGAACAGGTTTTTTCGATTCCGGGCATGGGCAATCTTCTGATCACTTCGATCTCCAACCGCGATTACCCCGTGGTTCAGGGCATCCTTGTACTGATCGCCGCCCTCATTATTATCATCAATTTCGTGGTAGATCTGCTGTATGGCAGAATTGATCCGCGTATCCGCGTAAAAGACTGACGGGAGCTTTCGATCATCAGCTCCCGCGACCGAAAGGTCATGGGGAGCCGCCCACGACAAAGGAAAGGGTTTTCATTATGAAAAAGAAACGCAATCTCACGCTGATCATCGGAGCTGTTCTCACCGCTTTTATGCTTCTGTTTCTTCTGATCGGCTTTTTCTATACACCGTACGACCCGGATGCAATGAACGGCGCAGCCAAGTTTGCTGCTCCCTCTCTGTCGCACCCGTTCGGCTGCGATCACTTTGGACGCGATATTTTCAGCCGCGTCTTAAAAGGAACCGGTACAACCTTCTTCGTCGCTTTCGCTACTCTGCTACTCGGCGGAACCATTGGTGTTCTTGTCGGTGCGTTCACCGGGTATTTTGGCGGATGGATTGACGAAATCCTGATGCGCATAAACGATGTCATTGTTTCCTTTCCGGGAATCCTGCTGGCGCTGGTATTTATCGCGCTGCTGGGTCCCGGCAAATACAACGTGATCCTTGCACTCGGTATCGTATTCATTCCGAGCTTTGCACGTATCACCAGAAGCGAATTTCTCGCACGCAAAGATATGGACTATGTCAAAAGTGCCCGTCTGATGGGTGTTTCCCATCTTCGGATCATATTTGTACATATCCTGCCAAATACGGTCCCGTCCCTTCTTTCGATGGCAGCAATCGGTTTCAACAACGCCGTTCTCTCCGAGGCCGGCATGAGCTTTCTCGGCATCGGTGTCCAGCCGCCCGATGCCTCGCTTGGACGGATGCTCTCAGAATCCCAGACGTATCTGATGACTGCTCCCTGGGGCTCTGTTTTCCCCGGTCTTGCCGTCATTTTACTGGCGCTTGGCGTATCGCTCCTCGGCGACGGATTACAGAAGAAAGGCGGTAACTGATATGGCACTTCTCGATGTACGTGACTTAAAAATTGCATTTTACGATACCACGCCACCGACCGAAGTGGTAAAAGGCATCTCCTTTTCCTTAGAAGAAGGTGAGACGCTTGGCATTGTCGGGGAATCCGGTTCCGGCAAAACGCAGACAGCACTCTCCATTCTGCAGCTTTTAAAGGAAAATTCCGCCGTATCCGGTGGAGAAATTCTTTACGAAGGTTCTTCCGTTACACACGCTTCCAGCCAGGATCTGCAGCGCATCCGTGGAAAAGAAATCAGTATGATTTTTCAGGAGCCGATGACCTCTTTAAATCCGGTTCTGGCCATCGAAGAACAGATTGCAGAGGGACTGCTGATTCATGAGAGCTGCACACCGGCAGAACGTCATGAAAAGGTTCTTGCTATAATGCATGAGGTCGAGCTTCCCGACCCGGAAAAGCTTTGCAAAAAATACCCTCACCAGCTCTCCGGCGGTCAGCGCCAGAGGGTGATGATCGCTGCGGCGCTTATTACAGAACCGAAGCTTCTGATTGCAGACGAGCCGACAACAGCTCTTGATGTGACGATTCAGTCGCAGATCTTAAAGCTGCTGAAAAAAATCAATGAACGCCATCACACGGCGATTCTTTTTATCTCACACGACCTCGGCGTCATCCGTTCGCTCTGTGACCGGGTCATCGTCATGAATCATGGGACGATTGTGGAATCCGGCAGTGTAAACGATGTCTTTTTCCACCCGAGGGAAGACTACACCCGCCGCCTGCTCGATGCAATTCCGAACCGACGAACATCGCTGCGAAAGCGAATCAAAATCGCTCCAACAGCTCAATGGCCGACAGGCTCTGACAAAAAAGCTGCTCCGCCTGCGGAAAAGGAGGAATAACCCATGGAAGAAATCAGTCCAAACAACATTCTGAAAGTCAGCCATATTTCTGCCTCCTATCAGGAGGGAAAGCAGAGAAAAACGGTGCTTCATGATATCTCTTTCGAGCTTCATGAAAATGAAATTCTCGGTCTCGTCGGAGAGAGCGGATGCGGAAAATCGACACTCTCCAAAGTGATCTTAGGATTTATCCGCCCAGATGAAGGCGAAATATTTTCGCAGGTCGACCATCCGCAGATGATTTTCCAGGATCCATTTTCTTCCCTGAATCCTGCGAAGAAAATCTCCTGGATTTTAGAGGAGCCGCTTCGGATGCAGAAGGTTCCAAAAGAAGAACGAAAAAAACGGGTTCTTGCGATGGCCGAAAGAGTCGGCCTCTCCGCAGAGCACCTGAAACGCCGCCCGCATGAGCTCTCCGGCGGCCAGCGCCAGAGAGTCAGCATCGCGGCCGCACTGATCCAGGGCTCACGCCTGATCCTTGCCGACGAACCGGTTTCCGCTCTCGATGTGACGATTCAAAAGCAGATCATGGAGCTGATGGTTCAGCTTCAGGAGGAGCTTCAGCTCTCGATTCTCTTTATCTCGCATGACCTCAACGTGATCTATCAGATGTGCGACCGGGTTCTCGTGATGAAAGAAGGCCGGATTGTGGAGAACGCGGAGACGGAAGAACTGTTTGCGCATCCGCAGAATGATTATACAAAGGAGCTTCTGGCGGCATCACCGGAGCTGTAGTTTTATTTCCAGCATTCTCTAAACACCCGAAGTACATTCTTGGAAAAGACCTTCTCGATCTCTTCATCGGTGAAACCGTCGTGGCTCATCACATCTGCGAGATGCTGCATATGCGCGGTGTCCGGCACATCCGTTTCACCACTGAAACCGTCAAAATCGGTTCCAAGGCCGATGATGTCGATGCCGCCGACGTTGCGCAGATATTTCATATGGCGTACCATATCCATCGTCGATGCCTTTTTCGCCGCCGGCTCCTCGCGCAGAAACGACGGACAGAAATTGATACCGGTGACGCCGCCACGCTCTGCGAGCTGACGAATCATTTCATCTGAAAGGTTTCGCAGATGGAAGCACGCACCGCGCGCATTGGAATGAGATGCAATGACCGGACCTCTCGTATGTGCAAAAACGTCGCGGATTCCGGCATCATTTAAGTGTGATAAATCGATCACTATGCCGAGCCGCTCCATCTCCTCGACAAAGGTAATACCGGTCGGCGTCAGCCCGTTTTCAAGATCCGGAAGATATGGCTTTCCCTCTTCCTGCGCCGGGTTTGGGAATCCGAGTTCATTCGGGAAGTTCCAGGTCAGTGTGGAAATCCGCACGCCGAGATCGTACATCGTATGCAGTTTTTCAATACTTCCCTCGTAAACACCACCCTCTTCGACGGTCATCACCGCGCCTATTTTTCCTTCCTTCTGTACCTGCATCAGATCCGCATACGTTTTGATCTGACAAATGCGGTCCGGATACCGTTCCACCTCTGATTTCCAGAGATCAGCCAGCTTTCTCACATGCTCAAACGGCGTTTCGTCTTTCAGTCCCTTCAGGAACGTAAACAAAGAAAAGCACTGGCAGAGGCTGCCGCCCTTTTCCAGCTTATCCAGATTGATCTGAAGATCCGCATCCGCAAGATGCTCCTGTTTTTCCTTCCACTGCAGCGCCGGGATGGTGTCGCAGTGCATATCAATTACCTGAAACATGGCAATAATCCTCTTTTCTGTTTTTTTTCTATTCTATCATATTTCGCTGCATTCCTTCACAAAAACTGGAAGAAAACGGAAAAAACCGCCTGGCTCATGGTAAACCCATAAGGCTAGAGAAAATATATCTTTCCGGAATCGCAAAAAATTTGGGGGTTCGCGTTTTTTCTCGAAAAAAACTTGCAAATCTCGTCTGAGATGATATACTTTTTGCATTGTGTTACTTTATGAAAGCACTGATCTTCCAAGAAAGTGCTTCTGCTTATGAAAAAGAAAGAGGTATCTATGCTCCAACTGATTGAAACCATCAACAATGCCGTGAACAATTTTATCTGGGGTGTTCCGGCTATGATCTGTATTTTCGGTGTCGGTCTTTACCTGAGTCTGCGCACCCGTTTTCTCCAGATTCGAAAATTCCCGTATGCGATCCGCACAACGCTCGGAAGAATGTTCCGCAAACGAGATGCTTCCGATGGCGCAATTACACCGTTCCAGGCGGTCTGTACAGCACTTGCCGCCACGGTCGGTACCGGTAATATTGCCGGTGTTGCCGGCGCTATCGCTATCGGCGGACCCGGTGCCGTATTCTGGATGTGGGTTTCCGCTCTGCTCGGCATGTGTACGAAATTTGCCGAGGTAACACTGGCTGTTTTCTATCACGAGAAAAATGCCAACGGGGAACTCGTCGGCGGACCGATGTATTACATCAAAAACGGTCTCAGCAAAAAATGGCATTTTCTGGCCTATCTTTTCGCTGCTTTCGGTGTACTGACTGTGTTCGGAACCGGAAATGCAACGCAGGTCAACACCATCACAACCGCAGTCAACTCCGCACTGATGAATTACCATGTGATCTCAAAGGACGCGGTCCCGACCTCCAACCTGATTCAGGGTATCATCATTGCGGCACTCGTAGCGCTGATCCTGCTCGGCGGTGTCAAACGGATCGCACAGGTAACAGAAAAGCTCGTTCCGTTTATGGCTCTGTTTTATATTGTCCTTGCCATCGGTGTAATTTTGCTGAACCTCAACCGGATTCCGTCTGTTTTCGTTTCGATCCTTGAGGGCGCCTTCCGTCCCTCCGCCGTTACAGGCGGTATCGTCGGAAGCATGCTTATGAGTGTAAAAAAAGGTGTGTCCCGCGGTATTTTCTCAAACGAGGCAGGTCTTGGTACCGGTTCGATCGCGCACGCCTGTGCCGACACAAAAAAGCCGGTCAAACAGGGTATGTTCGGTATCTTTGAGGTATTTACTGATACGATCGTGATTTGTACCTTAACTGCACTTGTTATTCTCTGCAGCGGTACTTCCATCACCTACGGACAGGCTGCCGGCGCAGAGCTGACCATCAGCGGTTTTACCCTTACATACGGAAACTGGGTTTCGCTGCTCACCGCGTTCGCGATGTGCTGCTTCGCCTTTTCCACGATTCTCGGATGGGGACTTTACGGTGCACGCTGCATCGAGTTTTTATTCTCCGAAAGAATCACAAAATATTTTATGGCCGCCTATGCGCTGGTTGCCATCCTTGGCGCCACCGCAAACCTCGGCCTGATGTGGAGCATTGCCGAGACCTTCAACGGTCTCATGGCGATCCCAAACCTGATTGCGCTCTTCCTGCTTTCGGGCAAGGTTGTGGAGCTTACAAAGGAATACTTTTCCGGAGAAGGCAAAACCCGGTAAAATTCCTTTTCTCGCGGCGCATTCCCTTCTTCTGTAAGAAAATCATGTAAATTCGCCTTTTCCCTTGACAATCAGGTTGCTACCCCTTACACTGTTAAAAGTTTATAACATGTTTACCAAAGAGGGAAAACCGGGAGGAACTTTTGAATGGAAAAATGGAATGAAGTAAAACTGGTGCCGGAGTTTTCGGAACAGGGCGTGGACTGCTATCGCCTCGCAGGCGGCGATTATGAGAACGAATACTATGTCGTTTCCGAAGCAGAGACAAGAAAGCTTCTGAACACACCGGAGGTTGTCGGATATGAGGTTTATCACTGCCTGATTCCGTCTACTTCACAGATGCTTTATTATTTTAAAGAGCAGGGAAAGGTAACCGCAGCCAACATCCTTTCCATCCTGCGCGGCGCTTTGAATTATCCGCTGGAGGAAAGCTGCTACCGTGAGCACATTCGTGTACATGACATCAGTTTTCTGTCAAGTGAGCGCGTCTTTAAAGAGGAAGAAATCGCAGGGCTGGAAATCAAATACAGCAAGCTGACGATGGTTCCGGGAAGTACACTTCTGATCGGCGATATCATCGCAACGGGTGAAACGCTGATCCACTGCCTGCGCTACGTAACCGATTTCTACCGTGAGCACGGTGCTTCCCTTCGCAACATTATCATCTTTACGATCGGCGGCACAACCGGAATCAAAATTCTGGAACGTCTCACAAAAGAAATCCGCGAGTTCTGGCCGGAGTTTGAAGGCTTTATCACCGTATATTACGAAGGAATCTTCAGCACCTATCAGGACAGGGGCGTATCTGGAATCAATCTGCCGGATGTCGATTTCTACTGGAAAGACGGTATCATTGCACCGGAGTTCCGAAGAGAAACGCTTTCCATGCGCGATCCTCTGTTTGAAAAATGCATCATCTACGATGGCGGTGCAAGACGCTATGAAATCCATGAGCATGTCGAGGAGGTTCTCGATTTCTGGAATAAAATGCTGGAGAAGGCCGACCGGATCGACTTCACCAGACTGCTCGAGGAGAAGCTCGGCTGCCCGCTTGGCGCATCCTACGAAGAGTGGATTCACATCAATCACTATGAAGAAATCGATGAACGTGTGACCAAATGGCTGTACCGCCAGGAAAAAGGCTATATTGCAAGCCTTGGCGATGCTACCCTGAAAGAAATTGCGGCTGAACGAATTGAAGAGTTTACCGCAGCACTTCGCAAATACATGCTGTAACAAAAAACCATTTCTTACGGTTCGCTGAATTTCGGCGAACCGTAATCACAGTTTTCAGGAGATATTATGGAAAAAGAAAAGAAAGTAAAAGATGTTGACTTCGCGGACAGCGCGGTTCCGTCTTCTGCCCGGAAAAATGTAGTAACCATGTTTATGATCATGCTTGGCTTCACCTTCTTCTCGGCAAGCATGTGGGTCGGCCAGCAGCTCGCTGACGGCCTCGATTTCTGGGGCTTTTTGGGATCACTGATCCTTGGTGGAATCATTCTTGGTATTTATACCGGTCTGCTCGGCTACGTCGGTGCAAAAACCGGTCTGTCACTTGATCTTTTGTCCCAGAGAGCCTTTGGCGAAAAAGGTTCCTATCTGCCGTCAGCCATGACCAGCTTTACGCAGATCGGATGGTTTGGTGTCGGTCTTGCCATGTTTGCAATTCCGGTTTCCAAGGAGCTGCTCGGCGGAAGCACTGCGGCACAGTGGGGACTTGTTCTTCTTGCCGGCGTCTGCATGACCGCCTCTGCCTATTTTGGTATTGAATCTCTGACCATCGTCAGCTATATCGCTGTACCAAGTGTTGCCATTCTCGGAACGATCGCCATGGTCATGGCCGTAATGAGAGGCGACGGAACGATCATCGATCAGTTTGCCAAATCCAGCGGATCTCTGACTATCATCGGCGGTGCCGGTCTTGTCATCGGCTCCTTCGTTTCCGGCGGAACCGCAACCCCGAACTTCGCACGTTTTGCAAAGGACGGAAAAGCGGGTGCCATCACCACGGTTGTGGCCTTCTTCATCGGAAACTCCCTGATGTTCTTCTTCGGTGCCGTTTCCTCGATCTTTGTCGGCGGAAACGATATCTTCGAGGTTATGGTCCGCCTGAACCTGTTCTACCTGGCTGTTCTCGTTCTCGGTCTTAATATCTGGACTACAAATGACAACGCTCTGTACACCGCAGGTCTTGGTCTTGCCAACATCTTCCATCAGAGGAAAAAACCGATGGTTCTCCTTTCCGGTATCATCGGAACGGTTGCCTCCGTATGGCTGTACTACAACTTCTGCGGCTGGCTCAACATTCTGAACTGTACCCTGCCGCCGGTCGGCATGATTCTGGTGCTCGCCTACTTCATGAACAAAGAGGACTTTGAAACCGATCAGCCGAAACTTAAAACCGTAGACTGGTTTGCGGTTGCCGGTGTCATTCTCGGTGCCATTGTTGCGAACCTCTTACACTGGGGCATCGCTTCCATCAACGGCATGGTTGTTGCCGCTGTATGCTACTGTGTCGGACAGGCCGTAAACAAAAGAAAATAAGCAAAATCGTCCTGAATATGTTCCTGTATCTTATCTCCGGAACATGTTCAGGGCTTTTTATTTTTTCGGATTCGCGTTATAATATATGCATAACTCTGCATAGTTACAATTTTCGAAACGAAAGGAAACTGCCCGGATGATCCATTCCACCGTATCTGCTCCCAAAGGAGAAAAAACAAAATACCGTCTTGCCGAATCCATGAAGGAGTGCATGAAAACAACACCCGTTGAAGAGATCACCGTGCGCCAGATCTGTGAAATCTGTGGTGTTACCCGCCAGACCTTCTACCGCAATTTTCTCGACAAATACGATCTGATCAACTGGTACTTTGATAAATTACTGACAAAATCCTTCGAACATATGGGCCGCGGAACGACCGTTTTTGACAGTCTGGAAAAGAAATTTACCTATATTCAGAAAGAAAAAGCTTTTTTCGCCGCTGCCTTCCGCTACGACAAACAGAATTCTCTGCGTGAACACGATTTCGATCTGATTCTCGCGTTCTACGAAAATCTGATTCACGAAAAAAGCGGCAGTCCGGTTTCACCGGAAATACATTTTCTTCTCGAAATGTACTGTCAGGGTTCCATCACCATGACCGTAAAATGGGTGCTTACCGGCATGGATCTGACACCTTCCGAGTTTGCCGCTCTTCTCGTCCGGGCAATGCCGGAGGACTTAAAAAAACTGTTCCGGAATCTGCAGCTGCTCTCTTAGAATTTCCCGCAAACAGCTCTTGTTATTTTTCACAAATTTTGTTCTGTTGTTTTTGTCACAATGGCGATTTTTTTTAAAGTGTTACACTTCGCTTCTTCTGTCACTTTCTTTTTCCCTTCCGGATTTGTTAATATAATAACAAGTTCAGTAAAACCATTTATTCATTTTAGAAGGGAGTTTTTCAAACATGGCAAATCGTATTAATTTAAATGCAACCTCTTATCACGGAGCAGGCGCTATTGCCGAGATCGCAAATGAAGCAAAGGCACACGGCTTCAAAAAAGCATTCGTATGCTCTGACCCGGATCTGATTAAATTCAACGTTACTTCCAAAGTAACCGATATTCTGACCGCAAACGGACTCGACTATGAGCTTTACAGCGATATCAAGCCAAACCCGACCATCGAAAACGTAAAACACGGCGTAGAAGCTTTCAAGGCATCCGGCGCTGACTATCTGATCGCCATCGGCGGCGGCTCTTCTATGGATACCTCCAAAGCCATCGGTATCATCATCGCAAACCCGGAGTTTGAGGATGTCAGAAGCCTTGAGGGCACCGCACCGACCAAAAATCCGTGCGTACCGATCATCGCCGTTCCGACTACAGCCGGTACTGCTGCAGAGGTTACCATCAACTACGTTATCACCGATGTAGAGAGAAAACGTAAATTCGTATGCGTTGACCCGCACGATATGCCGATCATCGCAGTTGTTGACCCGGATATGATGTCCTCCATGCCAAAAGGACTGACCGCTTCTACCGGTATGGACGCTCTGACCCACGCAATCGAGGGTTACACCACAAAAGCTGCATGGGAAATGACTGACATGTTCCATCTCAAAGCCATCGAACTCATCTCCAAATCTCTGCGCGGTGCTGTCGCAAACACCAAAGAGGGACGCGAAGGAATGGCTCTTGGCCAGTACATCGCAGGTATGGGCTTCTCCAACGTAGGTCTTGGAATCGCTCACTCCATGGCACACACCCTTGGTGCTGTTTATGATACCCCACACGGTGTTGCATGTGCCATGATGCTTCCGATCGTTATGGAATACAACCAGGAGTGCACCGGTGAGAAATACCGCGAAATCGCACGTGCCATGGGCGTTACAGGTGTAGACGAAATGTCTCAGGAAGAGTATAGAAAAGCAGCGATTGATGCTGTTAAGAAGCTGTCCGCAGACGTTGGAATCCCATCTGTTCTCGAGGCAGTCAAAGAAGAAGATCTGCAGTTCCTTGCAGATTCCGCACACGCAGATGCCTGCGCACCGGGCAACCCGAAGGATGCAAGCGTAGAAGATCTGAAGGATCTGTTCCGCAAAATCATGGCGTAACGAACACAATTCGTTTCCCACATGCGAAGCGGATATTCGCAATCCGCTTCGCTACTTGCTCATAACTGAATAACTGCTCCGCAGTTTATCAGAAGGAGCTTGCACTCCTCCTGATACAAGCAAGTCCCCCCCCACTGCTTATTGCTTTTCGCAATGGAAGCAGGGGACTTACTTGATTCGGTTAAATCACCCCGGAAAACAGAAATTTTTATCCTGTTTCGGGGTGATTTCTCTTTTTATTCTACTGTATTTCCGTCTGCATCCACAGTCACAGTATTGACCGTTGCATTATCGAGAACCATATTGATCATGCGCTCCATCATGATATTGCGCACTACCGTATCTTCCCCGTAATAGTCATTGGCTGCTTTCAGGAAATCTTCCTGCGACATATTGGCATTGGCTGCCTCGTCGTTTAAGATCTGCTGGTAATCCTGGTCATCTGTAGTCCAGCCTTCTGCCTCTTTTACAGCATCCAGAAGAAGGGCACTTTTTGCCATCGTTCCTGCATACGTTGCTTTCTCCTGATTGTAGGTTGCTCTGTCCGCATACTGCTCCAGATAGTCGTCCAGGGAAATGCCGTAATTCTGAAGATAAGTGGTATACCGTTTATCGTAATCCTCTTCGCCAAGGGTGATATAGGATTTCGGAATTTTGTGAAACGTACAGCCGTCTGCCATCTGCTGCATCGCGTCATTCTGCAAATTATTTTCCGCTGTCGTCTCATTTGCAGCCTCCAGCTCTGCGCGTTTTCCGGCACGGTATTCCTCCACAGTACTGTAATCTGTATTTTTTGCTACCCATGCATCATCGAGCTCCCATCCGTCAATGTTTTCTGCCGGGCGGGTAAACGCATTTACCGTAACGGTAAACACAACATCTTTTCCTGCCAGATCGGTACTCTGATAGCTGTCAGGGAATTTCAGGTTCAGATCCTTTGTCTCCCCTGTTTTCATTCCAATGACACCATCCTCAAATCCATCGATGAAGGTACCGGATCCGATCACCAGATTGTAGGAATCGCTGCTTCCGCCGTCAAACTCCTTGCCATCAACTTTGCCAACATAGGCAATATCGGCGGTGTCGCCTTTTTGTACGGTGGCATCCGGATCGTCCATGGTGACAGCTGTCTCTGCCATAATGGCCGTCTGTACGTCATCATCCGTTACCTGCTCTACTTTCTTTTCCAGTGTGAGCTTTTTGTAATCTCCAAGCGTTACACACTCTGCCGGATCAACTTCCTCATCGACAACCGGAATCCCGTCTACATCACTCGGGGAAGCGTATTCCTCAGAAGCTGTGCTGTCGGACGATGTGCTGCCTGCGCTCGACGCATCGGATGCTGAGGAAGCGCTTGTGCTGCTTGCGCTTGATACGGAACTGCTGCTTGTTGTATTGTTTTTTCCGCATCCGCTCACACTGGCTGCTCCCAGTGTCATGAGCAGAAGCATGACTGCTGCTTTTCTTTTCATTCTTGAATTTTCCTCCATACTACGCCGTTCCCGGCGCGTTGTAAATCTCATTTTACCATACTTGTCTGGTAAAAAAAAGGCTGGGGCTCCGATTTTAGAAATTCTTATGATTTTCGACCATAAAATCGCCTGGATTGCGCTAAAATGTGTTTGCGTTTTGCCGAAATCAATGTTAGAATGTTCATAGACTGGCATTGTATGTTCCGATGCCCACATTATTTTTTGCAGAGGAGGAATAAAGGGATGAAACCCTGGATTATCGTATTAATCGTATTAGCTGTCATCGCTGTCATCCTTGGTCTGCTGTATTACTTCGGTAAAAAAGCACAGACAAAACAGGCCGCACAGCAGGAACAAATGGAGGCCATGAAACAGACTGTCTCCATGTTGATCATAGATAAGAAAAAGCTTCGCATGAAAGATTCCGGACTTCCACAGATGGTCATCGACCAGACACCGAAAATGATGCGTCGTGCAAAACTGCCGATCGTCAAAGCAAAAGTCGGTCCGAGAATCATGACCCTGATCTGCGACGCTGCTATCTTCGATCAGATCCCGGTGAAAAAAGAAGTCAAAGCTACCGTAAGCGGTATCTACATCACCGGCGTTCGCGGCATCCGCGGTTCTTTAGAGCAGCCGGAAAAGAAAAACGGCTTCTGGCAGAAAATGCTCCGCAAGGCACGCGGCGAGGAGAAATAAAATTTCATCTGAAACAAAAAGAAACACGCTTTGCGTGTTTCTTTTTGCTTTCGCGGCAGTCGCCAAGGTCTCGTGCAAGCCCGGACTTTGGCTCGTTGCTCGCGAAAATACCCGAGTTGAATGATTTTCATTCTTCCCGGGTATTTTTTTATAAATTCAGTTTTCCGCCTTCCCGCGGTCTTACCTCGATATCGATTACGCAGTCCCCCACGTAGCTGTCGTTGATGTCGAGCGCGTATTCTGCCTTCAGTAAAATCTGATCCGGCGTCTCTTTCATTCTGACCTTCGTCGCCGCAACTCCCATGTTGATCATGCCATATGGCGTATGATAAAACGAAATGTTCTTTTTATCCTCCTCAAAAATCATATGGACATCAATGAGGCCGCGCTTGCGCACCTCGAGGGCGTTTTCCGTAAATTTGATCATGTTGTGCGTCATCATGTCAAAGCCTTCGGTTGCCTCGTCGTAGATCAGAAAGTGATGGCCGTTTTTCTTGTAGTACGAACCCGTCGTCATAACCTCCACCGGTTCTTGTTCGCCGGATTCCTCATCCATCAGATACTGCAGTCCGCGGATGCTGATGAGTACGTCTTTTTCCATCCTTTTCTGATGTTCCTCTCTCTTTTCTGTATGTCGTTTTTAATAGTTTTCAATCTGTACCTGTTTCGTATCGCTGATCTGCTCCGGCAGAACGGAATGTGCGAAGGCATTGAACCGCTCCACGCCGTCGCTTGCGAAGAACTGGTATTTCTGACGGCCCAGCTCATCGTTTCCAGGATTCTCCAGATCCAGCTCCCGCAGCAGTCTGCACAGTGCCTGTGAGGTTTCGTATGCCGGGTTGACGAGTGTTACTTTTTCTCCGACTACTTTCCGCAGCAGAGAACGCAGCAGCGGATAGTGGGTGCATCCCATAATCAGCGTGTCGATGTCTTTATCCAGAATCTCTGCCAGATAGCGGCGCGCCACTTCCTCGGTGATCGGATCTTTTGTCCAGCCCTCTTCCACGAGCGGCACAAACAGCGGACACGGTTTTCCGTAAACGGTGATCGCCGGATCTGCCTCGGTAATGAGCTGCTGGTAGAGGCCGCTCTGAATAGTGCTCTCGGTTGCGATGACGCCGACGCGCTTGTTCTGCGTCGTCTCGACGGCCATCTGTGCGCCCGGTTTTACCACGCCGATGATCGGGAGATCAATCTCTTTTTCGATCGTATCGAGTGCCAGCGCACTTGCGGTGTTGCAGGCGATGACGATTGCCTTGACCTGCTGGGTTTCCAGAAAGTGTACGATCTGGCGGGAATAACGGATGACGGTGTTCTTCGATTTGGAACCGTACGGCACACGCGCTGTATCTCCAAAATATACGATTCGTTCGTCGGGCAGGTTTCGCATAATCTCACGCACTACGGTCAGTCCGCCGACACCGGAATCAAAGACGCCGATCGGCGCCTGTCTGTCTGCTTTCATACTTTCCTCCATTTTTCATCCGGCATTACTTTTTTGTCATGCCGAATGGGGTTCATTTCTATATTTAATATATCTGAATTTTTACATTTCTTTTTTCATTTCACGACCCTGGTTAAAATAGGTCGCTGATACATTATTTTAACCCGAATGGAGGAATATTGCAATCATTTCTCTTGAAAGTCTTTCGAAAAATCCGCCTAACGCCAGAAAAACCGGAACGAAATCCAGTCACTTTTCAGGATTTCGCGGTAGGCGGCGTCACTCAACAGATTCTGCAGCGGAATCCGGCTTTTTTCGACTTTTTCTGCACTTTCGCCATCCTCGTTTACGGGGCGCAGGGCATCCGAAAAGCAGATGGACGGGTACAGCATGCACCACCAGTTGTGCCCTTTGGCTCTGCCGATGTTGATCTGAAGAGCGTCGTACGTTCCGGCGGGGAGAATATAATTGCCCGTTTCTTTTTCCTCAAAACTGGCTTTTCCGTACGTTACGGTGATATCGTCAGTACTGCCTCCTGCGCGCAGCGTCTGAAGGGCGGCGGCACGGATGGAGGGCTCGTTTTCACGCAGGATTTCTTCGGTTTCTGCTTTTGTTTCGGCTCCGTGCAGGATCGTCTGCAGTTCTTCGGCAACGGCATCGCGTACCTGAAGCTTGATCTGCTGGTCGGAGGCGCAGTCGCTGTTGGCTCTTACGTGAAAGCGCACGATCTTTGCAGCGACTTCCTGCTGCAGACGGGACTCGCGGAGAAGATTGGCGGTTCCGGAAAGGATCAGCGCCGCAATGCAGACGGGGAGCCAGCGGCGGCAGAAAATTTGAAATGCCGCCTGGAATTGACTTCTATACTGGTTCCCAAATGTATTTCGGGGCTGCGCCTGCCTGTCCCTGGATTTCTTCTGTGTCTGATTTTGATTCCGTTTCCGGCTCTGTACTTTTTTCTCATTCATATGCTGCCTCCTGTTTTTTCCAGTTTTGCCGGATTTCAAAACTTTTATACACAGACACTCACTGCCCGCTCCGATATTCCATACACTTTAAACCTTTTACGGCGCTTTCGGAATCCACGGAATGCTCCTTTCGTTTTCCAACGCATAGCACAAGTCCGCCAGTGTCACCGCCTCTTTTCTTTTCACCCGGTTGTCATAAATTCCGCACAGGTACTCACCGACGGACTCCACCTGTTTTCCGTTCTGCTCCATGATATCTTCTGGTTTTTCTGCGTGAAACAGATAGGCACTGTGCCCAAGCGCACGGTCCTGTTCCAGGTACTTCAACAGTTCTTCCATCCGTCCCCGGTCACTGAGCAGTGCATCGGAAAATACAATCGCCTGGACGTGTCCGGTGTCGAGATCATATTCCTCTGTGCTGTCATATTGCTGCGCAATCTCCTCAAACGTCTCCGCTTCAAAGAACAGCGATGCGGGGTCCTCGTCGGTTCCCTCCTCCTGCTCATCCTTTCCCTGGCCGGTCACCACCGCAAGATTCGCAGGCGCATACCAGACACGCCATTTACCGCCAGCCGTCTCCTTTACTCCGCCGCTCTCACTGACCGCCGTCCCGGTTTCTTCCCCAGTTTCACTGTTTTCCGGCGCAGTCGCCTCTTCCGACACATAATCAAAGGCAACCGCCAGTGGATACAGCCGCTTTTCCGGCTCTACTGCCCCGCAGGATGACAGGAAAATCATACTGCCCAGCGCCAGACACACAAGCCGCAGTTTTTTCATATGCTTCTGGCAGAAGCCGAGCAGCACCGTGATGGCAAGGAAAAACGGAAAGTAACCGTATCGGACCGACCAGCCGCTTTCCGCGCATGACAGCAGCCATATAAAAAGCACTGTACCGATCCGTACATAGAGATTCTGCGGTTTCCACAGTCCCGTCTTCTCTCCGATCAGCGATACGTAAAACAGCAGACTTCCCAGTGTGAACAGCAGTCCCATCAAAAGAAATGCCATCCACAGAATATCAAACCGCTCCAGAAATCCACCCGGCAGGCTCGTTCCTGCCATTAACAGTAAGAGCGGGTCCTGCGCCGCAGCCGTGCCGCGCCGGCCGAAAACGCCGAGCAGCGCCATGCTTCCTGCAATTACAAGAAGCCCCGTTTTCCAGATACTCTGCGTCACCGGAAGAATGACACTCCTGTGCTCTTTCTGCACATGCCCCAGTAAAAACGGCAGCAGCGCAATCGGTGTTCCATTTTCCAGTGTTCTCCACACATTCCACCCAAAAAGTATTCCGTTATCCACAATTTCAACAGACTTTGCTGTCTTCCAGGCATCCTCAAACGAGGAAAAATGCATCTGCGGAACCGTCAGCAGAAGCAGAATCAAAATCCCGCCCACAATCCACGGATAGAGTGCTTCCGCCAGCCGTCCTCTTTTCTGTACTTCACTGCCGACACCAAACCCGGCCGCCGCGAGCAGAAACAGTCCGCAGAGCTCCTGCGGTACACCCGCTGTCAGATACGCGGCGGCAAGCTCTGCCATTCTGCGAAGCAGTGTTCCGCCGAGGAAAAGCAGATAACACAGATACATCACTGCCAGAAGGAGTTTCCCAGCCTTTCCCATCACGCTTTCCAGGCGGCAGTAAAGCCCGCCAAGGCGCACGAGATAAATGCACCACACCGCCAGCAGCCCATATCCAACGAAAATCCCTGCCATACCGGGCAGGCCGTCCGATGCGCCGTACGCTGCGAGCTGCCAGAACGCCGGGCAGAGCAGAACGAGCACGATCTGGCGTTCCATCTGGCGCTGTGAAATTCTGTCATTTTCCGAAAACATGCGTCACTCTCCCCTTTCCTGTTTTTCTTCCGGCTCCGCAGCTTTTCTGTTTTTCCGCAGCCGCACTCTCTGATCGCGCTTTGTAAAGACCGGCCGCTCCCGCATCTGATGCAGCGGCGGCCGCCATACGGAATCCTTCGGCGCATGGTAGCCGCAAGTCCTTTCCCGACAAACGGCATCAGATAGGGAATGCCAAAACTCGTAAGCCCGGCGAGATGACCCGCGAGAAGAAACGTGCCGAGCACCATGCCGAAAATGCCGAGCCATCCGCCGAGCAAAATGAAGCCGAATTTCAGCAGCCGGAACGGCGCACCGAACTCTTCGTTCGGAATCGCCAGCGAACAGAGCGCCGAAACCGCAACCACAACGACGGTCATCGGGCTCACCAGATTGGCGGAAACCGCTGCATCTCCGATGATCAGTCCGCCCACAATTCCGATCGTCCCGCCAAGCGGCCCCGGCATGCGCACACCGGCCTCGCGAATCAGTTCAAAAGCAAATTCCATCAGAAGAATTTCCAGAATGCCGGGGAACGGAACGCCTTTCCGCGCTTCGGCGAACGCCAGCAGGAGTTTGGTCGGAAGCACCTGCGTGTGAAAGCCCGTGACAGCCAGGTATCCGCCCGAAATCCACAGGGCGAGAAAGACCGCCGCATACCGCAGCAGCCGCTCAAATGAGACGATCAGAAAATGATGATACCGGTCCTCACTGACCTTTAAAAAGCTGTCAAATGATGCCGGGAAGAGAATCCCGACCGGGGAATTATCACATAAAAGCAGGATTCTTCCGTCCAGAATCTCCATCGCCGCGCGGTCCGGCCGTTCGGTCGTCTCGAAGCGCGGGAACGGCGATTTCCACTGCGGTTCGCAGAGCTGCTCGACCATGCCGCTGTCAAAAACGCCGTCCACCTCCCAGCCGGCAATCTGCTGTTTTACCTCTTCCAGAAATTTCGGATAAATCAACTCTTTCTCATACACCAGAGCCAGAACCGTATCAGAACGCGCACCAAAATGTATCTCCTCCACTTTCAGATCGGTGGTCCGCAGACGCTTGCGGACGAGTGCCGTGTTGGTTTTGACAGAGTCGGAAAAACCTTCGTTAGAGCCGCGCAGCACTTTTTCGGACTCCGCTTTTTGCACTCCTAAATTGGGATAACCCTTCGATCCGATCTTGACTGCACGGTCATAATGATCCACAAAAAGAATTGCATTTCCCGCAAGCATGGAAGCGAACGCAGCTCCATAGTGTCAAATTCCAGTGCATCCGAAATTCCGAGCTGATTTTCCGAGAGAACCCCCGGGATATCTGCCTCGGGAACCTCCATCAGACGGTTCAACAGCTTCCCGATCACGGAATCCTTCAACATAACGCAGCTCACCGCCACTTCTACGTAGATCAGCAGCGCACCGGTTCCGCCCGTTTTGCCGAGTTTCATCGGGCGGATCTGAATATCATCGCAATTTTCACACCATGTACGGATCACGCTTTCATTTTCCGACAGTGTGAGTGAAATCTGCGTCTTCTCTTTTTCCATGCCTGCGTCCCTCCTTCTCCTCCTTTTGAAAGCTTCCGAAAAACCATCTGGAGAAATATACTCTGCAAAATTTCATAAAAAAACATTCTGTCACGATTTTTTACTCTGTAACAGAATGTTCCTTTTTCGAAATTTTATACGCTTTTATTTTTCTTCTACACCCGTCATGCTCTGGTGATGTACGGTCTGCATAATACTCTCCTGCTGTCGCTCGATATGCTCGCGGATCATCTTCTGTGCGCCTGCAAGATCCCGATTTTTCATACGTTCATAAAGGGCATCGTGCTCCTCGACCAGGGAACGTCGGGATTTTACATCCTTTAAATATTCAATCCGGTAACGGTACATTTGCTCCCGCAGATTGTTCAGTAGCTGAATCAGGCGCTCGTTGTTCGTCGCCTGATAAATCACATCATGGAATGCCACATCTGCCTGTGCAAGCTTCTGCAGATCATCCGTCTCTGTTGTCTCCAGCATTTGTTCAAAGCTACGCGATGCCTGATAAAGCTTCTGCAGTTCGCTCTCTGTAATCCGCTGACACGCCAGTTTTACCGCCAGCTCCTCGAGTCCGAGCCGCACCTCCAGCACATCGTTCAGATCTTTTTCCGTGATCTGTGCTACCTGCGCACCCTTCCGCGGCACCATGATCACAAGGCCGTCCAGTTCCAGCATACGGATCGCCTCGCGGATCGGGGTACGCGAAACGCCGAGCTGATTTGCCAGCCGGATCTCCATCAGCCGTTCACCCGGCTTTAACTCCCCGCGCAGAATCGCCTGGCGCAGCGTGCGGAACACGACATCGCGGAGCGGAAGGTACTGATAATCCTCCATCTGCAGGTCTAACTCATTTTTTGCCATACTTTGTACCTCCCGGTTTTGATACTGTAGTCAGGAATGTCTGTTTCGACAGTCCGCTTATTTTTAACTGATCACGGGCAAATTCTGCCTTGTCCGGATCGTCGAAAATGCCGAATACGGTCGGGCCGCTGCCGCTCATCATCGCATTGACCGCACCGTTTTTCATCATCTGTGCCTTGATCTCATCGATCACCGGATACGCCGGACACGTCACGGATTCCAGCACATTTCCCATGCGGTCCGTGATGCCGTACAGGTCATGATTTCGGATCGCCTCTACCATGCCGTCGATATCCGGATGCTCCGTCACCTCATCAAGATGCAGGTTTCCATAGACAAATTTCGTCGAAACATTGATGCCCGGTTTTCCGATCAGCACGTAGCACATCGGTACGCCGGGAAGGGATGTCAGCTTTTCGCCGATTCCTTCTGCCAGCGCTGTACCGCGCATCACACAGTACGGAACATCCGCTCCGATCTGCACACCCCGCTCCATCAGCTGGCGTTTTGTCAGACCAAGCTGAAACATGCGGTTAATTCCTACCAGTGCTGCTGCCGCATCCGAGCTTCCGCCCGCCATGCCGGCCGCTACCGGGATAAATTTTGTCAGGTTCATATCGACACCCTGACGGATATCGAATTCATCCATCAGAATCTTTGCCGCTTTGTATACGAGATTTCCGTCATTACACGGAAGGAACGGCAGATTGGTTGTCAGCCTTATGCCAGGTTCTTTGCTCTCCTTTATTTCCAGCTGATCGTACATCTGGATCGTCTGCATTACCATGCGGACTTCATGGTAACCATCCTCTCTTTTTCCGGTCACATCAAGACCAAGATTTATTTTTGCAAGCGCACGCAGTTTCATCGTAAGCACCACCTTCGGTAATGTTTTTTGTATACATAGATATTAATGGATTTTTCTTCTATTTTCAAGCGTTATCTTCTGTTTTTGTACATAATTTTATACAATTCAGTTCAACAGACTTAGAAACGCAGGCGTAAGCAATGGCTGCGTGAAACGAACAAGAACAAAATAAGAGTTTACGAACCTGTCGAAACTTGCTATAATTTTCATCAGATATCAGGGCAAAAGATCAAAAAGCCGGTGCAAGCTCGCTTGCAAGAGGATTTTTGATCTCTTGACCCCAACATTTTTGCCAGATGCCAGAGCATGTCTGAAAAAACCTTTTCGTAAGCTGCGAATCTCAGATTACGGAAATGATTTTTTCAGACATGCTCTAGCTTCTGCGAAAGAAAAGGAAGTAGCTTTTTATGAGTTCACAAAGATCTTATTCATTTTCCCGCCAGGTTCTGGTCAACGGAATCCGCGATGGCATTCCGATCGGGCTTGGCTATTTTGCGGTCTCGTTTTCGCTCGGCATTGCAGCGCGTAAGGCAGGTCTTAGTCCTTTTCAGGGCTTTCTCGCCAGTCTTTTCAACAATGCTTCCGCCGGAGAATACGCTGCCTTTACACTGATTGCCGCCAACGCAGGCTATCTGCAGGTCGCTATCATTACGCTCATCGCCAATGCGCGGTATCTTCTGATGAGCTGTGCGCTTGCCCAGCGCTTTTCGCCGGACACGCCGTTTTTCCACCGTTTTCTCATTGGTTACGATGTAACGGATGAACTGTTTGGCATCACAATCGCGCGCCCGGGCTGGCTGAATCCGTATTATACATACGGTGCCATTCTCGTCGCTGCTCCCGCGTGGTCGATCGGCACGGCTCTTGGTATTATTGCCGGAAATCTGCTGCCGCTGCGCGCTGTCAGTGCCTTAAGCGTGGCGCTGTACGGCATGTTCCTTGCAATCATCATTCCCCCGGCGCGAAAGAGCCGTGTGGTAGCGGGTCTTGTTGCCGTCAGCTTTTTCTTAAGCTTTATCTGCAGCTATCTCCCGGGCATCTCCACTCTCTCCGACGGAACCAGAACGATTCTGCTCACCGTTCTGATTTCCTGCGCCGGAGCTATCCTGTTCCCGGTAAAGACAGAGGAGGAAAATGCTGATGTACAATAATTATATCTATATCGCCGTCATGGCTCTGGTTTCCTACACAATCCGGATTCTGCCGCTGACGCTGATTCGGAAGCCGATTAAAAATCAGTTTATTCAGTCGTTTCTGTACTACGTTCCATACGTGACGCTGTCAGTCATGACCTTCCCGGCGATTGTCCATGCAACACAGAGCCCTGTTTCCGGCGCACTCGCGCTTGTCGTCGGCATCGCAGCCGCATGGTTCGGTGCAAGCCTGTTTCAGGTTTCGGTGGCATGCTGTGCCGTGGTGTTTGTGATTGAATTGTTTTTGTAATAGAAATGAGCCGCCCTGTGGGAACAATCCTTTTCCCCGGGGCGGCCCGTTTTGTATGTATTACTTTTCTGTTTCTGTTTTTCTGAAATGATAAACGCTGACCGAAGCCGCCGGCAGTGCAATCTGGAAGGAGTCTTTTTCCCGTGCAGGTGCTTTTCCTTCTTTGCAGCGGACTCGGTTCGGATGTTTCGCATCATTGTAGTTCTGCGGATCTTTGGAGTACAGTGTTTTGGCCTCAACAAATTCCGGACACTGTTTGAATTTCAATTCGATTTTCTTTGATTCGCTGTAGCTTGTATTTACGAGATTGACGTAGATATCATCATTTTTGATCGAAGCAAAGATGCAGACCTCAGGATCTTTGTTCTTTTCCTCAAAGCCAAGCGTATACGCACCCTGATGCACCTGATACATATCGAACACATCGTAGTTTGGTGTCAGAATACAATGCTCACCATCCGTCAGGAACAGGGAATTCAGGACATTGACAGACTGTGCCACACATGCCATGCGCACATCCCCGGTATTGCGGTGGAAGATGTCGAGCGTCAGTGCAGTTGTAACGGCATCACGCATCGTACACTGCTGATACAGCGCCGGGCGCGCATTAAATGCACTGCTGTGCCAGTTGCCCCACTCACCGACAATCAGTTCACATTTTCTCGGTGCCGCCTGGAACGGACCCTCCGGTTTCGGAAGTGCCTCAAGACCAGCGTCTATCAGGCGGCGCTGCTCGTGAATGACATTTTCCAGCTCTTTGCATCCATTGATCACATCATACCACTGTTTTTCATCAAACTTTTTCTCTGTCTGAAGCTGTTTCAGATTCCAGTTGTAAAAATGGAGATCATAGCCGTAAAGCGATGGCATACGGTATTTTCCCATCTCCTTGAAAAAGTCTTTCGTCCACACAACACGCTCTTTTGGCTTGTTGCCATCCGGACCGCTGGCAATGCATTTCATGGAAAATGCCTGATCGCCGCCTCCAAACGACGGACAGGAGGAACTGAATTTCCGGTATTCGTTCGCATACATCTGCGGCGTCATTTTTCCGCCGCCGTCCCATACTTCATTTCCGATACCCCAGTATTCAATCTCGAACGATTTTTCATGGCCGTTTGTTTTTCGTTCCTGCGAAAGTGCCGTCGGCTCTTTGCGGTTACAGTACTCCATCCACTCTCGCATCTCGGATGGAGAGCCGGTCATCATATTGATATTAAACCATGGCTTCGCGCCGATCATCTCGCAAAATTCCATCATCTCGTGTGTACCGAACTGATTGGGATCCGTCTCGAAAGTACCGAAGTTTTCATTGTATGTAACCGGCCGCTGCTCCCGCGGGCCAATACCGTTCCGCCAGTGATACACATCCGCAAAGCATCCGCCCGGCCAGCGGATCACCGGCGGGTGCAGCTTCTGAAATGCATCCACAAGGTCTTTTCGGATTCCATGATAATTCGGAATTTCCGAATCCTCTCCAACCCAGATTCCATCATAAATACAGGAGCCAAGAAACTCGATAAAGTGTCCCTGCAGTTCCGGGTAAATATATTTTTCTCCAGCTAATTTTCGAAACGTAATCTTCTGCATAAAAATCCTCCAAATGAAAGGGTGGTGTGTACTTTTGCTATTTTCCAGTATAGGACACTTTAAAGGAAAATACAATTTATTCCGAAAAGATCTCCGTAAAACCAGGATTTTCTGGTTTTACGGAGATCACAAATTTTTATGCTCTTTTTTTGCCTGCTCCCCTCGGCGGATTTACCCGTCGAAATTTTAGCGCCCGTTCTGGAGTCGTTTCCGGACAATCTTCATCAAATACAATAGGTTTTTCTTTTGCTGCTTTTAGTTCCCTTAATTCTTCTTCTGAAAAAGCGAGTTCTTTTATCAGGCTTTCTGTCATTTCTTTAGTATTTACCATAATAAAGCCCCCTTTCAAAATTGGTTGCATATCTTGCGGAGATTAATCTTGTCACATCTATTTCTGCCCCATTTTCATTTTTCCGTATTCTTTCCGTATACACTACAAACAAAACATCATCACTTTTTATATTTCCGATCATAATCTCTGTATTACGCTCTATTTGCGCTGTCCCTGCAGATAAATCACCTATGATATCATATCGATCTTCAACATTACTATTTTCCTCATCATAATATTCTATTCGATCATAATCAAAAAATACACGGGCAGCACTTTTAAATGAAATTCCATGTTTTTCTATATTAATTTTATTCTTTTTCTCATCATATTCGAAAATCATTCCACCAAGTGAAAATGTTACAGTTTTGCTATTCTCCAATGATTACCTCCGATTTCAGTATTTTACTGTTTTTATCGTATCATCTTTTCTTTTCTGCGTCAATGCATGATGTTAATTCACAAATTGCAATTCTCTACTTGACATCTGATATTATCAGTGATATATCAATAGTATAATCAGAAAGAAATGCAAGATTTACCAGTTGATAACGCATAAAAAACTACACAGGAGAATTTTCATGGATCAGAAATTATATGACAGTTATGTAAAGATTTTAAAAAACGAGCTTGTTCCGGCGCTTGGCTGTACAGAGCCGATTGCCATTGCATATGCGGCAGCAAAAGCACGCGAAGTACTCGGACAGATGCCGGAATCGATCGAGCTTTGCTGCAGTGGAAACATCATCAAAAACGTAAAGGGTGTTAAAGTTCCAAACTCCAATGGCCTGAAGGGAATTGATGTTGCGGCAACGCTTGGCGTCGTCGGAGGCTGTGCCGAACGTGAACTTGAAGTACTTGAAGATGTGACCGAAGCAGATATTGAAAATACAAAAAAGCTGGTACAGCAGGGATTCTGTACCTGTACTTTAAAAGAAGGCGCAGAAAATCTCTACATTGTTGCAAAAGTCATTGCCGGAGAGCACAGTGCAGAAGTAACAATTGTGAACCGTCATACTCTGATTTCACGCATCGTAAAAGATGGTGAGATACTTTATCAGATTGCGGCTCATGAGGATTCCCCTGAATACGTTGATAAAAGTGTGCTGAACGTCAAGGATATTCTTGAATTTGCCGATACTGTGAAGATCGAAGACATCAAAGAAATTCTTGACCGTCAGATCACCATGAATTCTGTCATTTCCGATGAAGGTCTCCGTCATCCATACGGTGCACAGGTCGGCCGCACTCTGTTGAATGAGTACGGCGATGACGTAAAAATCCGCGCCCGCGCCCGTGCAGCTGCCGGTTCCGATGCCCGTATGAGCGGCTACTCTCTTCCGGTCGTCATCAATTCCGGCAGCGGAAACCAGGGTATGACCGTTTCTCTTCCTGTTATTGAATTTGCAAAAGAATGGAAGGTCTCCCAGGACAAGCTGTACCGCGCACTCGTTGTCAGCAATCTGATCGCTGTTCATCAGAAAAAATATATTGGTAGCCTTTCCGCTTACTGCGGTGCCGTCAGCGCAGGCTGCGGCGCAGGAGCTGCCATCACCTATCTTTCCGGCGGATCGTATGAGGATGTCAGCCTGACCATCGTCAACACCATCGGAAACGTCGGCGGTATCGTCTGCGACGGAGCAAAATCCTCCTGTGCAGCAAAAATCGCATCCGCTGTTGATGCCGCAATTCTGGCTCATTACATGGGCCAGCACCACAGAAGCTTCCAGCCGGGAGAAGGTATCGTGCGGGAAGATGTCGAGGATACGATCAAGAGTATGGGATACATCGGAAGAGTCGGCATGAAAGATACCGATACGGAGATCCTGAATATTATGATCGACCGTGTGGATATTGACGAAGTGTGTAAATAACGAAAGTATTACGATAGACAGCCATCTGGACAAACTTGCACAGATGGCTGTTTTTATATTGCTCTTTCTGTCCATACAAAAACCCGCTGCGACGCCTCTGTCGAACAAAATTTCCGATAAATTGTGACACACATCTTGTGGAAAGCTTTTTTCAAACAGGCTCTGATTTTGATTGGCAGTCCCTGTCACATCCCATAATTCAGTTTCAGTTTTGCAAAGAAGTCTCTCAACGTCAGCTCCGCATTCGGATCGTGGTAGACGCGGATTTTGCGGTTCTTTCCGGTGAAGTGATAGCTCATGTCCTCATAGCTGATTTCCGGCGCTTCTACCATTTCATAGAGGTCGGTACGCTGTACCTCTGCCAGCAGTAGCCCAACTGTCGGAGAATCGCCGAGACCCCAGATTTCGCCGTGCGGCCACTCCTGAAACTGGTAGAAGGTGTTATTGAAGTCTACCATCTGCTGATACAGATAATTTCCGATCTCACCGCATGGCTGAACATTAAGCTGCAGCTCAGCAAGAGAAACGGTTACTTTCTTGTATACGGTAGACGGAACCTGCCATACCTTCATGCCGGATTTCATCACGACGTTTGCAGCTGCGATATCCTGGCGGAGGTTGAACTCTTCTCCCCCTTCCGGATACGGTGCTCCGCCGATCCAGATGGCGGTCATGCGGTCTGCGATTTCCGGTTTCATCAGAAGTGCGGAGGCAACGTCGGTCAGTGCTCCCTGGCAGGCGATGAACAGCGGATGCGGATCATCTTTCATGGCTTCTTCGACGATCAGCTTTGCGCCATCCGACACGGCCGGAGTCTGCTCGTCCTTCATCGGAAATTCCGATCCTTTGCAGACCGGGCATACGCCCTGCCGATCCATCAGATCGAGCACTTTATTGACCTCGTCCATGCTAGCCTGTGCGGTGTGGCCATCGCCGTAATCGCGGGAGAACATGTTGAAATGACACGGAACGATACCTTTCAAAATAAACATCGGTGTCATCAGGTGATGTGCCAGTGCGAACTGGTCGTCCGCCTCATTTTTGCAGTCTGTGCTGACAATCATACGCACGCGTTTGTTGTCCGGCACGGAAAATGTGTAATTCATTTTTTTCATAGTAATCCTTTCTGCTGTAAAAGCCAAAAACATACAAAGCAATCCGCCCAAAGACCGCACAGCTTTACGGTTTCCGGACGGATTTGCCTTAGATCTAATTATACCTAATGTTGATCTTTCGTTAGTTTGCTTCTTTTGCTGCTGCAATCGTATCAAGGTTAGACTGCGGAGTTTCTGTAGCTCCTCCGTTTTCATCCAGCCATTTATCCAGCTGCTCCTGTTTTGCATCCATAACAGTCTGCAGTCCGGCTGCATACAGCGCATCATTCAGTTTCTGGAGTGTTTCTTCTACACCAGCAACTCCGACAGAGCCTGTCTCAAGTGCTGGACGATACGTATTCAGTGCATTCTGCAGAGCTGTGATCTGTGTAGAGTATTCAGAAGAATCCCACATAAATCCGTATGCCGGTGAATACTGTGCCCAGTCGTTATGGTGCTGCAGTTTATCCCAGTAATTTGCATCCTTGGAACCATCATTCCATACGTATGTGTTAAACTGATTGCCCATAAACCATCCTGTATTCTGATGATATTTAAAGTTAGAAGCATCTTCACCATCTACATAATAAGCAGTACCATCATCCAGAACTTTATAGTTTACATCCTGAATACCATTCTGCCACAGGTTCATAACTTCCGGATCTGTATACAGCGCGGAGATAAACTTAAAGGCCATTTCCGGATCCGCACTGTTGGTTGCGATACCAGTATCATAAAAACTTACATTTGTAGTTGAATATCCACCTTCTACATCCTGTCCAAAATACATTGCATAGCAGTCTGTTCCTGTAGACGCCTTTGCCTCAACAAGATAGCCCGGCTTAATTGCTGACATATAAGAGAACGTATTTCCAGCTTTCATCATAACTGCAGATCCCTGTGTATCCGTCAACGCATCCGGATAAATGTATCCTGCATCAAACCATTCCGCCAGCTGGGTTACTGCTTCTTTGTAAGTATCGGTTTCAAACTCGTTCACTACGGTTGTGGAGTCATGATCAGCCTCCCAGTCCAGAACACCGAACTGATCCGCTAATTCATCAAAAAATGCAAGACGTCTCATCGGGCTTGAGCTTCCCTGCAGATACAGCGGTGTCATTTCCGGATGTGCTTCTTTTACTTTCTTGAAAATTTCAGTTGCAACAGACCAGTCATACACTTTTCCGGTGTATTCATCCTGATTCAGCTCCAGTCCGTATTCCTCTGCGATACCAAGTTCATCACAGATATCTGCTCTCATAGTCAGACCACCAAGTTCAACCGATTCCTTCTGTGCCGGAAAACCGAACAGAATACCATTCATGGAACCTACCGTTGCATTTGCTTCACCAAGCACATCTTTAATAGCCTGTCCCTCCGGAGTATCCATATACTGGTTCATATCGACAATACCATTCATTGCAATCCAACTGGAAGCATTGCTGTAATAAATTGGCATAACATCCAGCTCATCACCACCGGAAATCATCAGCTGAATTGTCTGCTGATATTCTGCATACTGCAGTGGAAGAAATTCCACTTCAATATGATATTTCGGAATCATGTATTCATTCAATGCATCCTGCACTGCGGTACGTGCTGCGTCATCCTGCTCGTAGAACTCGACGAAGGCAAACACGAGATGATAAGGATTTTCTTCCGTGTACTCACCAAGCTCTGTTTTTGTTACGGAAGCATCTGCCTCGCCAGATGCCGATGCTGTTGATGTTGTTCCAGAAGAACTCTTGGAAGAGCCGGAAGTGTCTCCACTGTTTCCGCAGCCGACAAGCAGGCCGCCCACCATTGTCGCTGCCAGAAAAGCAGCAAGCATTTTTCTTTTCATATGAAAAATCCTCCTTAAAATAATTTTATCACGAAGCAGCCTTTTGCTGCTAATGATTCATTCTATCTGTATCAGCCTTTGACTGCGCCAAGAGCGATACCTTTTGCATAATATTTCTGGAAAGACGGGAAAATCAGCATAATCGGCAGAATTGCTACGAATGCGATTGCCATCTGGATTCCCGTTGCCGGAATGGTCGATGCAGCTGCTGTCACATTCGAGTTGGAGCTCTGTGTCAGGAACTGAATATTCTGTACCATCTGGTTCAGAAGGTTCTGTACGTTGTACAGACCTGTATTCTTAACGATATAGTACAGACCATTGGTCCAGTCATTCCAGTAAGCAAGGCCTGCAAAGGTGCCCATTGTTACCAAGATCGGTTTTCCAAGCGGAAGTACGATTTTCCAGAAGATGGTAAACTGGCTTGCACCGTCAATCTCTGCCGCCTCGTATAATCCATCCGGGATGCTTGTGGTAAAATAAGTTCGAATCATCATAACATTCCATGCAGAAAGCAGGAAGTTTGGAAGCAGCTGTGCAAAAATCGTATCTTTGATATGGAAGGTACCTGTCCACATAATGTAAGATGGAACGATACCGCCGTTGAACAGCATGGTAAAGAACACGAAGAACATCATCACATTTCTGCCCGGAAGATTTTTTACTGACAAAGGATAGGCCATCAGAGCAGACAGAAGGACATTCAACAGAGTTCCGACTACCGTGACACCAATACTTACTCCATAGGCCTTCAAAATCTGACCTCCGGATTTGATGATGTAGGAATAGGACGCGAGGGAGAACTTCTTCGGAAAGAAGGAGTATCCATTCGCTACCAGTGTGTTTTCATCTGTAATAGAAGACATAAATAACAGAATAAACGGTAAGATAATGGCAAGCGTCCAGATAATCATGACAGCGTTTGCTAAAATCTGATATTTGGAAAATGGTTTTTCTTTCATACGTGATCTCCTTAGAACATTGCGTTTTCTTTGCTGACTTTACGTACGATTCCGTTTGCGGTAAGGACAATGATAAATCCGATGATGGACTGATAGAAGCCGGCTGCTGCAGACATTCCGACATTTCCGGATTTCATCAGGCCGCGGTATACGTAGGTATCAATAACATTGGTTGCCGAGTACAGAAGTCCTGAATCACGTGGTACCTGATAGAACAGACCGAAATCGGAATAGAAGATACGGCCGACACTCATCAATGTCAGGGTGATTACGGTTGGTTTCAGGAATGGAAGCGTAATGTTTTTGATCTGCTGCCATTTGGTTGCGCCATCCAGAGAAGCTGCCTCATACAGAGACGGATCAATGCCATTGATGGTAGATATGTAGATCAGACATCCATATCCTACACCCTTCCAGGTATTTACAAAAATCAGAATGAACGGCCAGTATTTCGGTTCTGCATACCAGTTCACAGCATCTTTTCCAAGTGCACTTAAAATCGAATTGTTTACAATACCTGTACTCTGACTTAAAAATGCATATACAATGTAGCCAAGAATAACAGCCGACATCAGATATGGAAACAAGATTGCACTCTGATAAATTTTCTTTAATTTTTTATTAAACGTATCGCAGATAAAGATTGCAAAAATAATTCCGACTACCGTGTTTAGAACAATAAACGCCAGATTGTAAAGTAACGTATTTCTTGTAATAGTCCATGCATCCGATGATGCAAACAGAAATTCAAAGTTCGCCAGTCCGCAGAACGGGCTCTTCCAGATTCCCAAACGGGCATTGTACTTCTTAAATGCTACGATAATGCCTGCCATCGGAATATAATTGTTAATGAGCAGATAGATCGCGCCTGGAAGGAACATCAGATACAGCGGAAGGTATCGTTTGAATTTTGCTGCTTTGCTGTGGCTGCTCCCGGATGATGCATGGGATTTTTTTAAAGATGCCATGTTTTTCCTCCTCGTTTCCTCTTTGTTTTCTCGTTTTTTTGTCGTTGCAAGTATGTTCGAACAAAATTGCTTTGACTATCAACTGTTGTTATTATATAATTTTAATAAACTTTTTAGCAATTCACATTGCTTAGGTTTTATTGCACTTTTCTTAGAATCTATGTGCAAATTATATATAATTACGGAGGCATCCTTCTTGAATTCATCAAAACATCGTACTTTTTCACTAAACTTCAATTTTTTTGACCACACTATGCACAAACACAAAATATATTCCCTAAAGAAAAAAGCATTTTGGTATTGGATGCGTATTTTAATAATGTTCAGTATTTTATTGCTGTTTTTAATTTTTTATATTTCCAAACAGCTTCAGCATGAAACCTACCAGGGAATTCATCAGACAATGGATCTTTATGTCCAGCAGTTAAATAAGAGTATGGAAACTGCTGAAAACTGTCTCTGGGAATTCGCTAATAACAATACTGATGTTGTCGATACGATCACTTCCAAAAACAACCCAAACGCAGTGATTTCCCAGATTAAAGCCTCCAGGCTTTTGGATAATACTTTAAGTTACATGACAGACATTGACGGTATGTTTGTTTATGGAAAAGCAAACGACCATTTTGTCTGCCGCTATAAAAATGGGGGCTCCAATGACTGTAGTTCCTACATGAAAAAGCTTTTACGTCAGTCGGGAGAGGACGCCTCCGCTCTCAACTTCAAGAGTTGGTATTATATAGAGCTGGAACGCCATACCTATCTGATCCGAATTATCAATGATCTCCATGGCTATCTTGGTGCCTGGATCCGTCTGGATGAACTGAATACTCCATTTGATGATTCAAATACCATTTTTCTGTTTGCTGATGAAAATGGTATTCCATACGACAACGAAAGCTGGTCCGATTTTAAACTGTCTACCGACTTTTCTACCCAGAAACCTCATCGGATCCGCGGAAAGGACGGTATACAATATTTACAGGTCGCTGAAAAGCTTCCTTCTTCTACCTGCTCCTTAAATGCACTCATCCCCTCCGAAGAAGTCAACACTCCTATTTACAATATGCTCAAGCTTCTGCTCGGGGGTGCTCTGCTGATTTTCGTGGTTTCTCTTTTATGGACCGTTTCCTATGAACACCTGATTTCAAAGCCTCTTGATCTGATCCGGAAAATGGCATCACAGGTCAAAGAGGAACAACAGGTGTCGCACCCGGATCTTTCCAATGAGCGGTGTGAGGAGGTTCTGGAAATCGGTGAAACACTGAATAAGCTGATGAATCGAATTGAGAAGTTAAAAATCAATGTTTATGAGGATAAATTAAATCTGAAGGCACTGGAGATTCAGTATCTGAAATCCCAGGTAGCGCCGCACTCTCTGATCAACTGTCTCTCCGCAATCGCATCAATGCCATTCACGGAAGAAGGAAGGCGGCTCACAAATGAATTCGTCCGCACACTTTCGAATCATTTGCGGTACACCCTGCAGGATAAGACAGCCGTTCCTTTGAAAGAAGAACTGAAATACGTAGAAAATTTTCTGGAGATGACAGAACTGCGGTTTCCAGGCTGTCTGAACTGGGAAATCCATGTGGATGAGAAATGCAGGAATGCTTCTGTTTTTCCGATCATTCTGCTGATGTTTACAGAAAATACCATCAAGCACAACATGATCATGGGCGAAGAGCTCCGTGTCCGTATCACCGGCAGCCTTGTGGAGCGCAATGGTGAAAAATATGTGGTTCTCATTCATCTCGACTCCGGCAGTGGTTATTTTAAAGAGGATCTGGAATACCTGAACCGACCAGTTTCCCAGCAGGTTCACGACTTTGATGGAAAAAAAATCGGAACCTACAATCTGCTCAAACGGCTTTCTCTTGTTTATGGAGAAAAAGCCCATGCGCATTTTTCCAACGAACCCGGATGGGGTGCAAGATCAGAGGTTACGATTCCATACATTCCATACCGGGAGAATGGCAATCCACCGGAAAGCAAAATTGAAAAATCGGAACCTTTTTTTTCACATGCTTCCGACACACCTCAGGTTCCCGGCAAAAGAAACGAGAATTAAAGCTTGTTTGAAAAAGGCTTTTCGGCTTGCTTTTTGTAACGATTCAAATCCATGAAAACGGAAGAAAGGAACAGGGCTTTTACAATGAACATTTTAGTAGTGGATGATGAATATTATATTGTGAAAAATATTATCGAAACGACAGACTGGTCGGCGCTCGGGATTGAGCAGGCGTTTCCTGCCTACAGTGCCAGCCAGGCAAAACGAATTTTTGAGGGTTCCCAGGATATTGATATTCTTTTGACTGACATCGAAATGCCGCGCGAAACCGGTCTGCAGTTAGTGGAATGGCTACAGGAGAACAATTTTCATCCCGTTGTACTCGTTCTGACCGGTCATCAGCGATTTGATTATGCGCAGGAAGCTCTGAATTTACATATCTTTTCCTATCTTCTGAAACCGATCGACCCGGATCGGCTTGCAGAAAGGCTGACAGCTGCCGTGCAGGAAGTAAAGAAAAATGAGTGGTATAAGAAAGAACGACTGAATATGGAAGAACACCTGGCCACCGATACCTCAGATCCGATCAGCGTCATTAAGGACTACATCCACACGCATCTTGCCGATCCGGATCTGGGACGTACCTCGATCGCCGACAAAATCCACATGAACCCGGATTATCTGTCACATATTTTCAGCACGAAAACAGGAGCATCGCTTAGCAGCTACATCATGGATGAACGCATGGCAGCCGCAAAACGCCTGCTTGCCACCACAAGCTTCTCCCCCCAGCAGATCTGCGACCAGGTCGGAATCGCAAACGTTTCCTACTTTTACCGACAATTCAAGAAAAGCAGCGGAGTGACACCTCAACAATATCGGGAGAAGCATTTTCATGGATAATTACGAACCCCGGAGTGCAAAAAAACAGAGTGTATTGGAATTTTTCGTTCCTATGCACTCTGTTTCATTTCTTACCCACAAAAATCCGCCAGATCCTCTTTCAGATAATTCTGCGTCTTCTCCAGATCTTTCTCCCGGATGCTCTGCATAATATCGTTATGATGCGCAATGTCCAATGCCGGGTTTACGTTGGACCAGGTTTGCCAGTAAAACTGGGCGTAAGCGCGTTTTAAGACGTTCATTGTGCGTTCAAGCTCCTGATATGCGTAAGCGTTGCCGGAGAAGGAAATCAGCTTCAGATGGAATGCTGTATTTGCCTCCCAGTGATCCCAGACGCTGTCGGTGCTCTGCTTGCATCTCTCGTCGATTTCGGCGAGCTCTGCCAGGTTTTCTTCGGTGATGTTTCCGATCGACTGGCGAAGGTATCCGCCTTCAAGAACGAGACGGAAATCCAGGATATTCTGTGCCTCCTCGCGAGATACGCTGACGACCTGATAGCCGAAGCGCGGGAAGCTGCGGAGAATTCCCTCGTTGCAGAGCGTCACCAGTGCTTCACGGATTGGCGTCTTGCTGCAGCCGAATTTCTGCACAAGCTCCTGCTCATTGATAATCTGGTTCGGTTTATATTCATCGGTAAAAATGCCGTTCAAAATGGCCTGGTATACCATGTTTTTGAGACTTTCCTGCTGTTTCTTCATCCAGAAAAACTCCTTACTTTTTCATATTTTCCACGCCGTGAAATGTGTTTCCGACGCTGTTTTTAATCATAACAAAATTTTTTTCACTTGTAAATGCCGGATCCGGCGATTTCCCGGCCTTTACTCCCCACAGCTACAAATCCATCGAATCAAAAAAGATGTACTGCAGTAATTTTCACCCGTCACCACAATACATCCTTCTTTCTTTTTCACATTCTCAGATTACATATTCATTCGCCTTCTGCATCTGCCATTCCACCAGGTCTGCCAGTGTGATATTGTCCACAACACTGTTAATTGCATCGTTCAGTTTCTGCCACAGCATGACCGTGACGCACTGGTCGGCACGGCCGCAGTCGGTACCATCTTCCACACAGTCGACCGGTGCAAGGCTGCCTTCCGTCAAGCGCAGAATCATGCCTACGGTGTACTCCTCCGGCTTCCGTTTCAGGGAATAACCGCCTGCCGGGCCGCGGACACTTTTCACAAAACCTGCCTTATTTAAAATCGAGATGATCTGCTCGAGATACTTCTCGGAAATTTCCTGGCGCTTTGCCACATCCTTCAGGCGTACCGGCTCTCCGGTGTTGTTCATCGCCAGATCCAGCATTAAGCGCAGCGCATATCGTCCTCTTGTTGAAACTTTCATTCACATTTCCTCCGAATCTTTATCCTATGACTTATTGTATCCCATATTCTCTACATAATCAATAGGAAATAGGAGGCTTTTTGCGCAAATCACCTCCGCGCCGTTTTCAGTTCCTCCGCTATCTCATCTCCGATCCGTTCCATCGCATCCACAAGTTCCCGGATCTGCTCCCCGGTGATGCCGTCGATATGCACGCCGCCCGAACACACCGTCACAACACGGCACGCACTGCAGATCTTTTCCGCCAGCATCCGGCACAGCACCTCATCTTTGTGGCCGGTACGGTTCCAAACCGAAGATGTCGCACTCCAGCTTCCATCCCCGGTCAGCGATTCCCGCGGCACTGCCTGCACAACGCATCCAATGTGCGGTTTTTCCCCACCGGCAAGGCAGATCTGAAGGTCCTCTCCGATGCTCAATACTGTTACTTCGATCGGACATCCTGCGGCCACAGCCTTTTTCGTCAGCATCCTTTCCATCTCCGATACTCCTTCACTTCCACGCCGAACGGCGACAGCAGCTTCGCCGCCAGATGCGTCACCATATCGTCAATCGACTCCGGTTTCTGATAAAACGTCATCATCGGTGGAACAATCCACACATTTGACATGCGTGACAGCTCGTACAGATTCCGCAGATGAATCTCACTCATCGGTGTCTCCCGCGCCGCCAGCACGAGCGGACGTTTTTCTTTGATGGTTACATCCGCCGCGCGCAGCAGCAGATTGTCGGTGTATCCGCTTACAATACCGGCCGCCGTTTTCATGCTGCACGGCACAATCACCATGCCTTCCGTCCGGTACGACCCGCTCGCCGGGCCTGCGCCGATGTTGTCCGGATCGAGCACCTCGTCCGCCAGCGCTTCCACCTGCGAAACGCTCCAGTCCGTCTCCTGCTCCAGCGTCAGCTTCGCGCTGCGGCTCATCACCAGAAGGGAACGGTATTCTTCGTTATCCTGCAGAATTTCGAGACATTTGATCAGCAGCGGCATTCCGCTCGCCCCCGATGCGCCGACTACAATTCGTTTTTCCACAGCCATCCGTCACACGCCTCCCTTTATCCACAGATTCCGTCAATCCATGCGAATAACTCGTCGAGATCGTAGTCGCCCGCATGCGGTGTATTCCATGGGGAATGATAATCCACCTCACAGCCTGCCTCACGAAGTTTTAATACCAGCATCGCCGAGATCACCAGCGAGGTATCGCGGTCGCACTCGCCGTGGCGGATGCGGAAATGGTGTGCCTTTTGCGCCATTTCATCCATGACATATTCCATTGGATTCAGCATTTTCACGATCTTTTTTTCTGCGCGCTCACCCTGCACTTTGGTGTTGGCCGCACTGTATTCCGTGAAATGACGGCAGTTCGTCATCTCATTTCCAAACAGATCATTCTCCGGGCTTTCCAGATCCAGCGCATCGAAGGCCGGTGCGGTTTTCATGCGGGTGATGTCTTTGACATACGCCGCAAAATCCATGCTCTGCACTTTGCCGTTTTCGATGGTCAGCCACGTTTTATCCGCTAAATCCACGCCGCCGTCAAGCGCTCTCTGTGCGGATTCCATCACAATGTGTTTGACATACTCTTTCAAAGAACCTTCGCCGTCCGCATCGAGCGTCAGCGGAGCTCCGTTTTCGTCTTTTAATCCAAGGCTGCTCACATACGCCGGAAACAGGGCTTTTTCCTCAACGGACACGCGGATCTGTTCTTCCGTCATCTCGCCGTCCACCGGTGTGAAAACCGGGCGGCCGCCCTCGTCCATTTTCATGTTTGCGCGGTGGAAATCATTCACACTGCAGAACTCCCACTCATACGCCATGTCCGCGTGCTCCAGATTGATGATCGGGCAGTAACAGGAGGCCGCAAACACATCATCCCCAGCATCCGCTGCGCCGAGCGCCTGCAGATACGGCTCGTAGTCAGGGTGGTTTCCCGTGCTTCCCATCAGGGATGACAGTGCGCCGCCGGCACTCGTTCCGTTGGTGATGATTTTATTTTCATCGCCAGGCAGCTCATCCGCCAAAAAGTGAAGATACCGCACAGCCGCTTTATAATCCACTACGCACGCAGGTGCTTTCCCATTATAATGACCGTCCTCACCCTTCTGCACTCTGCCGCGGATCGCTGGAGATGCTACGACATAGCCGTGCTGTAAGGCGCGGAAAATCGTATTCGGTTTTCCCTGTAAAAACGGATTCGCTCCCGGCTCGTCCGCCGGACCCGGCATATAGCCGCCAACAGTATTCGGCATGAAAACCGGCGCGCTCAGTAAATCGTAACCGTTGATGGACGTTCCCTCATAATAACTCTCCGGCACAAAGAGATTCATTTTCTGAAACTCCACATTGACCGGTTTTTCCACATAAACCAGGTCACGGAACGCCCGAAACCGGACCGTCTCCCCGCACAGTGTTACTTCTTCTATGGTATAATGATTTTTCTTAAATTTCAGCATATCACAATGCTCTCCCTTTCCCAAAAACGTATTCTTTATTCCTCATCCAGCCAATGCTTCGGATCGACTTCCATAAATCTCGCCCGCACAAACCGTTCTTTTTGATCGTACGGCACCGTACAGTCGAAAATCGTCTTGCATGCAATCCCATGATCGCGGATCGACGGTGAACACGTCGGATCGTTCGACGGATCGAGCGGATGGCACCGCACGCCTGGAATTGTGATGATGTCCGCGTCACCCTGGAATCTCGTATTCATTGCCCAAATCACATCGTTCATATCAAAGCAGTCCACATCCTCGTCCACCAGAAAAACGTGTTTCAACTCACTGAACGCCGAAAATGCCAGCAATGCTGCCTGACGCTGTCTTCCTTCGTCGCTGGGACTCAGTTTTTTGAACTGGAGAACCGCCATATACTTTCCGCCGCCTGCGGAACCGCAGTATACATTCTGGAGCCGTCCCGGCATCGCTTTTTCTACCATGCCGTAGATGCTCGCCTCGGTCGGAATGCCAGCCATCGAAACGTGCTCTTCGCTTGGTCCGATGCAGGTCTGCATAATCGGACTGCGGCGGTGTGTCACGGCTTTTACTTTAATCAGACGGCACTGATCACTTGCCGGGCCGGTGTAGCCCGGGAACTCCGGCATCGCATAGCCAGTGTGGCTGTTCTGGTCCTCCTGCACACGCACACCCGGAATGACCTCGCCCTCGATGACGTACTCTGCATTTGCAATCGCCATCTCCTTCACGGAAACGCAGCGGCACAGTTCTACCGGCTCTTTCCGCAGTGCACCCGCAACGGAAAGCTCATCGTAACCGAGCGGTGTTGTCGGCGGCTCGAAACAGGAACCGATCTCAATCGCAGGATCAACACCGATACTGATGGAAATCGGAAGTGTCTGTCCCAGTTCCTCCGCGCGGTCTGCCATTGCGCCGATGTGGCGTGCGCCCGGGGTGAAGAAAATCGAAAGCTCGTCTTTTCCCTGAATGCAGAGACGGTGAATCGTCACATCGTGCAGTCCGGTGTCCGGATGGGAGGCGTAGCACATGCCGAGCGTGATGTACGGGCCGGCATCATCCGGCGTATTCGTCGGCGCCGGAACGAGACGGTTCAGATCAAAATCGGGATCGATTGCCAGATGTACCACTTCCTGGCATGGCGGCGCACCCTGAAATTCCACCGGTGCAACCGGCTTTTCCACGCTGTGATACAGCATTTTTCCAAGACTCTCCGGCTCGCAGTCCAGCAGGGAAGCCACGCGTTTCCGGCTTGCCAGAACACCAATCGCAACGCTGGCGTCCGGGTGCCCTTTTACGTTGCGAAAAATCATCGCCGGGCCTTCTTTCGTCGGACGCTTTACGGTCCCGCCCGCACCGACGTAACGGTAAACACCGGCAAGCTCCGCCATCGGATCAACCTCAACGTCTGTCTCGGCAAGCTGTCCCGGCATGTTTCTCAATCGTTCCAGCGCACTACGCAGATCTCTTACTTTTTTAGCCATAGTTCTTCTCCTTTTATTCTATCGACGGCGCCCCGAAGGATGCCTTTTCATCCTCATTTTCTACCCTCATTGTAAAAAGAAACCTTTGTGAAATCAATTCGATTTGTGGTACAATTGTTTCCAGAATGGAATGAATCAAACGAAAAGGAGGCTCCCCTTATGACTCTGGAACAGATCGACTTTTTTCTGATGGCCGTTCGATGCGACACCTTTTTAGAGGCCGCGGAAAATCTTCATATCGCACAGTCCACGCTCTCGAAACAGATCCAGAAGCTCGAGACTGAATTGAATCTTCCCCTCTTCGACCGCACCCGCCGCCAGGCCGTTCTGACTCCGGCAGGCGAACTATTTCTGCAGGAAGCCGCGGAGCTCTCCCTCCAGTATCACCAGATGCTGCAAAAAATGCATCACTTCCAGGAAACCACGCGCCAGCCGCTCCGCGTCGGCTCTCTTCCGTTTCTGACGCAGTATCATCTCACTTCCCGCATCCGTGCCTTCACGCACGTGAATCCGGAAATTGAGCTGACTCTGGAAGAATGCGAAGAGACTGAGCTGATGGACGGCCTGCAGTCAGGCCATTTTGACCTTGTGATCGCGCGGAATTCCATGATTTCACTGCAAAAATACCACTTCGAACCCATCACAGAAGACCGCCTCTGCGTGATGCTGCCCATCGATCATCCACTTGCTGAAAAGCCTGCTCTTACCATCGCTGATCTTGCCGCCGAACCGCTGATTCTCATGCACCCCTATACCTCGATTTATCAGCTCTGCATGCAGTTATTTGAAAAGGCAGGTGTAAAACCACAGATCCTGCGCACGGCCCGCCTGGAATCCATGATCAGCTCTGTGGAAGTCGGCGAGGCTTTCAGTCTCTTTGCCGAGAGCAACTTTGAACTTTTCCGCCATCCAAATGTCACCGCCGTTCCTCTTCTCGACGCACCACCGCTTGTAATCGGTGCAGCGTATCCGCTCCGAACGGAAACAACGAAAAAACCAGCATTAAAATCTTTTTCCTCTTTCATTCAAGATCCCACATAACCAAAACTCGCTTCACTCGTTATCGCGGCATTCGTCAAGGTCTCGTGCAAGCATGGACTTTTCCTCATCGCACGCGAAAAATACGCCCCTGACACTTTGAACTGTGCCAGAGGCGTACATTTTATTTACTATAACCTGTTTTCCAATTACTGAACTGCCTTAAATGCCTCGTCCAGATCCTCGATGATATCGTCGATATTTTCGGTACCGATGGAAAGACGGATGGTGTTTGGTTTGATTCCCTGATCCAGCAGTTCTTCCTCGGTGCACTGGCTGTGTGTAGTGGTTGCCGGATGGATCACCAGAGATTTTACGTCGGCAACGTTAGCCAGCAGGGAGAACAGCTCCAGATTGTCGATGAAATCTTTTGCTTTCTGTGCATCACCTTTGATTTCAAAGGTGAAGATGGAACCGCCGCCGTTCGGGAAGTATTTTGCATACAGTGCCTGCTGCTTTGGATCATCGGATACAGACGGATGATGTACTTTCTCAACCTGTGGCTGGCTCTCGAGATATTTTACAACTTTCAGCGCGTTCTCAACGTGACGCTCTACGCGGAGAGACAGAGTCTCAAGTCCCTGCAGAAGCAGGAAGGAGTTGAACGGAGAAAGAGTTGCTCCGGTATCACGAAGAAGGATGGCACGTACTTTTGTAACGAATGCAGCCGGTCCAACTGCTTTTGTGAAGCTAATGCCGTGGTAGCTCGGGTTTGGCTCAGTCAGAGATGCGAATTTGCCGGATCCCTCCCAGTCAAATTTACCGCTGTCTACGATCACACCGCCAAGAGTAGTTCCATGACCGCCGATGAATTTGGTTGCGGAATGAACAACGATGTCTGCGCCGTACTCGATCGGACGAACGAGGTATGGAGTTGCGAAGGTATTATCGACAACCAGCGGAATCTTGTTCTCATGCGCAATTTTTGCAAGTGCTTCGATATCGACAACATCAGAGTTCGGGTTTCCGAGGGTCTCGATATAAATGGCTTTTGTGTTCTCCTGAACGGCTGCGCGAACCTCATCCAGATCGAATACATCAACAAATGTGGTGTTGATGCCGTACTGTGGAAGGGTGTGTGCCAGCAGGTTGTAGGAACCGCCATAGATGTTCTTTGCGGATACGATGTGGTCGCCCTTCTGAGCCAGGTTGATGATGGTGTAGTTGATAGCTGCTGCTCCGGAAGCTACTGCAAGTGCCGCAACGCCGCCCTCCAGTGCTGCCATTCTCTGCTCGAAAACATCCTCTGTCGGGTTGGTCAGACGACCGTAGATGTTTCCTGCATCCTGGAGTCCGAATCTTGCTGCTGCGTGATCGGAGTTGTTGAATACGAAAGAAGAGGTCTGATAGATCGGCACTGCTCTTGCTCCGGTTGCCGGATCCGGATTTTCCTGTCCTACGTGAAGCTGTAAGGTTTCAAATTTAAGATTTCTTTCTGCTCTTGTTTTTTTGCTCATGATTGTATTCTCCTGTTCTGTTTTTCGTTTTTCTATTTCTTTTCATGTTCGATTTTCTATTATTTATCGGAACCGGTTGTCATCTTGCTTTGTCCATGCTGCAATGCGGCTCCGTTTTCTTTCGGTTTTATCTGCTTACACTGCAACACATGACATCATAGATCACGATTCGATTCTCTGCGAAAACTGCTCTCATTCCCTTCGCTTCCTCTCGTTTTGGTGATATTTCCTATCTGTTTACAAGGATTATTATAGCGACAGTCTTCTGCTTTGTCCAATATAGAAAATTGATGGCTGGTTATAGGCTTTTCCTATAGCTATTCTTTATCGCCAATATTTTTTCTTTTGAAATTTCTATATCCAATCATGCTTCATAAAACAAGATAACAAACGCAATTCATCTCCACAAGATGGGACTCGCAGCTTGCGAAAAGCCTTTTTCAAACACACTCCGGAGAGTCAAAGCGGATATTCGCAATCCGCTTTGCTACTTGCTCATAACCGAATAGCTGCTTCGCAGCTTATCAGGAGTGGCTTGTACCACTCCTGATACAAGCAAGTCCCCCACCACTGCTTATTGCTTTTCGCAATGGAAGCAGGGGACTTACTTGATTCGGTTAAAGTCTTCTTGTTTCTCCCTTTTCTTACAGCACAAGCTCCTTATATTTCCGAATTTCTTCCAAATACTGCTGTCCCAGTGCGCTGATCGACATACCCTTCCTGGAAATATAACCGATCATCATGTTTTCCTCCGCGTGAAGCGGCACAGCGCGGTAGTCACTGCCGTTTAATTCCTCACAGATAATGCCGGAGCAAAGCGTATAACCATTCAGTCCGACCATCAGATTCAGCATGGTCGCACGGTCATTTGCCTTAATGATTCTCTTATATTCATACGTCGAAAGCACTTCCTCTGCCAGGAAGAACGAATTGTTGCTTCCCTGATCAAATGACAAGCATGGATATTCCTTTAGCTCCTCCATGGTGATCTCCGCCTGATCCGCAAGCGGATGATCTTTCCATAGATAGACGTACGTTCCGCAGGAAAACAGGTCGTGAAACTCGAGGTTATTATCCTTCAGCAGCTTGTTCAGCACCTTCGCATTAAAGTCATTCCGATACAAAATCCCAAGCTCACTCTTGAAGTTTTTTACATCCATCAGCACATCGTACGTTCTCGTCTCATAAACCGCAAACTCGTACTCATCCATACCAAACTGCTTCACCAGCTCCACAAACGCCTTTACGGCAAAACTGTAATGCTGCATCGACACGCTGAATTTTTTCTTTCCCTTGGTGCGATAAATATAGCGGTTCTCGAGAAGCTGATACTGATCGGTAACCTGACGTGCGTAACCCAGAAACTCCTCGCCCTCCGGGGTCAGTACTGTTCCGTGGCTGCTGCGCTTGAACAGCTCAATTCCAATATCTTTTTCCAGCTCCTTGATTGCTCCGGAGAGACTCGGCTGTGAAATATAGAGTGCCTTTGCCGCCTCATTCATGGATCTGGAATCTGCGGCCCGAATTACATAGCGAAGCTGTTGTAATGTCATAAGTAAAGTTCCCTTTCTGGTATAAATTAATATGCGAAACTGCCATTCGCGGTGGAGAGAAAATGCCGCGGATGGCAGTTTCGCTGATATCTATTATTTTAAAATCTGAAGCTGTTCCCTTTTATTTGGCAAACAGGGCTGTGGAATAGTATCTGTCTCCGTTATCCGGCAGGAGCACAACGATGGTTTTGCCTTTATTTTCCTCTCGTTTTGCGAGCTGGATCGCCGCATACAGAGCTGCTCCGGAGGAAATTCCTGCGAGAATCGCTTCCTCGGCTGCCAGATATCTTCCGGTCTCGAAAGCGTCCTCATTTTCTACTTTGATGATTTCATCGTAAATGCTGGTGTTCAGGGTATCCGGCACAAAGCCTGCGCCAATTCCCTGGATTTTATGCGGTCCGGAAATGCCGTCGGACAGTACCGGGGAGGATGCCGGTTCTACTGCTACGATTTTTACTTCCGGTTTTTTCTCTTTTAAATATTCACCCGTTCCGGTGATGGTTCCGCCGGTGCCGACACCTGCAACAAAGATATCAACCTCTCCGTCGGTGTCTTCCCAGATCTCCGGTCCTGTTGTCTTTTTGTGGGTTGCCGGGTTTGCCGGGTTCACAAACTGGCCTGCGATAAAGCTGTTCGGAATCTCTTTTGCAAGCTCATCGGCTTTCTCGATGGCACCCTTCATTCCCTTCGTTCCATCGGTCAGAACAACTTCTGCGCCGTATGCTTTTACGATATTGCGGCGCTCCACACTCATTGTCTCCGGCATGGTAAGGATCATGCGATAGCCTTTTACGGTTGCTGCCGCTGCCAGTCCGATTCCAGTGTTTCCGGAGGTCGGCTCAATGATAACCGAGCCTTCTTTTAAGAGACCTTTTGCCTCAGCGTCCTCGATCATCGCTTTTGCAATACGGTCTTTTACGCTACCTGCCGGGTTAAAGGATTCTACCTTTGCGATCAGTTTCGCCTGCAGTCCTTCTTTTTCTTCAATTCTTTTCAACTCTACCAGCGGTGTCTTTCCCACAAGATCCAGAATGCTGTCATATACCTTTGCCATCGTTGATTTCCTCCTTACTTTTGCGCTCTTTTCTCTATTTCCTTATTTCCTATTGAGTTTGTATGTTTTAAGTTGGTTCCATCTTATTCCAATTGGATGGAAATGTCAACACATTTCACTGGTATGATTAGAAAAGATCCTTACACTCCCTTTGCCAGGGCAATACTGACCGCCATTCCGACAAGAGAAGAGAACAAGGCGCCCGCCAATGTGTACCGTGTTTTTTTGATCTGCACCGCGCCAAAATAGACTGCCATGGTATAAAAAACCGTCTCCGTGCACGACATCATAATCGATGCCGCCCGTCCGGCAAAGGAGTCACAGCCCGCCTCTTTGTAGAGATCCAGCAGAAGACCCACCGCCGCGCTGTTGGAAAAGAGACGCACAACACCGAGCGGTACCAGCGCAGACGGGATTCCCGCCGGTTCCAGCACGGTTCCAAGCAGTTTTCCAAATTCCTCCAGAAATCCCGATGACCGCAGCACGCCGACCGCCGCCATCAGCCCGATTAAGGTCGGCACAATTCCGATCACCGTCCGCATGCCGTCCTTCGCCCCGTTCAGAAAATCGCCGAACACATCCTGTTTCATCAAAAGCCCCAGTCCGACCACATAAAAAATCAGCACGGGAACCATCAGATCTGAAAGCGCCGAAAGAAAACGCAAAAAATCCCCTCCCCAGAAAAATCCTATCAGATACACTCCGATACAATTTATTCCGCGGGCGGGGATTTATGTAATTTTATTTCACTTTAATCTGAAACAGACGCGCCATATACGTCTCCGGGAAGTGAATCTGCAGCGTCTTGCTGTAGTCATCGTAATGGAACACATCACCGCATGCTTTCGGGTAAATGCAGGAAACCTCCAGCTCTTTCCCTGGGAATGCTCGGTTCAGCGGAACTTCAAAATCAGCCTCTCCGCCGCGTCTCCACACACCAAGATAAATCACATCCCCCGGCACGCGGATGCCGGCTGCGAGGTGCTTGTCCTCATTATCCGCCCATCCCATCGGCCAGAACGGAACGCCGTCCCTGATGCCGCTGCGGATCTCTTTGTAGCAGTCAATTCCTTCTTTTACAAGTTCAAACCGCTCCGGCGAAATTTCTGCGAGATGGCCGCTTTGGTGAATACGAAGCAGCAGCGCATTGACCATATTGAAAATAACTTCCTCTTTTGTGCCGTCCCGCAGCGGATATGACCAGATCGCCGCCTGCTCCGGCGTCACACCGATAGCTGCATTCGCCGAAATCGTCGCATAATTGCGGTAATCCTCCTGATCGCTGGTCGACTGAATGCTGTTTCGCGCCAGCATCGCATAGTCCATCCGAAGACCGCCGCTCGAGCAGTTCTCAATGACAAGATCCGGATACTTTTTGTAGATGCCATCCAGCCATGCCAGATACGCTCTCTCATGCTCCAGAAGACCGTCTCCAAAACTGTCTGCATCTACTTCCGTACCAATACCCGGCTCAATATTGTAGTCCATCTTGATATAGCCGACACCGTAGTCCCGTACCACACGGTCGATGACTTCGGTCACATGCTCAATCACAAGCGGATGACGGAAATCCAGCTGATAACGGCTTCTGTCATACACACGCTTGCCGTGGCGCAGGAAGAAGCACTCATCCGGCAGAATGGAAGCCTTCTTACAGTTGATACCCATAACCTCCAGCTCCAGCCAGACACCAGGAATCATGCCCTTCGAACGAATATAATCCGTCACCTCACGCACTCCATTCGGAAAGCGCTTTTTACTCTCCTGCCACTCACCGACACTGTCCCACCAGTTGCCGTCCGCATACCAGCCGGCATCAATGACAAAATACTCACATCCGGCCTTCTCTGCCGCATCCACCAGCGGGAACTCTTTTTCTGTGGTCGGATCTCCAAACAGACAATTCATATAATCATTGAAAATAACCGGCAGATTTTCATTATCTTTGTTCGGACGGCGGATCTTTCTGCGGTACTTCGTCAAAGTACCAATCGCTTCCTCGAAATCATCATGACCTACGCCGACAGCCACCGGAACCGTTGTAAAGGAATCTCCCGGCTTCAGGTTCTTCGACCAGTGTGACTGAATCTCTGTCGGACCGCTCACCGCCAGATAAAATGGCAGTTCTGATCTCCGATCTCATAATGCCAGGAACCACTGTGTCAATCTCAAAAAACAGACTCGAATCTGCCGCACTGTTTCCAATATATCCCATCGGCACATATTCCTTCGCCGACCAGTTGCCCGTATTCGTAATCTCAATCGTCTTCGAAGTTCTCTGATAATTATGCGGCTGCGTCTGCGCCATGCCAAGATCTGCAAACCGGTACTTCTTCACCGTCAGCTCCTTCTGCCATCCATTGTGAACCACAACCATCGACATCTTGTCATCCGAGCTGACAAGCTCTGGAATTCCCTCTTTCTGTTCCTTCTCAATACCCCAGTAACTAAAACTCGAGATGTACTCCAGTGTCTGGTCTTCCTTTCCTTCGTTCGTCACTGTATTGTACATTCTCGCAACCGGAATCCCATCAAAAAACTGCATCACAGACTCCACCTTCGCGCCCGTCACATCATCCGACTGCACAATCCAAAGCACATCACCCTTCTCATTTCTCTCCTCGGAAATGGAATCAAACTTCAGCATAAAGCCCGGAGCCGTCACAATATACTTATTTCCATGCTTCTCATACGGCCGGTTATACCCCGAAAAATTCACCTGCACCAGCTGGAAGCTCTCCTTAATCTGAGCTTCCCGCATTCCTTCCATCATCCACACTCCATCCGGCTTCCGGCAAAGATTCTCCGCGTCAAACGGTGCATGTGAAAAATGAAACAGCTTCAGCTGATTCTCTTCCGTCACCCCAAACACAATATGAATTCCATTCACATCATAACAAATCAGCTCTGCCTTGATCGGGGTCTCAATCCTGCTCGTCCATCTCTGCATCTTAAAAACCCTCCCTTGGAAATTTTTCTCATATTTCCAGCATATAACTTGTCCCCTCTAAAGTCCAGCATATTCTTGCTTTTTCCATTCTATTCTTTTCAACCATCTTGCGCCGATCCGCCCTCCAGGCGGATCCAGACTTTCCTCCCGTTCTCACTCCTATCCCACGCGCCAGCCGTTATTTCACAACCCCAAACGTCGCAATCTCAAACTCCCGGAGTGTCACATGATACACCCCGTTCTCATCCGGGCAAAGTACCTCACCCTTCTCTTCCACTACATTACTGCGGTAAACCTCTTTCATCCAGCTCTCCTTTCGGAAAGAAAGCACCTCATCCTGCGGCATATTGTTCACAAACCGCACAAACAGATCGTCCTTTGCAAGTCCCTTCTTAAACGCCGTCAGATGAATTCCTTCCCCTTCAAAGCGGAGGAAGCTCATTTCCAGCGGCATCTCGCCCGATACGAGTTCCGGTTTTACCTGACCCGGCTTTCTGAGCCATGCCTTTGAAAGGCCGGCCTGTGCTGCTGTCAGATCCTGCTGGAATGCATAACCCTCGGCAAATGCCTCGCCTGTCTTACCAGCTGCATAAGGCACAACTTCAAACTCCAGGGTAAACGTTCCGATCTGCTGCGCCTTTGGCGTCGGGAAATAACCCCAGTCGCCCATCTCCGCAACGGAACGAAGCAGCGTTACCGCAATCGCATTCTCCTCATCCGCCAGAACCTCATATTCATACAAGCCGCGGTTTGCCACAAGAATACCATTTGTCTCATCTTCCATTGCAGCAAAACACTGCTGTCTTTCACATCCGCAAGGATTCGTCCAGGTACCATTATGACGGTTATTTCTCTTCACAACCTCAAAGGCAGAATCTGCCAGATGCATGGATGTATTCAGACCGGTCGGCATTACAACACGGACTCTGTGATCCTTTGCCTGATTACAGATCGTCGTTGCGACACGCAGACCTTTTCCCGATTTTTCCAGCGTCAGAACCGTCTTTACTTCCATCGGAACCAGTTCTTTCGAACGGTTTGCCACACGCGTATACGGATCAATACACATCTCGCGCTGTTTCTGCAGTTCCTCTCCCATACCGGATGGAATCATCATTTCGTGGCAGATCTCAACTACTGTGCGGAACGCATTTTTCTCCATACAGCGAATATCAGCTTTCATGCCTTTCGTTGTGATCGTCTGCTTTCCAGAGTCCTGAATATAAATATATTCATTTCCCATATCTCCGGTATCTTCATAGAATCCCAGATTTTCATACGTTCTTCCAGTTTCCTTATTCAGAATCTGGTAGGAACCGTCCTCATTGACCGTAACTTTCAGGTTTTCATTTTCCAGAACGCGCTCATTCGCAAAATCTGCAGAGGTTTCCTGGTTCTGATCCGGCTCTGCCTGCTCCAGATAATATGTTGCATATCCCATCGCCGGAACTTCTGCCTCAAACGTTACCAGCACCTTCTTTGCCATATATGGCTGACGGAACCGGTCATCCGGCAGATCGTACCCGAAGGAAATTCCTGCATTTTCGATTTTGGCCGGAACTGCATTTCCGTTTGCATCGCGAAGCACCAGATTTGGCATTTCTACAGCCTCGGCCGCCTCATAACCATCCCATACAAACAGATTGTAATCGCGGAACAGGTGCAGTTCTTTTGCAATGACCTGTTTTTTCGCGGTGCCAGAAGTATTCCATACAACGAACGGAATCTTTTCGCTGTTTCCAGGAAGTGCCGCGGTATTCACCTGATCGGTCAGATATTCTACACTCTCATCGTAAATCGCATCCGCTACCTGTCTGCTCTTCGCAAAGCGGGTTTTCATTTCTTCATTTACTTCATCGACGCTGCAGCCGCAGATGCTGTCATGCGGATGATTCTGCATCAGCTTTTTCCAGCTGTAAATCATCTGGTCTTCCGGGTATGCTTTGCCAAGCACCTCTGCCATAGCTGCCGCCGGTTCTGCTTTCCGCTCCAGCGCTGTTTCGCCGGCACGGTTGTCCACCTTCAGTCCCATCCAGGAAGAAGCGGTGTTTGCCAGTGTCCATCTTCCGTCTGTTTCCTGGCTTGTCAGCTCGCCTTTTACCGTAGAGAAATTCTCGGAAATTTCTTTTTCCATTGCCTTTACATAGGTTTTGAAATCCGAATGAATAAATTCAATGTCCGGGTACAGTTTCCGTGCGACACGGATTGCCTCGGTAATGTCCTTCTGCAATGCTGATGGTCGCATCCGTTCATCATCAGAAGCTGATGTGTTGCCGCAAATTTTCTCGCATCGGCCAGTTTTTTGTCCCAGTAAACTTTTGCTTCTGCCTCATCCACCGGAATCTCCACTCCGTTGTTATACCAGTTTGCAAACAGAATACCCGGCAGTTTCGTTCCGTCCGGGGATGCCCACATCATTTCGGAATACGTGGACTCATACTGTCCTCCGGTTACCTCATTATTCGGTCCGATCGGTTTTACGCCGCGTCCGAACACAACCGCATCCATGCCCGCCTGCTTCAGCACCTGCGGCATCTGTCCCGCATTTCCGAATGCATCCGGGAAATAACCGACATTTCCGATCGCTCCGTAACGCGCTGCTTCCTGCATGCCGACCTGAAGATTGCGGACACATGCCTCACCGCTGGTCAGAAACTCATCCTGCAGAATGTACCACGGGCCAGTCTGGATTTTTCCTTCACGGACGCATTTTTCCACCTGCTCGCGTTTTTCCGGGCGCACTTCCAGGTAATCGTCCAGGGCAATCGTCTGTCCATCCAGGAAAAATCCGCCAAATTCCGGATCGTTCTCTGCTTTTTCCAAAATATTGTCTACCAGCTCAATCAGTTTCATTCTGTGTTTTTCAAAAGACTGATACCACTCTCTGTCCCAGTGGGAATGGGAAATAATATGAACAGTTGTTTTCATGATGTGTTTCCTCCTGTTATAAAAATGATTTTCAAACTTAAAACTCTTTCTATTTAAGTCTTGTTCCTGTATTGCCATGTTGATTTGATATATCATATCATAAAAAAACGCAATGCTTCTGTCAAGTATTTCTGCATTTTTCCTACGCTTTTCCATGATTTTATATCATTTTCTTTTTGCTTGATATATCATTTTTAGTTTGACTTATCTTTTTCCCGAGATTATAATACAAAACAAGTCGACATCACACTTTTACAAATACAGTTGTCACCAATCATACTATTTGAGGAATTTTACAGACATGGATAGAAATAAAAGAATAACGAAACCCAAATATGAAATCATCAAAGAAGCTCTTTTAGAGCGCATCCGCACCGGACAGTTTTCTTCCGATGCCGTGTTCTGCACGGAAAAAATGCTCTCGGAGCAATATGAGGTAAGCCGCATCACAGCAAAGCGGGCGATTGAAGATCTGGAACAGCAGGGAATCCTGTATCGAAAACGCGGCGTCGGAAGCTTTGTCTCGCAGAAAATCCCACCGGTTTCCTCCTCCGCATCAGAAAACGACAGCAAATCAAAAATGGTTTCCCTGCTGCTTCCCTTTGCCACAACACAGGGAAACATTTCGGAAACGATTGGTTCCTTAAGTGCCGCACTGGCCGAAAAAGGATACTTTTTAAGCATTCATATCACCGGCTCTTCCTCTCCGAAGGAACGTACGACACTGGAACTGCTCCGTTCTCAGAACATCGCCGGACTTGTCTACTATCCCAAGCGTGACAATATCCACCTGGAACAGTTAAACGATTTCCTGTTTGCGAACCGCCCGGTTGTCATCATCGACAAGCAGACCGACTGTCCGTATTTAAACAATGTTGTCTGCGACAATTACGATGGCGGACGGCAGCTCACCCGTCACCTCCTGGAACAGGGGCATCGCAACATCGCCTTTTTCGCAACAGCTCCCCTTTCCGAAACCTCGTCAGTCCGTGATCGTTTCGGCGGATTTTTGCACGAAATGAAAGCTGCCGGAATCATGCCCGATTCTCAGCAGCTTGTCACCTGGTCCCATTCTCTTTCTGAAGAGGATGCCCTTTCCACGGAACTGACTTCTTTTCAGCAGCAGCTCCTTGCTCTGCATCAAAATGGAATCACTGCTCTTCTCGCAGAAAATGACCAGGTTGCCGAACTTATTTTCCTTGCCTGCCGTACCATCGGCCTTAGGATTCCGGAAGATCTCTGCCTCTGTGGTTTTGATGACACGAGTCTCAGCCGAAGCCTTGAAATTACCTCTATTCATCAGGACTTTGAAAGCATCGGACGGGAAGCCAGCCGGATTCTCCTTTCCACACTGGAAAACCCTGCGGCGGAACCGGAAAAAATTGTACTGCCGGTGACACTTGTTCCCCGGGCATCCTCGCTTCGAATGATAAAAACAGAATCCTAAAACCAGATCATTTTTCATCTGAATTTTCTTCCAGAAATTTTCGGATCTTCTCTGGCGGCAGCAATGCATAAATACTTTTATGGAATGTTGCCGCCACTTCCAGTTCTCCGTAATATCCTGTACGCACATCACAATTTCCCTGGAATGCCTCCCGCAGTGTCGCATTCAGCGCTGCTCCCTCATCACTGTCCATAAAATCTTTCAACATCCGGCAGCAGGTGTGCGTGTTTTCATAATAGCGGCGGTATGCCGGATGAAATTCCCGCATCCATCCGCTCACGGATACACAGAACAACGCCGTCGGATGGATCACCGGCTGATAAAGAAGATGCCATTTTTCCTGCTGTACTGGATCTGCCGCAAACGCAAGCAAAGAAACTTTCAGCTCTTCCATAAAACCCGGATAATCTTCCTCCGTCAGAGAGATAATTTTCTGATTGCGCAGATACTGGTTGATATTCGTCGCATCAATCTGCTCCGGAGAAATGTACTGTAAATAACGGGACATCATTTTCAAATCCGTACCTGCGTGCTCAATCGTATGCTGTGTGATTTTCTGCCACAAAAACTGCTGATATTCCGTAACCGGCGTATCCAGATATGCCATCCACAAATACTGTGCCAGCAGCCGGGCATCCCGGGATTCCATCTGATTCCGGGTAGGATCTTCCGGGCAAAAATCGGTATCTGCAAGCATCCCCGCAAGCTGTTCAAGCGACTGGCACATAGGAAGCTGTCCGCTCAAACGATCCATTTCGCTGATCGTCTGCTGAATGGTAAGCATCTGCGACTGGAGTGCATTCAGCTGTTTATGCAGATAAAATGGTGTTGTGCGCGGCTTGTGAAGAATCGCGCGGATATCCGCCAGTGAAAGTCCTGCCTCGCGCAGCTTGCGGATGATAAAAAGTTTTTGAATATCTGCTTCTGAAAAATCATGGTAACCGTTATGTTCATCAACAACAGGCGAGATCATCTTCTGATCGATATAATAATAAACCGTCCTCCTGGACAATCCTGTTTTTTTGATTACTTCCTGAATTCTCATTGTTGCACCCCGTTTTTCCTTTTGTCCAGTCATTCCCCCGCATTCTGACCGTTTCTCTTTTTTTCACTCTTTTTCTTTCTGTTTTTCCGCTTTTTTTCGTTTTGATTTTATAAAAGCATACACCTGGTGTATACTTTTGTTTCCTATTATATCCTGTTTTCCCTCAAAAAGCCACGTAACAATTCTCTTTTTCCATAGAAATCTTCTGCTTTTGAGAAAAGAATGCTGTTTATTTCTGAAAAAATTTGCATTGACTGTCCACCAACGATATCCCGTATAATAATGCTCATGTGCGGTAAAGTAATAAAAAGATTTAGGTAGCCGCCTTAACTATTCCTAAATAAGATAATATGCACAGTATTTTCTCGTAAATAGAAAATAAATTATTGCATTTTACCAATTATTATGTTAAAATGACAATGTAACAAAGAGCTATGTATTTTTAAGGAAAGGGAGGAACTTATGAATTTAAGAAAATCTATTTTAGCACTTTCAGTAGTAGCTGGAATTGTAGCTGCTCCAATGACTGTATTTGCCGCTCATACTCATAGTTGGGGTTCTCCCCAGTACTATGGATATGAAGATGAAATGCCTGGTATATATGATGACTGGGATAAATGTGCGACACGTCATGTATATAATTACAAACAATGTTTAATTTGTGGAGAAGTAAGCATTTATGAAGTTGAGACGATTGAAATGTCTCACAAATGGGTGAATGGTGCATGTGTATATTGCAACAAAGGTTACGCGAAAGAGATAAATTAACATAGTATCATTACCGGCAAGTTTATGATCAAAAAATAGAAAGCATTGAGAATATTTCAAAATTTCTTGAAAGTACTCTCAGTGCTTTCTTTGATAATATGAAAGGAGAAATAAATGCAAAAAAAACAACTTTCTGTATTAGTACTAATTATTTTATGCTTTTTATTAGGATGTAACAGAGAAACACCAAAAGATGAATCTCAACAAAATTATGAAGATGAATCTAATATTTCTAAAACAAATGGAGAAGAACTTGTAAATATAAACAGTGAATTGTTAGGTTCGACTCCTTTTGATATCCAAATCGATAAAACAGCATTGCAGACTAGAAAAGAAACAGAAACAGAAGTTACAATAAAGACAAATTTAACAGACTGGGGTTATACTGTTTCTTCTGAAAAAGGGAAAATATCTGATATAAATAAAAATTCATTCATATATATAGCACCTAAAGATGAGAGGGATGATACTATAAAAATACAATTATCGGACTATGAAAATGGCATATCATATGAATATACAATTCCACTTATTTTTGCGGGAAACAATGAACATTCTTTAGATAAATTCAAGGAAAATCTTTCAAGATTACCTAATAGTTAGTAAAGAGTCGATAGACTAAAGTACCACCATCCTCTTTTATTTCAACTGAATATCCATCCCGCCGCACCGCAGCGGCACATGAAGCAGTAAATCCGAAAAAGATTTGCTGCTTTTTTTGCGTCCATTTTTGGCAAATTTCCAAAAGTTCCGTATTAGACAGTGAAACCAAAAAAGGCTGCCATTTTTTTTCAGACAGCGGGCAAAACGCAGCTTCCGAAACGCCTTATTGTCGGGAAAGACCGAGCCGCCGGAAAAGTTCTTGCCGGAAAGTCCGTCCATTCTGCTCTTTTGTGGTTTGTAGGGAGTAAGGGAAAAACGCCAGCCCGCAGCCTTTTATAAAAAAAGCTGGTTATAGATTTTCTGAAAAAGTGGCAGTAGCAAGTGAACGGCAGGCCGGCAGTTTCTTAGAGCAAGATTCTACCGAGGTGCCAAAATTCGCTTATCGCTCATTTTGCCCCTGCGGGAATCTTGTTGGGGAGTGCCTTCCCCAAACCCTGCTTATGCGGCTTGCGCCGCTGAAAAACCCCTCAAAATATTTTTCGGATTTTTCAAAAACAGTTCCGCTTCACACCCTGTTTTTCTCCTATTAGTGAGAGGACACCACGCACAGAAAGGAGGTCAACCACCTATGAAACGATACAACACGCCGCACCGCAGCCGGGTAGTCAAAACACGCATGACCGAGGAAGAATACGCCGAGTTTGCCCAGCGGCTTTCTGCTTACCACATGAGCCAAGCCGAGTTTATCCGGCAAGCCATAACCGGGGCAGCCATACGCCCCATCATAACCGTTTCCCCCATCAATGACGAGCTGCTTGCCGCTGTCGGGAAGCTGACCGCCGAATACGGGAGGATCGGCGGCAACTTAAACCAGATAGCCCGGACGCTGAACGAGTGGCACAGTCCCTATCCGCAGCTTGCCGGGGAGGTACGGGCGGCGGTTTCCGACCTTGCTGCCCTAAAGTTTGAAGTCTTGCAGAAAGTGGGTGACGCTGTTGGCAACATTCAAACATATCAGCTCTAAAAACGCCGACTATGGCGCAGCGGAAGCCTATCTCACATTTGAGCATGACGAGTTTACCATGAAAGCCACCCTTGATGAAAACGGGCGGCTGATACCGAGGGAGGATTACCGCATTTCTTCCCTCAACTGCGGGGGCGAGGATTTCGCTGTTGCCTGTATGCGAGCCAATCTCCGCTATGAGAAAAACCAAAAACGGGAAGATGTGAAAAGCCACCACTATATCATCAGCTTTGACCCACGGGACGGGACAGACAACGGCTTGACCGTAGACCGGGCGCAGGAGCTGGGCGAGCAGTTCTGCAAGGAGCATTTCCCCGGACACCAAGCCTAATCTGCACCCACCCGGACGGGCATAACCACAGCGGGAATATCCATGTGCATATCGTCATCAACTCCCTGCGGATTTACGAAGTCCCGCTTCTGCCCTACATGGACAGACCAGCCGACACGCTGGAGGGCTGCAAGCACCGCTGCACCAACGCCGCTATGGAATATTTCAAGAGCGAAGTCATGGAAATGTGCCACCGGGAGGGGCTTTACCAAATCGACCTCTTGAACGGCAGCAAGGAACGGATAACCGAACGGGAATACTGGGCGGCAAAGAAAGGGCAGCTTGCCCTTGACAAAGAGAACGCCGCCAGAGAAGCCGCCGGACAGCCGACCAAGCCCACCAAGTTTGAAACGGACAAGGCGAAGCTGCGCCGGACGATACGGCAGGCACTTTCCCAAGCTGGCAGCTTTGACGAGTTTTCTTCCCTTTTGCTGCGGGAGGGTGTGACCGTCAAGGAGAGCCGGGGGCGGCTTTCCTACCTCACGCCGGACAGGACAAAGCCTATCACAGCCCGAAAGCTGGGGGACGATTTTGACAAGGCTGCTGTCCTTGCCCTGCTCACGCAGAACGCCCACAGAGCTGCCGAACAGACCAAAGCCATACCCGAATACCCTGCCGCAGTTAAAAAGCCGTTACAAGGGGAAAAAGCTGCAAAAACCACCCCGGCAGACAACACCTTGCAGCGCATGGTTGACCGGGAAGCCAAGCGAGCCGAGGGCAAGGGCGTGGGCTATGACCGCTGGGCGGCAAAGCACAACCTAAAGCAAATGGCAGCTACCGTTACCGCCTATCAGCAGTACGGCTTTTCCTCCCCGGAGGAACTGGACGAAGCCTGTTCTGCCGCCTATGCCGCCATGCAGGAAAGCCTTGCGTGGTTGAAGCAGGTGGAAAAGACGCTGAACGGGAAAAAGGAGCTGCAACGGCAGGTGCTTGCCTATTCCAAGACCCGCCCTGTCCGGGACGGGCTGAAACAGCAGAAAAACGCCAAAGCAAAAGCAGCCTACCGTCAGAAGCATGAAAGTGACTTTATCATAGCAGACGCAGCCGCCCGCTATTTCAGGGAGAACGGCATTTCCAAGCTGCCGAGCTATAAATCCCTGCAAGCAGAGATTGAAAGCCTTATCAAAGAGAAAAACAGCGGCTACAACGATTACCGGGCAAAACGGGAGGAGTACCGCCGCTTGCAGACTGTCAAGGGCAATATCGACCAGATTTTACGCCGGAGCGAGCCGCAGCGCAGAAAGGAGCAGAGCCATGAACGGTAATATCCCCCGCATGGACTACCGCCAGTACCGGGCAGCCCGCCGCCTTGTGCATGAGTGCTGCAACTATGACAGCGGGAACTGCCTGCTGTTGGAGGACGGCGAGCCTTGCGTGTGTGTACAGAGTATCAGCTATTCGCTGCTCTGCCGCTGGTTTACCGCCGCTGTCCTGCCCCTTGATGAAGCACTGGAAGCCGCCCTCTTGCGCCGGGGAAGCCGGAAACGCTGCGCTGTCTGCGGGGCGTTCTTCTTCCCAAAATCCAACCGGGGGAAATACTGCCCGGACTGCGCCGGACGCATGAAGCGGATAAACGCCGCCAAACGGAAGCGGAAACAAAGGGAGAAATGTCACGCTTTAGGGCATTTCAAACCCGCATAAATCAAGGCTTTTTTGGAGGGTGTCAAAGGGTGCGTGATACATTTATCCTTTTCCCTTAAAAACGCCCCCTAAAAGCGTAACAGAACCCACAGACAGACACCACAAGGAGGTGAACCCTATCGCTGATTATATGACCGCAGGAACGGAGCTGCCCGCTTACCTGCCTTACCCCCGTTTCCTGCTGGAAACAGACCTATCCCACACCGCAAGAGAGTTATATGCGCTGCTGTTAGACCGTTCCACCCTTTCGCAGAAGAACGGCTGGCAGGACAGCGAGGGACGGACATACATTGTCTACCCCATAGCAGAGATAGCGGAAATGCTGGATAAAGGCTGCACCACCATAAAGGGCGCACTGAACGAACTGGACGCTGCCGGGCTGCTGGAACGCAGACGGACGGGCTTTTCTGCCGCCAACCGTCTGTATGTGAAAGTGCCGCCTATCCCAGTGGTACAGTTTTCCGACCAACTGACGGACGGAAAACCGCCCCTCATAAGGGCGGGAAACCGACCAACTGACAGCCGGAAAACTGACCTTATGACGGTCGGAAAACCGTCCCCTAACCAAACTAATATAAACAACCTAATAGAGAGCCAAACAAAAGGAGCGAGTGAGGGGCAGCCCCCCGCCGCTTATGGCAGATATAAAAATGTATTTCTTTCTGACACAGAACTTTTGGAGCTGGAACAGGACTTCCCCGGCAAGTGGGAGTATTACCTTGACCGCCTTTCCTGCCACATCGCTTCCACAGGGAAGCAGTACCAGAGCCATGCAGCCACCATTTACAAGTGGGCGCAGGAGGACGCTGCCAAAGAGAAGCCAAAGAAAGGCATACCGGACTATTCATTCAAGGAGGGAGAAAGCCTATGACCGATACAATCCACAACACCATACTGCCTATGACCGACACCACAGCCGAGCCGGAGGATTACACCGGGGAGGACGGGCTTTTATACTGCGGCAAATGCCGGAAACCCAAAGAAGCCTATTTCCCGGAGGGCAAGACCTTTTTCGGGCGTGACCGCCACCCGTCAGAGTGCGACTGCCAGCGGGCAGCCCGTAAGGAACGGGAAGCCGCCGAGAAGCGGCGCAGCCACCTTGAAACGGTGGAACGGCTGAAACGGCAGGGCTTTACAGACAAGACCATGCAGGACTGGACATTTGCCAACGATAACGGCAGCTGCCCGCAGATGAAGAACGCCGCCGGATATGTGGCACGCTGGGAACAGATAAAGGACGGGAACTACGGGCTGCTCTTGTGGGGCAGGGTAGGCACTGGGAAAAGCTATTTTGCCGGGTGTATTGCAAACGCCCTCATGGAGCAGGAAGTCCCGGTGTGCATGACAAACTTTGCAGCAATATTAAACGACCTTGCCGCCAGCTTTGCGGGCAGGAACGAATATATTTCCCGCCTTTGCAGCTTCCCCCTGCTCATCATTGACGATTTTGGAATGGAGCGTGGCACAGAATACGGTCTGGAACAGGTCTACAATGTGATTGACAGCCGCTACCGGAGCAGGAAGCCGCTGATTGTGACGACCAACCTCACGCTGGAGGAATTGCAGCACCCGGAGGACACCGCCCACGCCCGGATTTATGACCGCCTGCTTGAAATGTGTTCCCCTCTCTGCTTTACCGGGGAGAATTTGAGGAAAGCCGCCGCACAGGGAAAAATGGAACAGCTGAAACGGCTGCTTGCCGGAAAGGAGATTTGCCTATGACCGACACCCAGAGAAACAAACGCCCTGCCCGCCGCCCGGACTGCGTGACCGAAACGAGGATAGGCAACACAATCCTTGTGGTGTCTGGCTTTTTCAAGGAGGGGGCGACCGACACCGCCGCTGACAAGATGATGAAAGTGCTGGAAGCAGAAGCCGCCGCCGGATATTTGACCTGTGATAAGCCTGATTGAAAAACCGTCATTTTTACCGACCGTAAAGAAGCAGATTTGACGCTTTTGCCGCTATACAGACAGCCGCCCCATGTGGTACAATCAAGGTACGGAATAGTGGGGCTGGCTGTCGGAAACGGAGGAATTTATGTTAAGACAGACCACCCAGCAACTCATTACCGCCCTTTACCCAAGACTGTCCCATGAGGACGAGCTGCAAGGCGAGAGCAATTCCATTTCCAACCAAAAGAGGATTTTGGAAACCTATGCCAAACAGAATGGATTTTCTAATCTGCGCTGGTACACCGACGACGGTTATTCCGGTGCGAACTTTCAAAGACCCGGATTTCAAGCCATGCTTGCAGACATTGAAGCAGGGAAAGTCGGGACAGTTATCGTCAAGGATATGTCGAGGTTAGGGCGAAACTACTTACAGGTGGGAATGTACACAGAAATGATTTTCCCACAGAAAGGTGTCCGCTTCATCGCTATCAATGACGGAGTGGACAGCGCACAGGGGGAAAATGATTTTGCCCCGCTGCGGAACATTTTTAACGAATGGCTGGTGAGAGATACGAGCAAGAAAATCAAGGCAGTAAAACGCTCTAAGGGCATGAGCGGAAAGCCCATCACAAGCAAGCCCGTCTATGGCTACCTCATGGACGAGGACGAAAACTTTATCATTGACGAGGAAGCCGCCCCGGTGGTACGGCAGATTTACAGCCTTTGCCTTGCCGGGAACGGTCCGACCAAGATAGCCCGTATGCTGACCGAGCAGCAAATCCCCACGCCGGGGACGCTGGAATACCGCAGGACGGGCAGCACCCGCCGCTACCACCCCGGCTATGAGTGCAAGTGGGCGACCAATACCGTGGTTCATCTGCTGGAAAACCGGGAATATACGGGCTGTCTGGTAAACTTTAAGACCGAGAAGCCGTCCTACAAGCTGAAACACAGCATAGAAAATCCCCCGGAAAAGCAGGCGGTTTTTGAGAACCACCATGAGCCTATCATTGACCGGGAAACGTGGGAACGGGTGCAGGAGTTACGCAAGCAGCGCAAACGCCCCAACCGTTATGACGAAGTGGGCTTGTTCTCCGGCATACTCTTTTGTGCCGACTGCGGCAGCGTCATGTACCAGCAGCGATACCAGACGGACAAGCGCAAGCAGGACTGTTATATCTGCGGAAGCTACAAGAAACGCACCGCCGACTGCACAGCGCACTTTATCCGCACTGACCTCTTGACCGCTGGCGTACTCTCCAATCTGCGGAAAGTTACCAGCTATGCGGCAAAGCATGAAGCCCGGTTTATGAAGCTTTTAATCGAGCAGAATGAGGACGGGGACAGACGCAGGAACGCCGCCAAGAAAAAGGAGCTGGAAGCCGCCGAGAAACGCATAGCCGAGTTATCTGCTATCTTCAAGCGGCTGTATGAGGACAGCGTAACCGGGCGCATATCGGACGAGCGTTTCACAGAGCTGTCGGCAGACTATGAAGCCGAGCAGAAAGAACTGAAAGAACGTGCCGCCAGACTGCGGGAAGAACTTTCCAAAGCGCAGGAAGCCACCGCAAACGCTGAAAAGTTTATGAATGTGGTACGCAGGCACACTACCATTGAAGAACTTACCCCTACTCTGCTGCGGGAGTTTGTGGAGAAAATCGTTGTCCATGAAAGCGTTGCCCTTGACGGGAAACGCCGGGGCAAGTTACGCAGACAGGAAATCGAAATCTATTATTCTTTTGTCGGCAAGGTAGAACTGCCCGACACCTAACCGCCCGACCTATCCGACATACCTCATGTGCCGGATAGGAACGGCAAAATTTTTTACACTTCTATTACTTCTTTATCACACATAAGCAAAAGGAAAAGATTTGCAACAAAATTTAAGAGAAAGGAAATATCCCGTTTTTTGTATTCTCCAAAACGAATCGTCATTCAGAGTCAAATGATTTTTCATGCAAAATTCATTTTTCTCCGAATCGTTAAAAAAATAAAAACTACAGCCTGCATAATCAGTTTTCATTGATACGAAAAAACGGGATCGGGTGAATGGTATGATGTTAAAAGATAAAGTTGCAATTGTTACCGGCGGAACCAGAGGAATCGGCTATGCCATTGTGCACAAATTTCTGCAGAACGGCGCGAAAGTCGTCCTGTTCGGATCCCGGGAAGAGACCGTTGCAAAAGCGGTTGCATCTTTAAAAGAAGAAAACCCGGACTGGGAAGTTTCCGGTGCATGGCCAAAGCTAACCGATGCAGCTGCCATGGTAGATGAGATCAACAAAGTCAAAGAAAAATACGGCAAAATCGATATTCTTGTGAACAACGCCGGTGTCTCAGACAGTACACCAATTGACAAGTATACCGCAGAGCGCTTTGCCAGTGTCATGGATCTAAATGTCAACGCCATGATGAACGGCATCCTTCCAACCGTTGCTATTATGAAAGAACAGGGCGGCGGCTGTATTTTAAATACCAGCTCAATGGTCAGCATCTGCGGCCAGCCGGGCGGCGTTGCCTATCCATCCAGTAAATATGCGGTCAACGGTCTGACCTGGTCCCTCGCACGGGAACTTGGTCCTTTCCATATCCGTGTAAACGCGGTTGCACCTGGCATCACCCGTACCGATATGGTTGCCGCACTTCCAAAAGAAATGATTGATCCACTCATCAACCGCATTCCTCTTCGAAGAATTGGTGAGGCAGAAGACATTGCAAACGCATTCCTCTTCCTGGCAAGCGATATGGCTTCGTATGTAACCGGAGAAATTCTTTCCGTGGATGGTGCGATGAGATCCTGATTTATTTTTCATCCAGTTGTACACCATTTTCTGATTTTGAGGTTATCTGCGTAAAATCTATGGTTTTATGATAGAAAAAATCCTGCAAGACGTTAAACTATCTCTCAATCTTCCGCTTTCCATTTTGAAGATTGGGAGGCAGTTCATGTCCCACAGGATTTTTTCCTATATAGCAGCAGATATTCTCAATCCGATTCGCTGCTTATTGTTTTTCACCATGGAAGCAAAGGACTTCCTTGATTTGGTTAAATCATATTTGGAAACTTCTAAAGTGTCAGTTGACGTAGTTAGAAAAACAGCATCACCACTCCCAGCGCACAAAGCAAAATTCCCGTCACGCGGTTCAGCATTTTCACATTTGCCCCGTTGGCCCATTTCGCTCCAATCTGTGCAAAGACCAGGGTACTGATGACACAGGCAATCAGAATTGGAATGTCCGGCGCGCCGCCGATATAAAAATGGGAGATCGCACCGGTCAGAGCTGTAAAGGTCATAATAAAGACGCTCGTTCCAACTCCTGTTTTCAGTTCATATCCGAGCACGCTGGTCAGCACCAGAAGCAGCATCATGCCACCGCCTGCTCCGACAAATCCACAGATAAATCCAATCACAACACCGCAGAGAATCGACTGCTGGATTTTCTGTTTTTCTGATTTGTTTGCCTGTACTTCTTTCGTCGTCATGATCGGACGGATGATAAATTTCAGTCCGACAAACAGTGTCATCACTTTCGAAAATCCGCCCATGGTTCCATTTGGCACAAGCGAAGATACGAAGCTGCCGACCAGTGTAAAAATCAGAACAGATATCAGCATAATCACGCCGTGGCGGATATCAATGTTTTTATTCTTTTTATAAGTCCAGGCACTTACTCCTGATGCCAGCACATCCGATGCCAGCGCAATGCCAATCGCCTGATAAGCCGGCATGTGTAAAAAGGTAATCAGCATCGGTGAAACAACGGCCGCTGCGGAGAGTCCCGCAAGTCCCGTGCCAAGGCCGGCGCCAAGACCAGCCACAATACATACGATAAGTTGTGTTATTGTCATAGTTTTCTGTCATCCGCTTAGATCCGTTGCACTTTTCCTGTACTTTGCCATTTAGGGGCAGATGACTGTTTTCCTCCTCTTTCTGTTTTTGTTTTGTCTTATTTTTCTATTATGTTCTTCTCTCTGGCTTTCAGCGTTTTTATTTTTCCGTCACGTTCCTCCGAATCAGCTCGCATAATCTGAGAAATTCTTCCCTGTCTTCTCTGGAAATTCCGGAAAACAACGATTCTCCAAACGCTCTCTGGCAATCCTGTCCAAAGCGGATAATTTCTGATGCACTTTCTTCTAGCTTCAAATGCACTTTCTTGCGATCCGCCGCATCTGTTTCTTTTTGAATGTATCCTTTTTCACACAGCTTGTTCACTGCCAGTGAAACATGCGATTTCTGCATTTTCCGCACACGCACAATATCCACTGCAAGATCAAACTGGCTGTTATTCGCAAGAAACAGCAGAACATCCACTTCCGCAGCTGACAGATCATAACGCACCATGACCTTTTTTCGGTACTGGTTGTATTTTCGTTCTACCTCCACTGCAAATTGCCATTGTTCATCAAACATACTTTTTCACCTTCTTTTTTAACTTGATATTCTTATTTGTTCTATTTTGAACTTTTTTGTATAATAGTTCTTTTTTGAACATTTGTCAAGGAGTGTACACGGAAAACGTTCGAACTTATAAATCTAAAGTATTTTTATAAAGTGCAGAAAATTATATTCTTGACTCTATAATCATTGTAGGGTTTACTATAATCGTAACATTCTACAACAGGAGGTTTCCCTATCATGGAACGAAACTTAACAACCGGCAGTATCTGGAAAAATATTTTCTATTTTTCGCTGCCTTATCTCTTATCGTATTTTCTGCAGACGCTCTACGGCATGGCAGATCTTTTCATCATCGGACAGTTTGAAGGCGCGGCCAGTACAACAGCCGTTTCCATCGGCAGTCAGGTTATGCATATGATTACCGTTATCATCGTGGGACTTGCCATGGGAACGACTGTCAGCATCGCGCAGGCCGTCGGCGCAAAAGATAAAAAGCAGGCATCACGCTGCACAGGAAATACCATCACTTTATTTCTCGGTGTTTCCGTCGTGCTGATGGTAATCCTGCTTCTTCTGGTAAAGCCGATCGTACTTGTGATGTCCACACCATCCGAAGCCGTTTCCGGCACCGTCGCTTATCTGACGATCTGTTTCATTGGTATTCCATTTATCACCGCGTATAATATCATCAGTTCCATCTTCCGTGGACTTGGTGATTCGAAAAGCCCGATGTACTTCATCGCAGTCGCATGTGCGGCCAATATCACACTCGACTATCTCTTTATGGGCGCCCTGCATCTTGGTCCATCCGGTGCCGCGCTTGGAACCACGCTTTCCCAGACACTCAGCGTCATTCTGGCACTGATTGCGATCCGCAAACGTGATACCGGCATCCGTCTTACCCGGTCGGATCTCTCCCCTCAGACAGCTGTGATGGGACAGATTCTTAAAATCGGTGTTCCGATCGCCCTGCAGGATGGTTTTATTCAGATCGCCTTTATCATCATTACCATCATCGCTAACCGGCGCGGCCTGGAAGCAGCGGCTGCAGTCGGTATTGTAGAGAAAATCATCAGCTTCCTGTTCCTGATTCCATCTTCCATGCTTTCCACTGTTTCGGCGCTCGGCGCGCAGAACATCGGTGCTGGAAAGCAGAAGCGTGCCGAACAGACCATGTGGTGTGCTGCACTGATTACTGTCGTTTTCGGACTGATCGTCGCTATTACGATTCAGTTTATTTCCGTTCCTGTGGTCGGTCTTTTCACAACAGATGCGGAGGTTGCACGCCTCGGCGGTCAGTATATCCGCGGTTATATCTGGGACTGCATTTTTGCTGGAGTCCACTTCACCTTCAGCGGCTATTTCTGTGCCTGCGGACGGTCGGAATTTTCCTTCCTGCACAATATCATTGCCATTCTGCTTGTTAGAATCCCCGGTGTGTATCTGACTTCCATCTGGTTCCCGGACACGCTGTTCCCGATGGGCATTACAACGGCATGTGGATCTCTGACCTCTATTATCATCTGCCTGCTGGTGTTTCGGTACTTAAAGAAGAAACCGATTCGTACTGCTGTATAAATTTTCTTTGGAGATATCTTTATGACAGACGATCGCAGGAAATCACCTTAATTGACAACGGAATGACAAGCGATCCAGAAAAATTTGTAACAGAAATCCGAATCCCGATTCGACCTTCGGATTCTTTTTAAAAACAACAACCGGGAATATCTGATTTTTTGATTTCAGATATCCCCGGTTGTTGTTTTCTTTTGTTTTTTTCGGCCTTTTCTACCACACCGGCTTCTGCAGGCAGAACGGCAGTTCCAGTCCATTTTCCTCGAGAAGTTCCTGGTTCGTCAAAATTTCTTTTGCATCTCCATCGCAGACAATGCACCCGCCGGACATCAGAATCACGCGACTGCACGTTTCCAGAATCATGTCGAGATCGTGCGATGCGATGATTTTCAGATGTTCAAAATCGTTCAGAATGTGGATCAGTGATCTGCGGTTTCTGGGATCGAGTGCAATCGATGGCTCGTCCATCAGGATAATATCCGGTGTCATAGCGAGAATCGTCGCGATCGATGCCATCTTTTTTTCTCCGCCCGACATTTTGTAAATTTGTTTGTCCCGCAGATGCTCGATGTGAATCTGTTTCAGTGCATGGTTTACACGTTTTTCCACCTCTTCCTCCGGCAGCCCGTAATTTCGCGGAGCAAATGCAACATCCTCAAATACCGTCGACATGAAAAGCTGGCTGTCGGAATCCTGGAAGACATAGCCGATTTTTTCGCGCACTTTGGGAAGCATCTCTTTTACAACCGGCATTTCCTCCACACGGATGCTGCCTTCGTAGTCCAGATTCAGTCCCACCAGAAGTTTCAGCAGCGTCGATTTTCCAACACCGTTCGCGCCGATCAGTCCGATGCTGTCATTTTCGTGTGCAGTAAACGTGATGTCCTGCAGAATCGGGACTGATTTTTCGTAAGAATAATGAACATGTTCAAAATTGATGTGAATATGACTCATTTTTGATATCTCCCGACAATTCTTTTCTCTTCCCGCGTGCAGGCAACTGCACCAGGTTGCTTTTCTACTTCTTCCGACTTGTTGCAAATAGATGTCTTCCCACGCAGCGCTTCATCCCGTTACTTTCAGTACGGCAAAAAGTACAAGCCACACACCCATATACAGCCAGTCCTTCGCTTTGCACGGCTCCTTCGCTGTATAGTAAAATTCTCCCTGATAGCCACGCAAAGTCATGCTTTCATACACCTCATTTGCGCGGTCCATGCTGCGCAGAAGCAGCTGCCGGCCAGTGTTCCCCATACCTTGAAATGAACACCCTTCTGATTCGGCGCGCGCAGACTGTACGCCTGGGTCATACGGTTTGCCTCCTCAAGAAGCACCGTGACATAGCGGTACGTCAGCAGCACCTGTGTCACCAGAATGGCAGGGATATGAAGCAGACGCAGTGCATAACAGATTTTCTCGATGGATGTTGTCGCAATCAGAAGATACGCCGCCAGTACGCTGTAAATACCTTTGATCATCAGCGTCACCATGGAAAGCATCCCTGCTGTCAGCGGAGCAGTACCAATATGCCCGATTACCTGACGGTCAAAGATCGGATTGAACAGCCCCACAAAGCAGACGAGCGGAAGGACAATCCGAAGCCGCCGGATGCTGTCGCTTGACGAAATTTCGCCGACAATAAAGAGCACAATCGGATAAATTCCCATGCGCAGCAGGCCGGTCAGATCGTACTTTGGAAAGGACATCGTTACGGTCAGAAAAACAACCGTTAAAACAAGTTTAACCAGCGGATGAAGCTTGTTCACCCACTGGTCCTTTGCCGCAAGCATATCCATATGATGGATTTCATATAGTGCATTGCCAAGTTTATTCATTTCTTTCTCCTGTTCCGTGCATCTTATGACTTTTTCTTTTTAAAGAAGCGGAATGCATAGCATGCACCGACACAGACAACAAGAACGACTGCAGATCCCGCAATTCCGGAAAAACTGGTTCCAAACGTGGAATCAGAATTTTTAAAACCATAATCCGGCAGAAGTGCCGTTTTTTCCTGAATCTCTTCCGCCGCTGCATGTGCGCCGGTTCCGTTATTTTCCAGTTCCGTCGAACCGGTCAGACGCTCCATGGACCACTCAAGTCCATCCGGATTGGAGGATGCCGCAAGAGAAACGGCTCCGCCGATCACCAGTGCTGCGATGCCTAAGATCGCAATTGTCTTCTTGAAAGAAAAGCGGCTCTTTGTTCTTTCTTCGCTGCATGAAAGCATCTCCGGGCGCGCTTCATAGACGAACAGCAGAACGGCCGCTGTAATCAGGCCTTCTACAAGACCAATCGCGAGATGAATCGGCTGCATTGTTGCCACAAATACAGAAAACGGCAGATCCGTTATCCCGGATGCAAGCGTTTCCAGCGCCACACTGAAAGCGCCAAGCTGCAGGGTCACCACACAGCCGAGAATCGAAGCGCCGGCAATTTTTCCCCGTGACATTCCCTTTTTCATCATTGGACGCCAGAACAGGAAATATCCAAGAAAACACCCGTAAAAAGCCATGTTCCAGATGTTGCACCCGAGTGCCAGAAGTCCGCCATCCGCGAACAGCAGACACTGAATCAGCAGCACACCTATCATCGTCAGGAATGCGGCATACGGTCCAAGCAGTGCCGTCAGCATCATACCGCCGCAGAGATGGCCGCTCGAACCCGTGCCTGGAATGGTAAAATTAATCATCTGCGCCGCAAAGACGAATGCACCCATCACTCCCATCACTGGGATCCTTTTCGGGTCGCTCTCCAGGCGCACTTTTTTTACAGAAAAACCAGCTGCTCCGCCGGAACAGACATACATTGTTGCAGCCACTGCAGGCGCAACCAACGCATCAGCCATATGCATAATGTTCTCCTCCTTTTTGTTTTCTGTTTTTTTCTTTTTTTACTTTACTACGCTAAAATTCGTCCTGCAAACCCCCGTGGGGGTTATTTTTTCAGATTTTTTTGCGATTCTTTTTGTTCACTTTTACCTATTTTTTATGAACATTTTGTTTAAATTTAAAGGGTGACTTTTTAACATTTATATGGTATTCTATAGACAACACAGACGGATATCCCGGTGTCGGGAGTCCGTACACACACTATCTCGAGGACAGGATTCCTGTCCGATCCGCGGCCGCCTGCACGTCATCGGGTCGCCGCGGTTTTTTCTACAAAAAAAAAGCCCTCCGGGCAGGATTCTTTCTTATTTTAGTGCCAAAACCGGCTCTTTACGGGTTCTGGCTGTATTTTCGAGTATTGGTGTGAATTTCATCTTGACGAGAAGGAGACTCTCTTATGAGCACAGAGAACTTAGAACACGAAGAACAAAACAGAACAACGGAACCGATCATCGATATCCGGGACAATGAAGCGCCCGCTGATCCAGAACAGGAAATTGTTTCCCAGGGTGTCCACAACTACAGCGCCGCTGAAACATATGTGTGCCCGACCGATCCGGCTGTTCTGCAGCAGCTCGAATGGTTCCGGGATCAGAAGCTTGCGCTGATGATGCATTTTGGATTGTACTGCCAGCCCGGCATGGTTGCTTCCTGGGCATTAAGTGACAAGGATTCCGACTGGTCCCGCCACCAGGTAAACTGGACGGACGGCGAAACCTTTAAAAAACAGTATTTCGGCCTGAATCGTTCGTTTAATCCGGTCCGCTTTCAGCCGGAGGAATGGGCGCAGATGGCAGAGGACTGCGGATTCCGTTATCTTCTTCTGACCACAAAGCATCACGACGGATTCTGCCTCTGGGACACCAAATATACAGATTATAAAACAACTGCAGAGGACTGCCCGTTCCATGAACATAAAAATGCGGATATTGTAAAATCCATGTTTGATGCATTCCGTGCAAAAGGCATCGGCATCGGTGCTTATTTTTCCAAAGCCGACTGGCACTGCCCGGACTACTGGAAAGAAGATCTGAGAAAAGATGGTCTGACATCCCGCGGACCTTCCTACGATCCAAAGGAATATCCGGAAGTGTGGAACCGTTTTAAAGAATATACGAAAAATCAGGTTCTGGAGCTCTGTGAAAATTACGGTAAACTGGATATTCTCTGGTTCGACGCGGGCTGGGTCTCTGAGAGCAACGGCCAGGATATTGAGCTTGGAAAGATCGTTGAGGAAGCACGTAAGATTCAGCCGTGGATTCTCTCCGTTGACCGTACAATCGGCGGTGCTTACGAAAACTACGTGACACCGGAGCTCTGCATTCCGGAAGAACCGCTGAACGTTCCGTGGGAAAGCTGCCTTACCCTCGGCGTTGACTTTACATACGAATACGGCGACCATTATAAATCTCCACGTGAGCTTGTCGGCATGCTTGTCAACATCGTTGCCAAAGGCGGCAACATGGCGCTGAACGTCAGCCCACAGCCGGACGGCCGCATCCCGGTCGATGCCTGGGACAGCCTGAACGGTTTTGGCCAGTGGATGAAAACCTTCGGCGATGCCATCTACGGAACCCGCGTCTGCGCGCCGTACCAGAGCGGAACCCTTTCGTTCACACAGAAAGGTGATTCTGTCTATGTATTCCGGTTATATCCGACGGTACAGGAATCGGTAGAGGCAGAAATTTTCGTACCGTATACCGAGACGAAGATTTCGGAGATCTGTATGGTGGAAAACGGAGAAAATGTTGCATTCAAAGAAGTCGAAGGCGGCCTTTGTATGACCGTCCCGGCAGGATACAGACGAGGCTCCGCACCGATTGCGCTGGTGTTTGAGATGAAGAAAGAGCGGTAAATCAACAAGTGTAAAATTTTCCTTGATCCATTTAGGTCGGCTGGACTAGTCATTGATACGCCTAACGTCAAAACAGTTCAAGTGCATTTCTGCACCTGAACTGTTTTTCTGCTTTTTCAATATAATTGAAAAAACTATATTCATTTAAGAAGTTGAATCTTCCCTATATGGTAATATTCTCAGAATTTCATCTGTCTGCATGTTCTGACACCGTTGACGTAAATATCATTTGCCAGTTCTGTGACTAGCCGCATATCCTGCCAGGTTTCACACTTGTTCCCCATAAAAGTAATGTTATCAAAATGGACATCATGAACACGTACTTCTTCTGTCGGTGTCTGGTACCCCCGGATCACGGAAACCGGGATATCTCCGTTCAGCACCTGGATATTGTCAAAATAGATATCATTAATCTCTCCTTTGGCAAGCTGTTCCGTATATTTGCAAAGCAAAACCTTAATATCGAACAGTTTCTGTTCTGCCTGCTCTACTCTGATATTTTTATAATGTATATCATGAACATGACCGCCATCTGCCTGATGGATGGAAATCGCCGCACCACCCATGTTTCCTTCATACTGGCAGTGTATGATGTCACAGTCTTCAAATACCAGGTCGTGGATTTCGCTCTGGAGGGCATAACCAAGCTCTATGGCATTACCGGGTTCTGCATTCCAGATTACGTTATTGTGAACACGCACTTTTGTTACATCACGTACCGTTGACGGATCTTCAAACAATCTTTGGGATTTGATGCAGATACTGTCGTCTGTGGAACGGATAAAGCAATTTTTCACCTCTACATCCTGGCTGCTCGTAATATCAATACCGTCTCCCGTTACAATCCTCGACATAATATTCATATTATCAATCACAACATGGTCACACGCCGCAGGAACTACATGCCAGGAAGGTCCGTCTACAGCCGTAAAGCCTTTTAAGAGTACATTATTACACCACTTGGTATAGATAAAGAAACGGTGTGCATTACTGTCCGGCAGATGCCAGCAGGCTCCGTTGATAATTCCGTTTCCTACAATGGAAATATTGTCACAATGGTCTGCATATACACACCCTGATACAACAGCACCTTCCTCAATATAAACCGTATCATTGGACTTTAAGGTAAGAACTCCTACATTATATACCTTGCCCTTTTCAAAGCAGATGGTGGTATCTGCCGGTTTCTCAATCCTGTGCGAGCAAAGTACAAACAATGCATCATGAAGACCACCATCTGTTTCTACAGTAAACTTTCTCGGCTCATCAAGATGGATATGGACTGTTTCTCCTTTTACAGAAGGAACTATGCCAAAGCTGGACGGACGGATTTCAAGTTTTTCATATGATGCATGGATTGAAATCTCCAGATCATACGCTTCGTTATCTACTACTACAACATAGTCAAACGAATCTGTATGGTATACCACTCGCTCTGTTCCATTGCAGGTAACACTGTATTTTGCTGATTTTTCCAATTCATCTACAGAATTTAAAATAAATCTCGGTTCCTTGACCGGGTCCGGATTAGGATAATAAATCAAATCATTTTTAAAATCCTTCATGTCTCTTTTCCCTCCTATGCTCGTATAATGTTCTCAGAAACAAGGTGGTCACTACTGTTTCCAATACTGATACGCAGTTTCATTCCGCTGCTGACGGTTTCCATGTTTTTGCCATAATATGAAAATTCTTCCTGGTCAATCAAGAAATCTACATCCTTCTTTTCCCCCGGCTCCAGGAAAACCTTCCGGAAACGGACAAGTTCTTTCTTTGGACGTACTACAGATGCATATAATGTTTCATAATAACACTGGACTACTTCTGTTCCCGCAACATTCCCTGTATTGCACACATTACAATGTATATGTACTTTTTTATCCTGTCCTGTCTGCACATCAATGTCCGAAATATCAAACTCTGTATAGGACAATCCATAGCCAAATGGATATAACGGCGTATTTGGGATATCCATATATCTGCTGGTGAAACGATTTTCTGAATTATCTTCTGTAAATATATGCCCGGTTTTTACATCCCAGTAGCTTATGGGCACCTGTCCCACACACCATGGGATACTCACAGCTAATTTGCCGGAAGGGTTTATTCTGCCATACACAAGATCTATGATTACTTCAGCTCCCATAGTGCCGGGTCTCCATGCCATAATGACAGCCTTGGATCTTTCTGATATCCTCCGCAGGTCCAATGGTCTTCCTGTAATTACCACAGTCACAATATTACTTGTACGTTCTGCTATTTTTTCAAATAACACCTGCTGTTCTTCCGGCAAAGTCAGGAATGCCCTGCTGGCAGCCTCTCCTGACTGGGACTCATGTTCCCCAAGTACACATACAACCGTATCTTCATGGGTTATCGTTTCCAGCCACTGCTCATCCCTTGGCTTGTCAGACACTTCCTGTTCCACCTGCCATACTTTACACTCTTCATCAGAAAGAATATTGCATCCTGTAATACATTCTGCTTCTATCTGCTTTTTTTGTAAAATATCTTCTATTGTTTCAACTGCCTCATGTTCTCCAAAAATTGACCAGCGGCTTAAGAATTCTCTTGACGCTGTATAAGGACCTGCCCAGATAACTTTCTTCTTCATGCTTAATGGCAGCAGCTTTTCATTTTTCAAAAGGACACAGCTTTCGCCAGCCAGCTGATATGCTTTTTCCCGGTTATGCAGAGTAAGTTTTCCACTCTTGCCAAGACCGGCAAACGGATTTTCAAAAAGCCCAAGCTGATTTTTCATCATCAGGACCCGGAATGCACTTTCGTCGATAAATGATTCCGGAATCTGTCCGTTCTTCACCAGTTCCTCCAGTCGGAACATATAAGCAGGACTCATCATATCTATATCCACTCCGGCTTCTATGGCCTGAACCGCCGCTTCATCCATATCGGCTGCCACACCCTGTTCTTCCAGCTGTCCGATGGAACCCCAGTCTGAGATCACTGTACCATCAAATCCTTCTTTATCCCGCAGAAGGTCTCTGAGAAGTTCCTTATTCCCACTGATCGGTTTTCGGTCTATGGCATTAAAAGCGGTCATAACCATAGCAGGTTTTGCCTTCAACGCCATGCGGAAAGGTTTTACATACTGTTCCAGAAATGTTCGCTGGGATATTTCAACATCATTATATTCCCGGCCTGCATTCACTGCTCCATAACCCGCAAAATGCTTCAGGCATGCCGCTATTCCAGTATCATCTTTCTGCTGATAGCCATCTACCATTGCTTTTCCCATGATCCCATTTACATATGGATCTTCTCCAAAGGATTCCATCATCCTTCCCCATCTGGGATCTCTTGAAACATCAATCATAGGAGAAAATGTTGCTCTGAGCCCTTCTGAAGATGCCTCCAAGGCAGCTATAGAAGCCGCCTCAGACACCAGTTCCGGATGAAATGAACACGCCTGCCCCAACGGAATCGGAAAAATCGTCCGACATCCATGGATAACATCTGCCATAAAGAGAAGCGGGATATGATGGGGATGCTGTTCCATATATCTGCTCTGGATATCATAAATTTTATCTTTACCGATCACTCCTAGCACTGAACCGGCATATTGAATGATCCATTCCGGTGGTAACTGTTCGCCAACAACACCGGTAAGCACTGCCTCTTTGTCAAAATATACACCGGTAAGCTGTACCATCTGTCCTATTTTTTCCTGCAAAGACATTTCTGACAGCAATTGCTGTAATTCATGTATTTCCATAAATACTCCTTATGTTCAATCCGTTTATTTCTAATGTTCATTTCTCCAAAGAGCACCTGAGCTGTTTTTCTGCTTTTTCAATATAATTGTATCATGCAAGCGGCCTTACGGTTCCTTCCGTAATTCCATTTTCATTAAACGCATCGACTCTCACATATACCGTTTCGCCTTCGACCAGCGCGCCAATATTCTGCTCCGGCATAAAGGTCATGCAGCTGTGATACAGCTTGTCCGGAGCAAAACCCCAGAGGACGTTGTATCCGACGGCGTCTGTCTGCGGCTCAATGGTGATGCGCATATCCATGGTTCCGGTTCGTTCTGCCTGATACTGCGGTGCGAATGGTTTTTCGCCGTTGCCGAGTCCGAAGACACGAAAGCCGGAGATGCATGGATTCTGATTATACGGTACTTCAAAAACAGTAAGTTTCAGATAGCGGATCTGTACACCCTCTTCTTTTACAACGAAATCGTGTGGCAGATTAGCTTCTGCATCTGATTTGTCTGCCAGGACAAAATAGTTTGTTCCATCGGCGGATGCCTCAAGCAGCCATCTTGTTTTATGCTGGCTCGGGTCGATATATCGTTCTCCCTGACGCTCGCCCGGCAGGGGTACATCGATTTTATCATCCGCAAAATTGATCTGTACGGCGCGGACATCTTTTACCTCACCAAGATCCATCGAAATCCACTCGCCCGGCTGATTTCCGGCGGCGCGCCACCAGGTCTGGATATTTTCATCTGCCGCAAACGACGGTTCTCTGCCTTCTTCAGAGGACGATGCACTCATTGCTTTCTGATAGCTTAAGAGATACCACTCCGGTTTTGCCCATGGATCTTCTTTTGCCTGCTCCACTGCCATCGGCCAGTCGCCGAACTGCTGATTGCAGAACAGAACACCATCTTTGTCGAAGCCTGCCCGCCAGATGCCGACGCGACGCTCCATATCGTGGTTTTTGCTAATCTGCATTGTCGCGGTATGCCACCAGTTTCCATAGCGGTCTTCCATCGTCGAACCGTGGCCTGCACCGCGCAGGAATCCGCCCGGTTTATAGGAATATGGATTGTTCTTTGCCAGACGGAACGGGCCAAGCGGGGAATCACTCTCGTAAACACCGTCACCGTAAACGTTGTATTCCGTTCCCGGGCCGGCATACTGGAGGTAATAGGTTCCGTCATGCTTCGTCATCCATGCGCCCTCGATGAACGGTCTCTGACTGAACATAATTTTGGCAAACCCGATCTGCTCCTCCGTCAGATGATCCGCATCTTTTCCCTGTGCTTTCAGAAATTCTTTGAATTTTTCAACAGCTTCTTCTTCACTCAGTGGCATTTTGGAATGATTTTCTCCGACGCGCTCGTATCCGATTTTTTCCGGCTGACCGTAGATCAGTTCTTTTCTCTCTGTCTTTGGAACCATCGTCTCCGGGTCAAGCTCCACACCCCAGATCGGAGTCACGTTATTGCATCCCCAGTAAAAATAGAGCTTTCCGTCATCATCAAGAAACAGGTTCGGATCCCAGAAATCGAAGGTTCCCGGAATACGCTCAAACGGACCGTTTAAGATATCTTTCGTACGGTAAAAATCGCAGATCGTGCCACGACGGGATGCGCTGAAGTACACGTAATCGCCGATCACACGCACATCCGGCGCATAGTCATACAGCGGCAGGCTCTCCGGCAGCCGGTGGCTCTCCCAGTGCACCATATCCTCCGAAACCCAGACGCTCAACGTCATGGATGCAAAAATATAATATTTTCCCTGAAATAAAATCATCGACGGATCGGCGGCCTCGCGGGAAATCTTGTCCTCGCCGCTTCTCATATCCTCGATAAACTGGTAACGGTAATCCATATTTAACGGATTGCAGAAATACTGTTTTTTCATCAAAATTCCTCTTTCCGGACGGTACGTAAAAACCCCTGTTCGTACATCCTTTTTTCTTATGATAGAAAAAGTTTAGCATATCCCGCAAAGAAAGGAAATGTTCTGATTTGACTTTTTTGTTGCACTTTTTGGACTGTTTTTTGTCTCATGTATTGGACAAATTCCTGTCAAAAATAATACTCTTTGATATGCATCTTTATATATGTTGCTTAGCATTTAAACAGCGCAGATCATTAACTGATCTCTAAAGCAAGGGTGAAAAGCCTATTTTTTGAGCTCTCACCCTTGAATATCATAGAACAACGATTTCATTTACAGACTGTTCCACAGTATTCCGGAAAATCTGTTTCTTGCAACTCTCACTCCACAGAACTGATTTTTTATGTCATTTTTGTATCTTTTCCTTCCATTTCTGTATTGTTTCTGTAAAGACATGCTCTTTTTGCTTTTCATCTTCCTGCGCCTCATACTTAGATAGTAAGGAATTAAGTTCCCTGTCCCATATCGAATAAAATCGAACGGTTTTTACTTCTTCCTGTATCGTTTTGATTTGTTTTTGATCTTGTCTCGAAAGACTCCGCATTCGTTTTTCCAGTTCCTTTTTGTAAATAGAAACCCCTTGCGGAAATCTTATATTGCTTGCCTCTCTTCTATCTTCTAACTCTATTCCTTTTCCTGATAAAACTTCTTCACTGTATAGCATTTGTAAAAAGGAGACTGCTTTTAAAGGTTGCTTTGTGTTCTTATTAATTCCTGCATAAAGTGTAACATTTGCAGTGAATCCGCCTTCCTGATTCGGCATTGCAAATACCGTATGAACTGTTTTTTCACCTCCAAGTTCTTCCAAATCATTTAGACTTACTACTCCTGTATCTTTTATTTTCCAGTTTAAAGCTAATGATCTTGTTTTTAATGCTGCTGTTTCATCCAAAACTTTTTTTATTTGCTCTTCCGAATATAGAAGTGTTTTTTTCTTATAATCAACTACCTCACTAAATGTATCAAAAAATTGAACCCCACTTCTTTGCCCTACAATCTGTTGAATTGCTTTTTCTTTTTGTCTGGCTAATTCCAGCCAATTTCTTGATATTTCTGTATTTTCCGGTAAATCCTGTGTTGTAAATGCATATAGAAAATAATCGTATGTCATAGGAAGCAGTATTTGTTCCTCATTAGCCATACCTGCAGACAAAATCCTCTCTTCTAAAATATCTATATCAAAATATTTCATGTATGGTTTCAACGAAAGAAAGGTTCCCTGATACATTTCTTTTTGGGGATCCTCAAAAACAACTGCTCTTTGCTCACTCCAGGTCGGATTCGGCCCCTCTGCCAAAAATACATCCGGTCCTTCTCCCGTCGTAATTTCATTCTGGATCTCCTGTACTTTTTCTTCCGAAGCCTTTTGCCCTGATGGGATTACCATTAATTCCACTCCATTATTTTTATATATTTTCTTCCAGGCTGCCACTATTTGAAGTACCGTTTTTTTATTTTCTTCATCAACACAAATTTTTAATGGCATTTCCGTTTTCTCAATTTCAATCTTGGCTTGCGTATCTGCATATACCGTTTCTGCATTTAAGCTCCCACTGACTAATGTGATGTTAATCAGAATCAAACCAAAAATTTCTTTCAACCTTTTTCCCATCATTATGCTACCCCCTATGTTTCTATATAGCACAAGGCTATTGCATGACTTCTGTTTTTTTACATATCATACAACAGCCTTGTGTTTTAACCATTAATTATCATATCCGTGACAAATTGTTCTTGTTTCTTTCACATTAGCAGTATTTCCTGCGTTACAATTTAAACATTTTGTAGTTTTTATTCCTGTTCTATACTGCTTCAAATCAGTTCCCCATGCGTGACCATGAGTACATGTAACTGTACCACTGCTTATCCAGCTTCCCCATACGGTTGACGATGTTATTCTTCCTCCACATCTCGGGCAAACTGCAGCATACGGCATAATTTCTTCATACGCAAAAGTATTCTTACTTTCGATAACATCCGCTTTTGTTACATTGGCAGAAAATGTACTGGCCAACATTAAGGTCATTAGAAAAATGGAAATTTTTTTCTTTACCGCTTTCATACTTTTCTCCTTAAAAATTTATTATACCTGTCAACGTACGTTCTACATTTGTATAACAAAAAATACCATACTTCCTACTTTTTGTCAATCTTTTTCTACATTTGTCTAATTAATCATTATACCCATGGCAGACTATTTTTTCTTGCCTGATCTTTATCTCAAAAAAATTTCCACATTCATTACACCTGATTTTTTCTACTCCATATCTGGCTTTCTGTAAGTCATCTCCCCATGCATATTGATGTGTACATACTACATTTTTTTCATTTTCCCATCCATCCCAAACCACTTCTCCTTGTACCGCAGCTTTGCATTTGGGACAATTTTCTATACACGATGATGACCATATTTGCCGCGCTATTTGCATTTCCGAAAAGCTCAAGATAATTATTCCAAAAAGAAAAACAGTGATATATATTCGAAGTTTTTTTCTTGCTAAAAACACATTGTAAAATCGTTCTTTCAGTATCTTTGTTTCTGATACCATCGAAACAACTCCAGACAATTCTTTTCTCGTTTGTTTTGAAGCCACTTTCAAAATAACATTGCAATAATCTTTCCGTTGTGTCAGATTCATATATTTTGTAACAGTTGCATCACAGACACATTCCATGTCTATATTTGCCATTTTTTGCACCCATAGCATCGGGATACAAAACCAATAAACATCCCTTATAATTTGAAGAAACATTTTATACCATAAATCGTGTTTTTTCTGATGTGTCAATTCATGTAAAAAAATCAAATACCATTCTTCATAGGAGTAATTTTCCGTTTCCAGCATTCCTTGTGGAATCAATATCTTTGTATTTCGTACACCAAACAACATAGGAGAATAAAAATCTTGATTTTCACAGACCCAGATTTCTGTTTTTTTTATTTTACAAACTTCGCTTGCTTTTTTTAGAGCTTCTAATACGGAATTTTTTTGCATCTTTTTACATTCTGCAAATATTCTTTTTTTCCATATTCTATATTGTATTGCGTGAAACAAAAGACATAAAATCATCCCTGCAATCCATATATACAGCAAAAATTTTTCGCCTGACATCCACCCTCGAATTGAAACGTTTCCCATTTTCGTCATGATCGCGGTCTTTTGATTTTGTTCCCCGATATAATATGCCGGCATAGAAATCATAAAAGGATGTTGCCGAAATTTCTCTGTCACACTCCAAAACGGAAAGCACATTTTAAGTGTCAGAAGTATCCAGACTATCTTTCTCCAGTAATGACCGAGCCTTTTCCCCATTATTTTTTGTACAACATATGCCATAAATGCGACTATGCCTATTGAAAGATTCCACTTTATGATAAATGCCATCTGTAACTATATCCTCTACACCACTTTTTCTATTTTTGTCTGTCAATAAATTCCTGCAATTGCTTAACCTCTTTTGAGCTAAGTTTTTCTCCATCATACAGTGCCGATGCGAATTTTGCTAATGACCCTTGAAACATTTTATCTAACATGTTTTTTCCAACCGTGCCTATATAATTTTCTTTTTCTACTAATGGTACATAAAGATTTGATTTCCCGTTCCTCACTTTTTGAATAAATCCTTTTTTTTCCAAACGAGTAAGCAATGTTAAAATGGTACTCGGTGCAACATTTTTCTCTACATTCAATTTTTCTTCAACTTGAAATCGACTGACAGGTTCCTCATATTCCCATATAATCATCATAATTTCCTGTTCTGATTCTGGTAATTTTTTCATTTCTACTCTCCGCTTTTCTCTACTTTGATCAGATTATAGCATATGTTCCAGAAGAATGCACTTCAAAAGCACCGGCCAAATGGTCGGTGCTTAAATAATGGTTTCATCAAAAATGGTTCATCTTATACCACACATAAATATGCAAAATATCCTGCATAGCATAAAAGCATAACGACACCACACGTTTTCCGTAATTCCCTGTTCTTGTACGTCCCAATCCATAAAACCAGACCTGCCAGAATTGCGATTCCTGTGTCTACAATAAATTTAGTTTCAAATGGCACAGGACAGATCAGTGCGGCTGTTCCAATTACAAATAAAATGTTAAAAATATTGCTTCCGACAATATTTCCGATTGCAATCCCTGCATTTCCTCTTTTTGCCGCTGTCACAGATGTTACCAGCTCCGGAAGGGATGTTCCGAGAGCAACAATCGTCAGTCCGATAAAACGCTCACTCATTCCAAAGTATCGTGCAATCTCGGTTGCCCCGCTGACGGCAAAATCACTTCCTTTTACAACCAGGACGCCGCCTGCCACCATCAAAAGAAGACATTTCCAGACAGGATAATTTTTCGCTTCCTCCTCTTCCGGATTTTCCCCTTTTTTTGACATTACAAACAAATATCCAAGATATACAAGAAACAGTACCCATAAGACTATGCCCTCGGCAAACGTTACTTTTCCTCCTGTCATTCCGCATATCATTAAAACTACCGTAACAAACATCATAAACGGTATTTCATAAAACAAGGTAGACCTTTGTATTGCCACATTTGTTATTAATGCCGTAAGTCCGAGAATAATAAAAATATTCAAAATATTGCTTCCAACCACATTTCCTATCGTAATTCCTGCGTTCTGCTGCATCGCTGCGGTAATACTTACAGCAGCCTCCGGCATACTCGTTCCCATTGCAACAATGGTAAGTCCGATAATCAGCTGGGGAATTCCAAACTTTCTTGCTATGCTTGCAGACCCTTCCACAAACCAGTCTGCTCCTTTTACCAGAAAAAGGAAACCCACTATCAAAATCCCTGCCTGTAACATCATACGTATCTTCCTCTCTTTCTTTTGCATTCTTTGCAGCAGGTGTTATAGGCATAAAAAAGAGACTCCTACTGCATCTACAGTAAAAGTCTCGCTATTTAATCACTTTCCGAGTTATTGAGTATCAATAGCTGTACTGACGAAGAAGTGAACACGGTTGGCTAGCTACTCCCTTTTATTTTTCCAGTTTATCAAATTTCTTTTTTTTCGTCAACGTTTTTTATTTCTCTTTTTAAAAGAAAAAATAGAGTATGGATTGTTTCCATACCCTTTTGATTTTCACAAATCCTTTGTCTGGTTCTGGTTTTATTACATCATCATTGAGGAAAATCATACCATTATTCTTACACCATGCCGGAATCCATCTTCTGCAAATCCAAAAAACCTCCAAACTGAATCACTCTGTATGATTTCAGTTTGAAGGTTCTGGTCATTCTTTATTCCAGGTTCATGCACAATCCCCAATCCTGGTCATTGGCATACGGATCGGCAAAATCGGTTTTCTGGCCGTTGACGGAATACGGATACAGGTACGCACAGGTCGCTGTTCCATCCTCAAAGAACATGGACAGCACGCCGCGCAGGGAATGCTCACCGCGAATATTATATTCTTCGTTTCCGGTCAGGCGAGCGTAGCGCTTGAAGGTTCGACCGTTTTCTGCACTCCAGTAGTGCGGGAAAGTGTCTCCGAAGACTCTGCGTTTTCCGAACCAGTAGCCGTCCCAATGACGGATTGCAATTTCATGCAGATGGTAGTCCGGCTGCTGGCCGTCGAAGAGTTCGAGGACGGCGATCTGCTGCTCGGCTCCGCGCAGGTATTTTTCTTCCCCGGTCACTTCATAAACCTGAAGAATGACTTCAGCCGCCGGCTGTACGATCGATTGCTCGTAATTTACTTCCGAAGCCGGATAAGCCGTTCCAATCTCAATCAGTTGATCAGCATGACGTCGGAACAGATCTCTTACTGTTTTCAGATCCTCCTGTTCTCCTGCTTTTTCCAGCTCTTGACAGAGCATCACAATCGGCATTTCAATCGGATAAAAACGGAATCCATCCTGTTCATAAAATTTCTCTGTGATATGAACTGCTGTCTTCAAATCTTCTTTTTCTCCCCACAGCTTCCAGCATTCAAGAAAGAATGTCACTGCCCATGGGTAGTTGTAAAGCCGGAAATAGCTGTTGTCTTTTCCTGAGCAGTTGCAAACAAGACCTGTTGCTGCATTTACCAGCTCGCGAAGATAGAATGCATGGTACTCACGAAGGCTCTGCTCCGCTTTTTCCCGGTCTTTTAAAAGATTCTGCTGCAGTGCCCGTGCAATCAGCACACCCATACCGGTACGCTCCCGTCCGGCATTGAAATCGTTTTCCGGCGTGCAGACGAGAATTTTTTCTTCGTTATCATACGGCAGATAGGCACCCTGCAGTTCTTTGATCTTTCCATGATACTGCTGGTGATCGACAATAAACGCACACCGTTTTGCAGCCAGTTCTTCCGGCCGCTCCTGTACGAGAAGACGGCAAATAGTTTTCACCTCATCGACACAAATTGAAAGTACATACTCCCCTGTTTTTTCATTTTCAAACAGATATTCATAAACACCTTTTTCCGTCTTTTCCAGCGATACTCCGTTTACCGTCACTTTTTCCGCCGGAAATGTCGGTTCAATGGTTACCTTACTCGTCTCTCCCGGATAAATCACATACTGCTCCGCATCCACCAGAATCACCTGGGAAAATGCTCTTAATTTCTCCCGGAAATCTTCGCGTCCCTGATGCGGAAATACTTTCCACTCCAGCGTCATCGTGTCTCCCGGCGCAAATTCCTGTGCGGACGGGTGCAGCCAGAAGCAGCCTCTGTCATTGCTCTGCAGTTTCAGATCGCGCTCAATACTGTAAGCAGAAAGACTGCCTTTTGTGAGCACCATTCCCAGATGCGGAGCCGCACCACCCATGCGGAGCGCCATAATATAACTGGTATTCTCCCCACAGAAAACATGTGCATGGCATCGATAGTCACGGCAGGTCACACTGTCCGTGTAGCGGTCCTGCAACGGAAATGAAACCCCAATACTTCCGGCATTTGTAAAATACGGATGCGCACCGTTGTAAGAAACCACAATCTTGGTTGTCAGCACATCTCCGTCTTTCTCATTCTGCACCTCAGCCGAAAACTCCGGCGGGCATTTCACCTCGGCGTATGGGAAATCCTCCCGCAGCCAGTTCATCTGTTTTGGATCTTTGGAAAATACAATTTCTTTCACGTTCCCAACTCTCATTTTTTATTTCCCCTTTCGTTTTTTTGATCCCGCTTTTTGAACTCCATGTAAAATTTATTTGCTGCTTTGATCATACTATATCTACATGCTCTTTTCTATATCTCTTTTTCCGTTTTACTTTATTTTTTCTTTCTTGCCGATAGTATTTTTTCTCAATTTTTGTTATACTGAAAATGTATGCGTATCAAACTCCGGCATTGCTCTTTCAAGCTGCCGACACATACATAAAATTCATAAAAGGGGGTATCTTTTTCATGGATACGTATGTCATTTTAAAAGACCTGGCAATCATTATCGTATTCGCAAAATTGTTTGGTATTCTTGCCAGAAAATGCAAGGCTCCGCAGGTTGTGGGCGAGCTGATTGCCGGTATTGTCCTTGGACCCAGTGTGCTGGGACTCGTTCAGCAGTCTGACTTTCTCGCACAGATGGCGGAGATCGGTGTCATTTTGCTGATGTTCTCCGCAGGTCTTGGCACCAGCCTGAAGGATCTGCTCCGCACCGGAGTGAAATCCCTGCTGATCGCCTGTGCCGGTGTTTTTGTTCCTCTCGTTCTTGGAGCCATCTTATACATGAGCTTTTATGGCTTCTCTGCTGTCGGAACGGAAGAATTTTACCACGCTGTTTTTATCGGTGTTATTCTGACTGCAACATCGGTCAGCATCACCGTACAGGCCTTGAAAGAACTCGGCAAGCTGAAAACAGAGGTTGGAACAACCATCTTAAATGCGGCCATCATCGACGATGTCATTGGTATCATTGTGCTGACTGTTGTCATCGGTTTTAAAGATCCGACATCCAATCCGCTGAAAGTAGCAGCCTCCACCATTCTGTTTTTTGCCCTTGCGATTGTGCTCGGTTTTCTCTGCTTTAAGCTGTTCAACCGCATGAACTCCGTATTTCCGCACACCCGCCGTCTCCCGATTCTGGGTCTTGCGCTCTGCTTCGGACTGTCCTACATTTCCGAAAAATATTTCGGCATCGCCGATATTACCGGTGCATACGTTGCGGGCGTTATCCTGTGTTCCCTCGATTCTTCCGATTACATCGAAGAAAAAATGGATATCAGCTCCTATATGATTTTCGGACCGATTTTCTTTGCAAGTATCGGACTCAAAACAACGCTCAGCGGCATGAACGAGAAATTCGTACTCTTTGCCATCTGTTTCGTCATCGTCGGCCTTGCCGCAAAAATTATCGGCTGTGGCCTGATGTCAAAGGGATGCGGCTTTACCTGGGGCGACAGCCTGAAAATCGGTGTCGGTATGATGACCCGTGGTGAAGTCTGTCTGATCGTTGCGCAAAAGGGTCTGAATGCAGGCTTTTTATCCGGCGATTTCTTCAGTGCCGTGATTCTGCTGATTCTCTTCTCGAGTATTGCAACACCGATTATGCTGAAAATCTTATACGAGAAAATGCCGACGGCAAAAGATTCTGCAAAGGCATCCTGACTTTCCTTTTACCAAAACAGGGCGCTGTGCCATTTCCTGCACAGCGCCCTGTTTTTTTCATATCAACCGGTAAGTTCTGATTTTTTCTACCACAGAATCTTCTCTGCCTCAGCTCCATCCGCAAACGGTCCCGGCATTGCTGCCACGCCGCGGTGCTCGCCAAGATAGTCCTGATCGAAGATAATCGTGCTTCCGTCCGGATCTTCGAATCTCTGCTCCGGCTCGAAGGCGTATCCTAAAATATCACTGTTGATAATTCCCGTCCGGAAATCCTTCAGGAACTCATACACGTTCGTCTTGATGGAATAGTGGCCGTCTTTTTCCACAAGTTCCACCTTAACCTGGTTCTCGTTATCCACAAGATTCTCTTTTTCATTCACACACGCCTTTGCTCCGTTAAAGTAAGCGTTTCCGTTTACCCAAACCGGCAGATGGCACTTGTTGTGATACGGCTCCAGCTTGCTCATGTCGGCCGGTTTGTCCAGCTCAAAGTGGCTGATCCACTCGTCATAGGTCGGATACTCGTCGAACACATGCGTTCCGACCTCCTGGTTATCCTCCATCTTGAAGCCCATGTCCTCAACCGTTTCTGTTTCCTCAACCGGGTAATTCTGGATAAAGATGTTGTTGTAGAACCGGTCATCACCATGCAGGAATGTCATGAATCCGGCAACCTCGGTACGGTGACGGATGTGATACGGCGTGTAACGGTCTCCTGTTCCGCCGCCAACCGCAGTTAATGAGCCAAGCATCAGATTGTGTACGCAGGCAATACCATCGGTCGCCATACGAACGCTGACCGGTGAGAGCATAATATTGTTATCGATCAGGGTCGGACCATGGCCAACCTCGATGAAAATATCCTGACTCATCATTGCGCCCTCTGCCTTTGGTGTTCCCTCCGGCGGGCAGTTGTCGTGCAGCAGGTTCTGGGTCAAGCGTGTTCCCTGTGCCTCCCAGTCGCACCAGATGCCCATCGTACAATGATGAATGTGATTTCTTCTCATCACAACATCGATCGCTGCATGCATCTTGATACCGGAAATCTCGGCTCCGCCAAGCTGCTGCATATTGTTGATGTTGTGAATGTGGTTGTCCTCAATGATACTGAACACACCGCCCATCCGTCCGACAATACCGGTCTGCTCACAGTGATGGATGTGGCAGCGGCGGATGATATGGCTTCCGATGTTCTCCTTCGTCCAGCCGTGATACTGGCCGCGGCACACAGCATCACGCTCCATCTGGGTCGGGCTTTTTACGTGTTTTCTGGTAAAGTAATGGTCGTTCTCCGGATCGTAATATTTTCCGAGCGAAATACCGCAGCACTTGCTGTTGCTGACCTCACAGTCCTCAATAATCCATCCCTTCGACCAGTGCGGACCGATCATACCGTCCTGATAAGCAGCCGGCGGCGCCCATGTCGTTGCTGCCTTGCTGACATCAAATCCACTGAACGTAATGTAATTTACGCCTGTTTTCGACGGCATAAAGCAGTTCCGGCGCACGTTGATTTCTACTTTTTCCTCCGTCGGGTTTTTACCCTGGAAGTTTGCGTAGATGACCGTCTGATTTTTCTCTTTGTCCTGCTCGGTATACCATTTGTAAACCGACCACTCCGGCTCCCAGGACGGCGCATAAACCTCGCCCTTGATACACTCCTCGAGCGTCTCTGCCTCGTATAACTGGCGGTCATTCAGATAAACCGCGCCGGTATGGCGTACCACCGGTGCAAAATACCAGTCACCGCCGACCATTGTCGTGTATGGGTTATAATTGCCAAACACTCCGTTGTCTACACGGCATACCCACACATTATCTTTGTAATGCTCCCAGTCATTCATCGTTTCCGCACCGGTGATCTTTGCGCCGAGCGGCTTCTCACTCTTATAGACGATTCTTGCATCCTCGGTTCCTCCGTTGACCGGATCAACATATTCATGGTAAATACCAGATGCAACCAGAACTTCATCTCCTGCCTTTGCAATTTTTGCCGCATCGTTGATGAACTTGAACGGCATCTCTTTTGTTCCGTTTCCATTCTTCGGAGCGGAATTATTGACATAGTAAATCATTTCTCTATACTCCTTTTTGTTATAGTAAAACCCGAAAACACTGCAAAAAAGGCTGTGACGCAATCATTCACTCTCTGCGGCGCTGAATTTTTTACGCTATTTTTTTGCGGGTCTATAGAATTTCTTTATGATAATGCTTCTTCCGCAGCCTCTTTTGATGCAAACGGGCCCGGCAGCGGATGAATGCCCTGACGGTTTCCGAAGTAGTCATATCGGAACACGATCGGCGTTCCATCCGGATTCTCATATTTCTGTTCCGGCTCAAATGCCATGCCAAGCGTCTCCGTTGAGATCACTGCACAGGCATTCTGCGGCAGATAATCGTAAACATTGGTCTCCAGTTTCCATTTTCCGTTCTCTTCTTTTACACCGATGGTGATTTCATGCTCGGTATCCACTACAGCGTCCTGTTCCTGCTTGGCCGGCTTCGCCCCATTGAAGTAAACGTTGCCGCCAAGCCATACCGGCAGCTTCTCGTAATACAGATCCGGTGACTTTCCGGAGCCCATTCCGCAATAGCCCTCAAATCTTGCCACGTACTCCTCCAATGTCGGATATCCGCTGTACGGTGCGGTTCCTGCTGTCAGATTTCCGTCATCCCACTCATTATCTCCGGTCAGTTTACGGATTTCTTCCATTCCCGCACGAACCGGCTTCTGGATGAAGATATTATTGTAGAACCGGCAGTCACCGTGAAGAACCGTCATAAATCCGTTGATCTCCGTGCGATGCGGCACATGGTACGGTGTGTAGCGTGGCGACGGCAGCTTTTCGGAGCCATTGTTGACACCGCGGCCGACAGCAGTAAACGATCCCGCGATCAGGTTATGTACTACCGCAACACCCTGCGTTGCCAGCTTCATCGCGCGGTCCGAAAGCAGTACGTTATTGTCCACCAGTGTCGGTCCGTGGGAAATTTCAATAAAGATATCCTCGCCGATACCGTCCATACCTTCTGGATTTGCATTTTCCTCGTTCGGCAGCGTATTGTCATGGAACAGGTTCTGCGTAACACGTGTGCCCTGTGCCTGCCAGTCAAGCCAGAGGCCTCTCGTACAGTGATGGAAATGGTTTCTTCGAATGATCACATCGATTGCTGCATGCATCTTGATGCCGCCGATCTCCGCACCCGCAAGGTTCTGTTTATTATTGATATGGTGAATGTGGTTATCCTCAATGATCGAGAACACACCACCTAAGTGGCCTACAATACCCGTCTGTCCACAGTCATGGATGTTGCACCGGCGGATGATGTGGCTTCCGATGTTTTCCTTTGTCCATCCCTCCCGCTGCGCCTGGCAGATACAGTCACGCTCCGTCTGTGTGCCATCTTTGAATTTCCATTTGAGCCATTTATTGTCATTGTTCGGCTGTCTGTATTTTCCAAGTGAAATGCCCGAGCACTTCGAATCTGAAATCTCACAATCCTCGATGATCCATCCCTTTGACCAGTGCGGGCCGACCATTCCTTCCTGATATGCCGTCGGCGGAGCCACTGGGTTGCCGCCTGTTTTACAACAAAGCCGGACAGCGTGATATAACCAATGCCCTCCTTCGATGGATAAAAGCAATTCTCGCGCACATTAATTTCCACCGTTTCCTCATTCGGGTTTTTCCCCTGGAAATTCACATAGAAAACGGTCTCATTCTTCTCTTCGTCCTGCTCCACATACCAGGTGTAAACCGTGAATGCCTGATCCCAGGATTTTTTATAGATCTCCGGCTTTTTCACCTGATCCAGACTTGTCACCTCATACATGGATTTTCCATTCAGATACACTTCTCCGGTGTGTGCCGTGTAGGATGCGATAAACCAGTCACCGCTGACCAGTGTCGTATATGGATTGTAATCCCCAAACAATCCGTTCGAAACGCGCGCTGTCCACACATCACCTTCCAAATGCTCCCAGTTATCCACAATTTCCGCACCAGTAATCACAGCTTTTCCCGGTTCCACAGAACGGTACACAATTCTTGCATCCTCACATCCCGCATTCGCCGGATCTACATATTCCCGATATACGCCAGGCGCTACAAGCACCTCGTCGCCGGGCCTTGCAATTTTTGCCGCCTCGGAAATCGTCTGAAATGGATATTCCTTCTGCCCATTTCCGCTTCGCACAGCATTTCCATCTACATAAATCTGCATTTTTCGCTTACCTCTCACTTCTTCACTTTTCATAAACTTTTATTGTGAATTTTCGCCAAAATCACATCACTCTTTTTCCGATTTCTGCCGTTCTTCACAATTTTCATATCTTAACCATAATACAGATCCTCGTAAAACACTACTTATATATTGCCGATCATTGCCCAGATGTTTCGATTTTTTCTATATTTTTTCTCTCTTCTGTTGTATAATACCGTTTATCAGATACGGAGGATTCTTTTGCCATGAAAAACGATTCGACTTCTTTTTTCGAAAACAATCATTTTGCTAACAGCTATGTTTACGATATCTCTATTTCGCATGTCCCCGCCTATTTCGGTCTGCACTGGCATCACTATATCGAAATTGTGCTTGCACAGGATAACGGCATTATCTATGAAGTAAATGGAGAAACCTTTCCGCTAAAGCCCGGTGATCTTCTTTTTATCTGGCCCGGCGAGCTGCACGCTGTTTCCACAACCAACAGAGAACATCGCCTGATCATGCTTCAGCTCGATGCAGATTTTCTGGAAAAACGCGTGGATTTCCAGTCTGTTGCTTATCTTTTTTATCAGATCCGTCTTCTGAATCAGAACAACTTCCCGGAAATCGAAAAGCTTCGCGGATTTCTGACAGAGCTTCGCAGGCTCTCCCTCTCCGGTATCAGTTTTTCCGAACTGCGCGGATGCGTTCTGCTATATCAGTTTTTTATTCTGCTCGGCGAAAATCTCTCCGTGCCGACCGAAACTGCCGCACCGCAAAAAACAGGCCATTCCGCACAGGTACACCGCCAGATGGTTGCTGCATGTACCTGGATCTCAAGTCACTGCACCGAACCGGTTTCCCTGGAAGAAGCATCAAAAGTCGCCGGATTCTCCCGCTGCCATTTTTCCAAGCTGTTCCGCGCATACACCGGCCTCTCCTTCACGGATTTCGTCACCAGGGAACGGCTCCATATCGCCGAAAACCTGTTAAAAAAACCGGATCTCACGATCACCGAAGTGTCGCTCGAATCCGGTTTTAACAGTATTTCTACGTTTAACAGAGTCTTTTTGAAATCAAAAAATGTAAGCCCTACCGACTTCCGTCAGATGTACCTGCAATCCTATCAGAAATAGACTATGAATTCGGCATGGCCTCCGGTCTTTCGCAGGTGGATGGAACCTTCTCAAATGCACCCGTTTCCGCACTCTTCATAATCTGATCGATCGTATCGAGTACGTGATATGCCATTTTGGCACTCGCACGGTTTGGTCTGCCCTCGGCAATTGCTTCTGCCATCTCAGACGGGCCAAGACCACGGCTGTTTTCGCTGTAATCAAAGCCATAATGTAAAACTTCCGGAACAGCCTGCTGTGTCCAGTCTTTTACACCCGGAATATAGACAACATCGCCGCCGAAATTGTTCGGATCAACAAGCTTTAAGATACCTTTTTTACCGTAAATGGTGAATACCGCCTGATCATTGATGACGCTGTCACCATTGACGCAGAATGTACCGGTCACACCGTTTTTCATTTCCAGAATCGTGAAAGCCTGGCTCTCGTTGCTGTAGTCAAATTCCTGGCCGTATTCCGGGCTGTCCGGGACGACATTGACGCGCTTCGGCGCAAGGTTGCGCACGGAGGAAACGACACGGTCCACCGGGCCGAAAAGGCTGACGATGGCGGTCAGATAATAAACACCGAAATCGTAGCAGATACCGCCGCCCGGCATCCGCAGAAAACGGAAGATGCTCGCCAGCAAATCAAGATCGCGGTTTGCGCATGCTTCGAAAGATGTCACCTCGCCGATCAGCCCGTCGTCGATCGCTTTTCTTGCGGTCTGCAGTGCCGATCCAAGGAAGGTGTCCGGTGCGGAACCGAGATAGAGATGTTTCTCCTCTGCCAGCTCGATCAGTTTCGCTGCCGTTTCCGGTGCGAGGGTCATTGTTTTTTCAGTGTAAACGTGTTTTCCGGCTTCCAGTGCCTGACGGATCAGCCCCTCGTGGGTCGGTGCCGGTGTCAGAATGACTACCATTTCAATCGACGGGTCTGCCAGAATTTCCTCGTAGGTACAGCCCTTGATGCCATACTGCTCTGCTTTCTTTTTCGCATGTTCAAGATGGCCTGCGCAGCATGCTGCTACCTCAAGATTCTCAAAGTTATGAATCATGTTCGTCAGATAAATATCACTGATCGCTCCGCAGCCGACAACGCCGACTCTCATTTTTTTCGTTTCTGTTGTTCCCATTTGTAAAAATCCCCTTTACTCTTTGTTTTTTGATTCTGTTTTGATAAAAACCCTTATCTTTTTTATACAACGAAATGTCTGAAAAAACAAGCATTCCGGCTCATATTTCACTTTCAAAATGAAAAAACCGCCCACGGTTTCTGCAGATTCTCTGCATCACCGCGGACGGCCTTTTTCTGTTGTTTACTCCACGCTTTTCAGCGATTCAATCATATCAATTTTTCTTAACCGGTAGAACATCATAAAGTTGACGAACAGGGCAAACGCAAGGGTAATCAGGGCGCTCCAGCCGTAGCTCCGCGGGAACACGTTTCGTCCGAACATCATCAGATCGACCTCGACGGTCTGAATTACGCAATGATGTAAAAACGTTCCAATTCCCATGCCCGCGATAACACCGAACAGTGTCAGCACCATGTTTTCCCGGTACACGTACGATGCCACCTCGCCGTCGAAGAAGCCGAGCACTTTCAGCGTTGCCAGCTCTCTCTGTCGTTCGGTGATGTTGATGTTGTTCAGGTTGTACAGCACCACAAACGCCAGCAGGCCCGCCGATACGATCAGCACCACGATGACGATGTCGAGGGAACGAAGCATGTTGTCAATCTGATCAATCAGGTCGGATGTGAACGAGATTGCCGCTACACCGTCGTACGTCATGATTTTTTCTCCGAGCGCTGTCTCATAATTACTCGACGTGTCCTGATATTTCATCAAAAGCTGGTTGTAATCCGGCGCTCCGCCGAACAGCTCCTCGTAGAGATCCGGGGCCAGATACAGGTAATGGCGCACGTAGTTTTCGACGATGATCGAAATCTTTACGTCCACAATATCGTCGCCTTTTTTCAGCTGAACCGTGTCGCCTGCTTTTACGCCGAGCATCGTTGCTGTCTTTTCGCTGATGGCTGCGCCGCCGTCGGTCGGGAATTCGTAAACTTCTCCGCTTTTCCGGTCTCGGAAGGCATAGAAGTCATTGAAATTCGTCAGTTCTTTCGGCACTTCAAGCACTGCATCCACGGTCTTTTTGTCGGTCTGCAGTTCGATGTTCTGGCAGTACATTTCCAGCAGCTCATCGATGCCGCTGTAGTTTTCCAGATCGGTCTGCAATGCTTCTTTTTCGGATTCATCCACATCTGAATTCAGCACAGCATTCGCCTGATAGGTGAAGAGGCTGACGAACTGGTTTTTCGCAATCGCGGTGATGGAATCCTGAAGGCCGAAACCGACGAGGATCAGACCCATGCATCCGCCGATTCCGATAACGGTCATGAAGAATCGTTTTTTATACCGCACCAGATTCCGCACGGTTGATTTCTGCGTAAAGTTCAGATGTTTCCAGAGTACGCCGATGCGTTCCAGGAAAATCCGTTTGCCGTTTTTCGGTGCTTCCGGCCGCATCAGCTCTGCCGGACCTGCGGCGAGTTCTTTGTAGCATGCCGCGATCGTCGCCACGCCGGTGCAGGCTGCACTCGCCAGAATCGCAAGGCCTCCCTGCTCCCAGTTCAGCGGGGTCATGTAATACGGGAGTCCGGTATACAGCATGCCGTAGGCATTCATAATAACCCAGGGCAGGATTTTTTCTCCAACCACCACGCCCGCGAGAGCGCCGGATACGGTGGAGAGCATCGCGTATGCGAAATATTTAAAGGCGATCACGCCGTCGGAATAGCCGAGGGCTTTTAACGTTCCGATCTGCTGACGCTGTTCCTCGATCATTCGTGTCATCGTCGTCAGGCTGACGAGAGCAGCCACGAGGAAGAAGATAACCGGGAAGAATTTTCCGATATTCGAGATACGGCCGGCATCCTGACCGAAGCTCTCAGTTGACGTTACCTTATTCCGTCCCCAGACGTACCACGTTGGTTTTTTCAGGTCTGCGAGTGTTTTCTCACCGTCCGCAATTTCCTGCTTCGCATCCACGATTTCTGGTTCGGCGTCGGCTTTTGCTTTTTCGTATTCGGCTTTGCCGTCCTCAAGTTCTTTTTCTTTATCGGCAATTTCCTGTTTCGCATCCGCAAGGGAGATTTTTCCGTCGGCGATTTCCTGTTTCGCGTCGGCAAGCTGGGTTTCACCGTCGGCAATCGTCTGCTTTGCTTCGGCAAGCTGACTTTCTCCATCGGCGATCGTCTGCTTTGCTTCTGCTAACTGGGTTTCGCCGTCGGCGATCGACTGTTTCGCTTCTGCAATTTGACTTTCTCCATTGCTTATCGTTTGTTTTGCGTCCGCCAACTGGCTTTCTCCGTCGGCAATTGTCTTTCTTCCTTCCGCAAGCTGAGCCTCGCCCGACTGAATCGTCTGCTGATATGATGCAATCTGCTGCTCGCCATCCACGATCTGCGCTCTGGCGGCTGCAAGCTGTGCTTCGCCCTCTTCCAGTTTGCTGCGGTTTGCCTCGATCTGTGCTTCTCCTTCTTCGATCTGCGCTTTCGCTGCATTGAGCTGTGCTTCTCCATCCTCCAGCTGTTTCTGGTAAGCACTTGCCTGCGCTTCTCCATCTGCAATCTGCGCAAGACCGGCTGTAACCTGCGCTTCACCGTTTTCCAGTTCTTCTTTTGCAGCAGCAAGCTCGTCCTCACCGGCGGCGCATTCCTGCTCTTTTTCCGTTAACTGCGCATCTGCCGCTGCAAGCTGATTTTCCGCATCTGTAATCTGTGCCTCTGCTGCTACAAGCTGAGCCTCTGCTTCAGCGCTGGCTGCCTCAAACGCTGCGATGTTTTGTTCCAGAAATGTTTTCTGCTCATGCATCGTGGAAAGCTGCTGTGCTAACTCTGTCTGCTTTGCTTCCAGCGCAGTTTTCTGTTCCAACAGGGATGCATACACTTCATCTTCTTCTGTCAGTCCGTCAAGCTGAGCCGTAATCGCCTCGATCTGCCCTGCCACTTCTGTCTGCGCAGCTTCCACGTCTGAAAGCTGGCCGCCAAGCTGGGCTAACTGATCCTTTGCTGTTTCGTACTGGTTTTTCTGCTCCTCGTACGCTGCTTTCTGCGCTTCATACTGTGCGCGTCCTGCAGCGGTTTCTTCTTTTTTGCTTTCCAGTTCCTCACGCGCGGCGGAAAGCTGTTCCTTCGCAGCATTTAATTCTGTTTCTTTTACGGAAAGCTGTTCTTTTGCCGCATTCAGTTCCGTCTGTTTCTGACTCAGCTCAGTTTTTGCTGCCGAAAGCTGCGCCATTTTTTCTTCTAACTCTGTTTTACCAGATGCAAGTTCTGTTTCTTTCGCTGCGAGCTGTGTCTTTCCGTCAGAAAGTTCTTTTGCTTTCGCTTCCAGTGCTGCCTTTCCGCTTTCCAGCTCTGCTGCTTTCTGATTCAGCGTTGTTTTTCCGCTTTCCAGTTCTGCCGCTTTCTGACTCAGCGTCGCTTTTCCACTTTCCAGCTCTGCCGCCTTTGCTTCCAACGTCGCCTTTCCGCTCGCAAGTTCTGCCTCTTTGTCTTTCAGCGTTGCCTTGCCGGATACCAGTTCCTGTTCTTTATCGGCGATCGTTGCTTTCGCACTGAGAAGTTCCTGCTCTTTTTCTGCAATGGCCTGTTTTCCGTCAAGGAGTTCCTGTTCTTTCTCAGCAATCGTCTGCTTTCCGTCAAGGAGCTCCTGTTCTTTGTCCTTTAACGTCTGCTCACCGTCGAGAAGTTCCTGCTCTTTGTCTGCAATCGTCACTTTCGCGTCGGCAAGCTGCTGTGCACCGTCATCCAGCTCTGTTTTTGCGTCCGCTAATTTCTGCTCTGCATCAGCGACCTGCTGTTTTGCATCATCAATCTTTTCCTGTCCTTCGGTTTTGACTGCCGTATACCGCCGGTCGCACGCCGCATCCTCGAGCGCTTCAATCTTCGTCTGTACAGCCTTCACCGTCTCATCATACGCATCGCTGTAGCTCGCCTCTTCCTGTGCGCCGTCCGCCTGGACGTAAATCTCTGTATAGAGATCCGAGGTAAATGTCTCCGGAAGCAGCAGTGCAAAACTGTTGATGCTTCCGTTTCCAATCGAGCCCGTTCCCCGGTTCAGCTCCATATAATAAGGGAGTGTCGCCGAACCAACAATCGTAAACGTGTCCCCGGTCAGCGAATCTGAGAGCGGATCCTCCGTTCCGGAAGTGAACGTTACCTGATCTCCGATCTCACAGCCGGAACTTTTCAGAAACTGCGTATCAACAAGAATTTCATCCTGTTTCTCCGGCATCCGTCCCTCGACCACGCGCGGCTCATTCACACCGTCCGTCAGCGCAATCAGTTTCACAACCTGCTCGCTCTCGCCGATGTCATGCAGCACTTCCACCGTTTTTCCGCCGTAGACCGCTTTCACGCCATCCGTCTTCGCGATATCCGCCAGATCATCGTCTGTCAGCCCCAGCGTTCCAAGGACTTTCAAATCCATATAATTTACTTCATCATAATACCGGTCCGCCGAAACCTTCATATCCCCTTCCGCCGACCGGATGCCCGAGAAAAACGCCGCGCCAAGAAGCACGATGAAAAAGACTGACAGAAACCGCCCCTTGTTCTTTGTGATTTCCCGGATAAAGTCTTTTCGAAATGCTCTCATCGTCCACCTACCATTCTATCTCTTCCACCGGCGTCGGGTTCTCATTTGTTTTCATGCCCGCCACTTTTCCGTTTCGAATTTTAATCACGCGGTCCGCCATCGGTGTCAGCGCCGAGTTGTGGGTGATGACAATGACCGTCATCCCCTTCTCCCGGCAGGTATCCTGCAGCAGCTTTAAGATCGCTTTTCCCGTCACATAATCGAGCGCGCCGGTCGGCTCATCGCAGAGCAGCAGTTTCGGATTTTTCGCCAGCGCACGCGCAATCGCCACACGCTGCTGCTCCCCGCCCGAAAGCTGCGCCGGGAAGTTATTCATCCGTTCTTCCAGTCCAACCTCCGCAAGTACCTCCGACGCATCCAGCGGATGCTTACAGATCTGCATCGCCAGCTCCACATTCTCGAGCGCCGTCAGGTTCTGCATCAGATTATAAAACTGAAAAACAAACCCAATATCCTCCCGCCGGTACTGGATCAGATTCTTGCCGCGGTACTTGCTGATCTCCGCTCCGTCCACCAGCACCTTCCCCGAAGTCGCCGTATCCATTCCACCGAGGATATTCAACACCGTCGTCTTCCCCGCACCGCTCGGTCCGACCACAATCACAAACTCACCCTTTTCCACATCAAAGCTGATCCCATCCGCAGCCTTGATCGTAACCTCACCCATTTGATAGGTCTTGGTTACATCCTGAAGACTCACATATCCCGCCATGTCGCCGTGTTCCTCCCATGTAAAAAATCGATATTTCCTATTTCTTTTATTGTATCAATCTACAGCCGCGGCGGCTAGTCCTAAGTGGGCGAATTTACTGTTTTTTTATAAATGGCATCCCCCCTTTATTTCAATACTGCCCTGATCATATATCTTATCCCAACCAGAATAATCACCACAGGCATCAGTGCATTGATCCATGCCCAGGTATTATTTAAAAATGCCGTAATGATAAATTCTCTGTACTTCACACAACTGACAATTACCAGCAGACCTCCGGCCGCAATCCATCCGAATAAAAATCTTTTGATCACTGTCCATACTGTCACCGTACCAAAATCCATGACGCTCTATAGCAGAATTACAGAGAAGGAAGGCGATCTTCTTCTGAAAGAGATGATACGAAATACACTTACTTATCTGCCAGGGAAATGGAAAGACTCTTAAACAAGTAATCTTCTATAAACTAAAACACAGCATCGACTGTTTCTTAACAATCGACGCTGTGTTTTTATTTTTAATTATTCATCCAATACCTTCACATTAAATTCCTGGAAGGTACCACGTCCATTCTCTGCAAACAGACCAATATATGTTCCCGTAAACGTCATGGTTTTCGTGCTCTCTGTACAGAGTCCTACCGTTAATCCTGTTCCTAGCATCTGGAAATTTTCTCCATCCAGACTATATGAAAATGTATAATAAGTTTTATCTGTTTCAGCCTAAGCGTAATATTTTCTCCTCTTGGAATTTCCGCACTTGCTGTAACCACAAAAATGTCATGAATATGCTTTGCAAGACAGACTTTATACTTTTCCTGTTCCCTTGTCAGATATATTTCATAATGATAAGAATCATTATAAAATGCTGTCAATCCAGCTCTCATTCCTTGCACATCTTCTGCTGAAACTTTTACTACAGTTTCAGTATAAAACCCCTTTTGTCGAATTCCAATCCATGTAGGGCTCTTAGTTTCATTTAAAGTTACCTTTGTACCTTCCAGGCATAACATCTTCTCTTCCGGATACAATTTATAATTCTTCATTTCGGGATTTCTCAGAAAATTATATTGCAGTTTAAATTTACCATCCGAAAAATTATCATGGAAATTTCTATTTACCGGTTGCACTTCTCCACCCGGAAGCGGACCATCCATAACAGTTGAAATCAAACCATGATTTCCTACAACCGGCCAGCCAGCCTCTGTCCAAACGACAGGTGTAAGAAATGTTTCTCTTCCAAGATTATGAAGCAATACCCTCCTATTTTCATCTGAACAGGTTCTCACTGCCAGACACACCAACCACCAATTTCCATTGTGATCTTCCATTATGTCTGCATGGCCTGTACAATAAATCTCCTCTCGCATGTCTTCCTTGTGAGATAAAATCGGATTATGTGGACATGGTTCATAAGGACCATAAGGACTATCTGCTCTTTGCATTGTCTCCATATGTCCATATTCCGTGCCGCCTTCCGCCAACATAAGGTAATATTTTCCAAACCATTTATATAAATGCGGTCCTTCTGGATATCTTCCACCGCATCCACGGTTAATACACACACTCTCCGTCAATTTTTCTCCTGTAAAAGGATTTACCTCACATAAAAATATACCAGCCCCCTGTTCATCTGAAGTTGTAGATACAAAATATACTTTATCACCATCAAACAATAACGACGGATCTATTCCTCCCTGATCTACCCATGCCGGTTTTGACCATCCTGACTTCATATCTTTTGTATGTACGATGAAGTTTCCCTTTGATGTAACATTTGTTGTTATCATAAAAAATGTTCCGTCATGATAACGAATCGTTGGTGCAAAAATTCCCCCTGAAGGTCTGCTCTCTTCCAACGGAAGCTGTTCTTCATCCGTCAGACAATATCCTTCCAATTCCCAATTCACTAAATTTTTGCTGTGATAAACCGGCACTCCCGGAAAATACTCAAAAGATGAGTTCACAATATAATAATCTTCTCCAACTCTGCATATAGATGGATCCGGATTATAACCGGAAATAATAGGATTTCTGTATTGCATAATACACCTCTTTTTAACCTTTCAATAATTCAAATACTTTACATTCTTCCACTTCACTGCTATTTCCGATAAACACCTCAAATTTTCCCGGTTCACTTCCAAATGTATTGTCCGCTCTTAGGAAGCGAAGCATTTTTTCGTCCACTGTAAAGCACACTTCTTTTTCTTCTCCGGCATTTAATATTACTCTTTCAAAACCCTTCAGCTGTTTTACAGGGCGCACTACACTTCCTGCAATGTCATGAATATAAAGCTGCAAAGTTTCTGTACCTTCTCTGTCACCGGTATTTTTTACTTTTACAGATACCGTAACAGATTCACCCGGCTTCATAACCGTTTTACTTAGCTCTAAATCTGATATTTCAAATTGGGTATATGTAAGGTCATATCCAAAAGAATACAGTGGTTTATTCGGCATATCCAGATATTTCGAGACATAGCGATCCTTATCTTTTCCAGGATGATGTCTACGTCCGGTAGGAAACTCATCATAATGGACAGGAACCTGTGACACGCAATATGGAAAGCTCATTGGCAGCTTTCCTGCAGGCGAAACTGCACCTCTTAATACTTCCACAATAGCAGCTCCTCCCATAGTTCCGGGCATCCAGACTTCCAATATTGCCTTCGCTCTTTCTTCCAATATGCGAATATCTAATGGTCTTCCATTAAATAATACTACGGCAATTTCAGAATTCACCTCCGAAAGTGCCTCAAATAATTCCTGCTGAATCTTAGGAATTTCTATAATTCCTTTACTGGTAGCTTCGCCCGACTGCAGAAAATGTTCTCCTATAGCCAATACAACCACATCTGCTTCTTTAGCCGCCCGCAGTGCTTCTTCCTTCATTTTTTCACAATCTTCCTGTGAGAATTTTTCTTCTGTATAATTTGCAAACCCTTCTAATTTTACATCTTCGGAAAGAATTGGGCATCCCTGAGCATAAACAATTTCATAATCTGCAAGTTTCTCTTCCGCCGCATTTTTTATTGTTATTACATCCTCCGGATTTCCTGTAAAAGACCATCCTCCCAACATATATCTTCTGTCTATATACGGTCCAATCATTGCAATTTTCTTCTTTTTATCCAATGGCAGAATATTATCTTTATTCTTTAATAGAACAAAAGAATTTTCTGCTGTTTTTTGAGCCAATTCTCTGTGTGCTTCACTAAGTATGCAAGCTTTAGCCTTAATTTCATCAGCACCCTTATATGGATTTTCAAAAAGCCCAAGGTCATTTTTCAACTTCATAATACGCCACGCACATTCTTCAATTAGTTCCACACTAATACTTTTGTCTTTTAAAAGTGCAGGTATATTTTCCGGATAAGTACCTGACATCATATCAATGTCTACTCCTGCCTCAAGAGCCTTTTTTGTTGCATCTGCCCTGTCTTCTGCTGCCCCATGGTTTACACACTCCCCAATGGCACCAAAATCAGAAATCAATACACCATCAAACCCCATCTCTTCTCTGAGGATATCCCTCATAAGCCACTTATTTACACTTGCAGGAATTCCATTAATCGTATTAAAAGACGTCATCACTAACGCACTTCCCGCCTCCACAGCCTCTTTATATGCTGGAAGATAAAAATCACGAAAAGTCCTTTCTGATACTTCCACTGTATTATAGTCTCTTCCTGCTTCTGCACCGCCATACCCAGCAAAATGCTTTACGCAAGCCCCCAGTTTCTCCCCGCCACTGATGTCTGCACCTTGATATCCTTCCACCATTGCCCTTGCATATAATCCGTTCAAATATACATCTTCTCCAGTGGATTCCATTACCCTGCCCCATCTAGCATCCCTTACCAAGTCTACCATAGGTGAAAATGTTATATGAAGTCCATCTGCAGCGCCCTCTTTTGCCGCCATAGCCGCACATTCTTTCACAAGATCCGGCTGAAAAGTTGCTCCCTGAGCTAATGGAATTGGATATACTGTTTTATACCCATTAATAATATCCAACATAAATACAAGTGGAATATGGTGTGGATGAGCTTCCATATATTTTTTTGAATCCTCTTTATCTTTTCCGCCCCCATAGTACCTAACACAGTTCCAGCAAGCTGAATATCTTTCTCTGTAATTCCCATTTCCTGCATAGGACCTGATATTACGGCCTCATCATCATACATAGCACCAACCGTCTGAAACAATTGACCAGCTTTTTCTTCTATTGTCATATCGTCAAATAGTTTTTTTAATTCTCCGATTTCCACTACTAACCCTCCTTCTCATCTGTAGTTTCTTTACAATAAATATAATGGCGTACTTCTGCATATTGTCCAAATCCAGACATACTTCTTTCATCCCCGTTCAGCACACGTCCAGAACTCCATTTTCCATTATCAAAAAAACCTTCCTCGAGACATATAATGGTAATACAGTCATGACTACTTTTTTTCGGCAAAAGTCTAATGTCAGTATTATATCCTACAGCCCAAAATTCACTTTCATTTTCTTCTATAATCATCCCTGCACACCCTGGCCTTTCATTTCCTTTTGGTCTGTAAGTCAGTTCCAAATCGCAGCCAGACAAAGAAACAATCGTACCTCTTTCATGCTCATTTCTACACATAAATGCATGTATATTTTCTGTTCCTTTAAATCGAAAATATAATTTTTGCATATTTTTCAAAATTTTATATGTTTCTTTGAGGTATTTTCCTGTTTCTATGCTTGTGAAGGCCAGTACATCTATTTGAAGTTGTTCAAGAAGCTCTTTATCCTGTTTTTGGCGTGTATCTTCCATAAGTCCTTCTATCCCAAAAGGCGAAAAACCAATTGCCCCATATTTCCCAAAAGCATAAAAAGCATTGCTAGCTGTTACCGGATCTCGCCTTGCCTCAGGTATAAACAATGGATTCCCTTCCGTTGCATATTCTTTACATACCCCTTCAAAATCAGAAAGGTATATATCCGGAGCAAAAACATCTATGCTTTTTGCAATATTTCTCCATATTTTTTTATTTCTCGCTATAGGTCCTCCTGATGGGTAATTTCCAGGTCTATCCGGAAACTGATTCAGCCAGGCATTCACATACATCGGAAGTTCATATGCCCTTTTTCCTGCTGCTGCTATGTATTCTACTGCCTGTGCATAATTCCATGCCATAAACATCTCTGCTGCATCCGACTGAAACACTTCACTCCATGTCCCTGATATACCATATATTTTTTCCAGTTCTTCTGGGATATTACTCCTAAATTGCTTCTCTGCTTCTTTTGAATAATCTCTATCTGATTTCAAAAAACCAATTTCATTTTCCACTTGTACCATGAGAACTGTCTGTGATTCTGCATCAATATCTTTCAATTTTTTCATAAAAACCGTAAATGCTCTTGCATCCGCTTTTACTGCATTTTTACAAAGAGGTGATATCGTCTGAGACAATTCTCCCCCTTTATATCTTGCTCTGAAAAATCTCCCGCTATCTCTTTTTACCCAACCTGGAACATAAGTACTTTCTCCATTTTTCCAAAGGCCAAACCACAGTAGTATCAACTTCATTTTTTCTCGTCTCGCCTGGAAAATCAGTTCTTCTAACAAAGAAAAATCATAAACTCCCTCTTCTTTTTCTATATTTTCCCATGCTACAGGAAGAAGAACTGTGTTTAGATTTAGTTCTTTTAATCTGGGCCATACTTGCTTTTCCATATACTGTAGATTACTGGAACTCGAGTTATGAAGCTCACCTCCAAGAATTAAAAAAGGTTCATCATTTACATAAAGTGTTCCAAAACCCTTTTCATCTTTTTTAATCTCTATAGTCTTTTTCATTGGCATTTCTGTAACATCATCCTTTCAAGCCTGACATTTTAATACCCTGTATAAAGTATTTCTGACAGGTTGCAAATACAAACAGTACCGGTGTCAAAGATACCAGTGCCATTGCCATCATCTGTCCAATCTGTACATTTCCCTGTGATCCCTTAAAGAACTGCAGACCCACTGCTATCGTGAATTTCTCAGATGAATTCAGATAGATCAATGGATTAAAGAAATCATTCCAGTTATATACCAGTGCCATTACCAGTACAGCCAGCATGACCGGTTTTACCGCTGGCAGCAATATCTTCGTAAATACCTGCCAGGAATTCGCCCCATCAATCTTAGCCGCTTCATCCAATTCCTTCGGAAGCGTTCTAAAGAACTGAATAAAAAGGAAAATGTTAAAAGCTCCCCCTCCCAGCCAACTTGGAATAATCAACGGCCAGAATGTATCAACCATTCCCAGTTATAATACAGCAGATACTGTGGAATCAGAGTCACCTGGGAAGGCAACATCATGGTTCCAAGAAGAATCATGAATAAGACCGGTGATAATCTGGATTTAAATCTCGCAAAACCATACGCTACTACTGAGGAAGAAAATACAGTCCCTATCGTAGCCAAAAATGTTACGACTGCTGAGTTCTGGAAGAACATACCAAAATCTGCACCCTTCCATCCCTCGATGAAATTCTCCAGCGTCGGATTCGCTGGCAGCAATGACGGCGGCATTTTATAGATATCGGATGTTTCTTTAAAAGAAGTGGATATCATCCATATAAAAGGAAACAAACAAACAATAGCTGCCGCAATCAGAATCGTGTATGTGATAATTCTTCCTATAAGTTTTGCTTGTTTTTGTGATCTTGTTCGCATATATTTCTTCCTTTCATCAATCATCATAGAACACCCAGTACTTGGATGTTGAAATCACTACCAGTGTAATCACCATAATTACAACAAATAAGCTCCATGCCATCATGGATGCATATCCCATTTTTCCATAAAGGAATCCGTTGTTATACATATGTATCGCTGCTGTATAAGTACTGTTAAGCGGTCCTCCATTAGTCAAAATCAATGGCTGCTGGAATACCTGGAAAGCTGCAATGATCGTTACGATCAGATTGAAATAGATCGTCGGGGTACATAACGGCAGGGTAATGGAAAAGATCTGGCGTATCGCACCTGCGCCGTCGATCTGTGCACTTTCATAATAAGACTGTGGAATATCCTGAATTCCCGCCAGCATGATGATGATATTATTTCCTATCGTCCACAGGGACAGGATCACGATTGATATCATTGCAATATTTTTATCTCCCAGCCAGTTCACACCTTTTATTCCAAACAGTGATAACACGTAGTTGATAATTCCATAATCCTTCTGATATATCCATCCCCACAAGATTGTTACTGCCACACCAGAGGTGATGTATGGAATGTAAAATGCTGTCCGGAAAAATCCCAGTCCTTTTACTTTCTTGCTAAGCAGCAGTGCCACAAAAAAAGCAAGTATAATACTACTTGGTACAAACATCACCACGTATTTCAGGGTATTTATAAATGCTTTTATAAACAGTGGATCATCCGTAAATGCATACTTCAGGTTCTCTAATCCAATAAACTTCCCTACCCCGGTTAAATTCATATCTGTAAACATCAGATAAAAAGAATATACAATCGGGTATAATGTCAGCACAAAAAATCCAATCAGCCATGGTGCTGTATATAAGTAAAAATTTCTGGCCTCCCGCCGTTTCATGGCTGAATATACTTTTTTTCCTTTTGGTTTTTTCACTCTTCTTCGCCTCCGTAAATAGAATCTGCCAGTAGCTGAATGAACAAGAAGGTGCTGCATATCGTTCGCAACACCTTCTTGTGATTTAACATTTAGTTTCCATTTGCTTCATTAAATGCTTTTTCCAGTGCCGGATAGTATTCATTGATCGCCTCATCAGCACTCTTACCATCAATGGTTACTGCCTGCCAGATCTGGGTCCATACATCTCCAGGTGCTGCATATGCACCGCCCCAGATATTCAGTTTTGCATCAGAAAGCCCTTCTAGGTATGCGCTGTTATCAATCGGACCATATGTCAGTTCTTTATAGTAACCCTCTGCAACGCTCTTACAAGCTGTCATTCCTGCACGGCATGTTTCCTTTGCCATGTCTTCATTTTCATAAGATGCCTCTTTCAAGAATGTCCATGCAGCATCTTTATTTTCAGAATCCTTCAGCATGGCATATCCTGTTGCGTATAAAAGATTGTTTTTTCCACCGTCCGGAACTTTCGGCATGGATACAACATCCCAGTTAAAGTTTTCACCGATCTCTTCTGCAATCAGCTTTGTCTCAAATCCGCCTAATGTATACATTGCCGCATGGCCGGATACAAAAAGCTGTTCTTTCGGAAGACTCTTGGCTGCTGTATCATCAGGCATTGCACCGCTCTGGATCATATCTCCGAATAAATCCAGACCATCTCTGACTTCCTGTGAATCGATCTCACATGTTGATAAATCATCTGAGTATGCATTTCCGCCTTTACAGATGATAGACAGCGGCGGATCTATCCAGTGGTTAACAATACCGAATGTAGCATCTGCGCCTTCGCCTCCGGCAAATTTCTTCGCTGCTTCCGCCACATCATCCCATGTCCATTCTGCTGTCGGATACTCTACGCCAAACTCATCGAACATGTCTTTGTTATATGCCAGTACAAAACAGTTCTGGAGCAGAGGCATACCTTCCAGTTTTCCATCCGGGCGGTAATAAGGATCCATCATGCCCTCTGTAACTACAGAATCTAAATCCACCCCTTCTTTTTCCACATATGGATTTAAATCTTCATAATAATCGGTGTATAATCCGTAATAATCCGGTGACATCTGGATGACATCCGGACCTGTTCCTGCTGACAGGGCTGCAGTCATCTTCTGATCCCATACATGATCGGCTGTAGGAATGACAGAATGTTCCACTTCGATCTCAGGATGTGCTTTCTGAAATGCTTCAACAGCTGCTTCCCTTGATTTCTTCTCCTCATCTGCTCCCCATGACCAGATAACAAGTTTCTGTTTTTCTTTTCCTGCTTCTGTTTTTTCACTAGATTCTTTGGTTCCTCCACATGCTGCCAGACCTACGGTCATGATCCCTGCAAGTGTCAATGCGAGTACTTTTTTTAACTTCATTTTCCTTCCTCCTAGTGTTTATTTTCTCTATATCAGCCGAAACTGCGCGCTTTTTCCGGCAAATATTCTACTTTAAGTCCTTTACTGTCTCCCCCTCTAAAATACCGTAGGGAGAATAATTCATATATTTATATTTTTTCCCTTCCAGCATATCGATTAATACTTCTACACATTTTGCTCCTTGTCTTTCAGGATAAATGGACATTGTGGTCAACTTAGGTTTAAAATGATTTCTTGTAAAAATACCATCAATTCCCATAACCGATATATCTTCGGGCACTCTCAAGCCTATTTCTTGTAAGCCAGCAATAAATCCCTGAGCTAAATCATCATTAAAACATATAAGTGCCGTTGCTTTATACTTTGAACTTTTATACAAATTTGCTGCTTCATATCCAACTTTGAAAAGATCATAATATACAAATCCTTCTGATTCCGATTGATAAGGACCTAAATATCTGTAATCTTTTTTCTTGTTTTCCTCTTCTGGTTTTCCACAGTTTATAATATAGTGTTCATAGTTAGTCTCTACCCCTCCCCCTAAAAAAATTGATTCCATCTTCATACGTTCCTTCCAGGCTTTATATCTGGAATTTGCATATCCGTAATCAAACGGAAGGAGCATTCCTATCTTTTTATGTCCTTTCTGTATAAGATAATCAATACTGGCATTAATTATTTTTTGATTCTCAATAACTACCGAAGGCATTGGTTTAGCAAATATCGCCGACGGGTCAAAAGATATTGTTACCGTAGGCAGACGATAATTTTTTCCTACTGTTTCAGCATAATCCTGTGCTACATTTTCTGTCGGAAATATAATTCCATCTGCCAAGATTTTTTTTACTGATTCAAAATCATAATCTTTTTGAAGTAAAAGATGATATCCCCTTTCTTTCGCTGTCTTCGCCATTCCATGATACATTTGATTATAATAGGCACCTGTCAGATCATTGCAAAAAAATATTATCTGATATGTTCTTCTTGTTTGAAGAGCCATAGCTATCGGATTTGGAATATATCCCAGTTGCTCTGCTATCTTAATAATTTTTTTCTTTTTTTCTTTGTCGACATATCCACTGTTATTAAGTACTCTTGAAACAACAGACACCGATACGCCTGCTTTTTCTGCCACATCTTTTCTAGTAATATTTTTTTCTGCAGACATATTCTATTCATCTTTCTTTCTCGTTATATTGTTCTTGTCTTGTTACAAGCATCATTTTATCTGTATATGTTATTTTGTTCAATAAGCAAAAATGTGGTCACGTATCCATATGGTATTTCGCTATTAATAATTATATTTTCGACAATTACCCTCTCCATTTTTACCATGCAAAACTACTTATTCTTTGTTTTTATACAATATTTTACATATACTCTTAAAAAACTTATAAAAGCGTTGATTCCAAAATGAACCAACGCTTTTATAAGTTTTTTGTAACTATTCAGAACCCCTGATAGAGTCCATGTGATTTTTTGTGAAAAACAGAGAAAATAAAAAATCTGTTTTCACTTCATTTGCTTCCTGTCGGTGGATAACTAACCGATGGTGAAGCAGCTATTTCCATCTTTGTGGATTACTGATTTTAATTCATCATTTTTGTATTTCAAAATCCTATTTTTATCGGATTTTGATTAAATTTAGCAACACTTGCACCTTAAAAAAATAGCTTTATCCACAGTCATTTTGCCCAATGAGCATTTCCACACAATTCGCTTTTTTTCTGATTTTACGCTAAAATAGAACTATCATATTTTAGTGAAAGAAGGTGGTCTCTTTGACAGTAGAGGAAATGAATACGCAGCTGCAAATGCAAGTCAATGCATTAAATGCATCTTTGAATTCCCTGCAACAATCATTTGATGCGCAGACTGCGCTTATCACCCAGCTCAATCAGACCATTCAGGAACTGAGAGAACAGCTTAACAAGAATTCTAAAAACAGTTCCAAGCCGCCTTCAAGTGATGGCTTTAAAAAACCTGCGCCAAAAAGTCTGCGTAAACCTTCTGGTAAAAAGGTTGGCGGACAGGAAGGTCATCAGGGAACATACCTGTCTGTCATTTCAGACCCTGATGAGATTGTGAAACATATGCCATCTGCCTGCGAAGGATGTCCTCATTACAAAATGTGTAAAGGAACTGCCTGTGTTGCAGAAAAACGACATGTCATTGATGCGGTCGTCACTGTTAATGTCGTGGAACATCAGCTTCTCGAGATTCCAATCTGTATGCTTCATGGAGATACCAGAAAAGGGAGCTTTCCTAATGATGTTAAAGCAACCGTGCAGTATGGTGAGAACTTGCAGGCACTATCTGTTGCTTTAAATACAGTCGGAGCAGTCAGTGTGAAAAGAACACATGAGATTCTCTCTGGCGTATTTAACATCCCACTTGCCACCGGAATCATAAGTAACATGGTAAAACGTTGTGCTGACGCAGTATCCGAGACAGTAAACCGGATAAAGCAAAAAGTTGCCGATTCAAGTCTTGGTCATTTCGATGAGACCGGAACCCGTGTTGATAAAAAACTATGGTGGGTTCATGATGCATCAAACTGTGAATTCACGTACCTTGATATCAGTCCAAAGCGTGGATATCTTGGCATGGAGCAGTGCGGTGTGCTGCCATTGTTTCACGGTATTTCCATGCATGACTGCTGGGCTTCTTACTGGAGTTACGAAGATTGCCAACATGCAGTCTGCTGTGCCCACTTATTACGGGAATTGACAGGCATTGCCGAGAACCATCCCGAGCAGAAATGGGCGTCTGCATTTATAGGCCTTCTGATAAAAATGAAGAAGGTCAAAGATAAAGCTGTAGAGGCCGGTAAAGAAACTCTCAGCTATTATCACTATCATAAGTTTGATAAGCGATACGATGAACTTATCAAACAAGCCAGGGAAAAAAATCCGCTTCCGGTTACCGCAGAGAAAAAACGTGGGAGAAAGAAAAAAGGAAAGATTCTTGCTCTGGTGGAGCGCTTTGATAATTACAAGGCATCAGTCTGCCTTTTTATCCATAACTTCATGGTTCCGTTTGATAACAATCAGGCGGAACGAGATTTAAGGATGATAAAAGTTAAGACGAAAGTATCAGGCTGCTTCCGAAGTGAAGAAGGAGCCAGGGATTATCTGAAAATCATGTCCTATGTTGGCACAGCCATAAGCAAGGGCACAACGCATACGATGCAATCAGAAAGGCAATCTCAGGATGCCAGATTTCATTTTCGAATAGGGGGTTCTGAATAGTTACATGAGAATAGCATTTAACTTAGCTCATCTATTGTTTTATCAATCTTCTCAATTGCATAGAGCGGCAAATTTATAAGCCAATCTTCCTTTTTGAAATCTGCCATCGAAGTACGAACAGATATATCAGGTGAAAACTTCTCCTGATATGTTTTCAAGCTCTTTGCTCTAAGGTTAACTTCTGCCTTCACTTCAACCGGAATAATTTGCTCACCTGTATCAATAACAAAGTCAACCTCACAAGAACCCCTATCGTTGGTATAATAATAAATACCTAAATCTTCGATGGTTTTTAATTGCTGACAAACATACTGTTCAGTAAGTGCGCCTTTGAATTCGACAAAAAGATCGTTCCCATCAAGCAAAGTACGTTGACGAAGCCCCGTCATGCATCCGAGCAATCCCACATCTACCAAAAATAACTTAAATGCTTTTAAGTCCTCATACGCCCGTAGCGGGATGCCCGTTGCATTTACACGGCTGACCTTATGAACGAGACCGCAATCACTGAGCCACATAATTGCGGTTTCATAGTCTTTCGCACGGGCACCTTCACGGACGAGCCCGTAAATGAATTTTTTGTTTTCTTTGGCTAACTGAGAAGGAATACTGTTCCACAACATACGAAGTCTTGGTACAATCTCATTTGGAGCATGTTTAGAGAAGTCTTGTTCGTAGGCTGCAAGGATTCGCTTTTGAATTTCACGGACCTCATTAAAGTCTTTGTTCTCTGCGAAGCTTTGCACAGCTTCAGGCATACCACCGACAAAGTAGTATTGCTTTAAGGAATCGATATATGTTTGCTTAAAGCATGTAATCATCCCAAAGTCTTGCTTATCAAGAAGTTCGGCAAAACGTTCCTTATCGGTTGCCATCAAAAACTCTTTGAACGAAAGAGGATAAAGCTTTAAGAAATCTACCTTGCCAACGGGAAAAGATGTGCCTTGATGCAAAGCGATACCAAGCAAAGAACCGGCACATACAATGTGGTACTGCGGGGCGTTTTCATAAAAATACTTAAGAGATGCCAGCGCTCTCGGAACTTCCTGTACTTCATCAAAAATCAATAAAGAATTGTCTGGATCAATTTTGCGACCAGCATACAACTCTAATCCCATAATTAAGCGGTCAGTATCCAAGTCAGAAGCAAATAACTCTGCCATTCTGGAATTAGAGTCAAAATTGATATATATGGCATCTGTATACGCCTGCTTGCCGAATTCTTTCATTAGCCAAGTCTTGCCAACCTGACGTGCCCCTTCAATAATTAAGGGTTTGCGGCGTTTGCTTTGTTTCCATTTTAATAGTTTTTCAATAGCAATTCGGTACATAGACGCACCTCCATCATCATAATGTAAGTATAGTATATTACGCAATTACAAAAAATACAATGAGTTTTAGTCTGATAATTACATTTTTTACAGTGATGAAAGTCGATGAGTTTCATAATATTCTGGCAGCGAAAGCGGCGTATTTATTCCTGTGAAGCAGGCCTCCGATCTTGCTGAAGCAATGAAAACTGCTGCAACTTCCTATTCCACAAGAGATCTGCTTTCTGTCCGCTATATGAACCATTTTAATACGCTTTTTGGTTTTCTCAGAGTCATTTTCTTGAGTCTCATTGGTTTACTCATCGGCGGACTGCTTTCTCTCCCCTACATGGATCATGCCAGCATTCCACTCATTGTTTCCAGCAGTGCGGCCGATTCCCTTCTTGGCAGTGTTCTTCTGGAATCCGGTGTCCAGAGTGGTGTTTATCAGAGTATTTTATGGTTTCTCCTGTGGATTCTGTTTTCCACTACGCTGGGATTTCTGCATCCCAAAAAACAAATTTGGGGTCCAGGAAACATAACCGTTCCATGGATGCTGAAAAATAAACAGATGAGTGAAATGAAAAACGGAAATATCCGCGTATAATTTTTATCCATTATGCCAAACTGGCTTAAACGATTGATTTATTGAGCAAACTTGTTTTTCTACCAGTCCCATCTTTCCAAAACACTCTTCCAATTTGTCGCATCTTTTTCCGTAGAAACTCACACAAATTTGACAATTTGTGATACACTAACCTATAGCAATTCCGAATATTTTATGCTTCATCACTAATTTTTCGGAACTGAAATTGACTTTTCGATGCATAAACCAAACGATTTGTGGTATACGAAGAAAGGAATTCTTATGAAACTTATTTTTATCCGCCACGGCGAACCGAATTATGAGATTGATTCTCTGACTGAAAAAGGCTGGCGTGAGGCTGAGCTACTTTCGAAGCGGACGGTGAAATGGAACGTCACCGATTTTTACTGCTCGCCGCTCGGACGTGCGAAGGATACGGCTTCTTTTACGTTGAAAAATGCGGGCCGCGAGGCCGAAATTCTTCCGTGGCTGCGGGAGTTTGATGCGCCTGTCCTTGATCCGGAGACCGGAAAGCGCCGGATTCCGTGGGATTTTCTTCCGGATGTGCTCGATGCAAACCGGGATCTCTATGACAATAATCTCTGGACGAAAAATCCGATCATGCAGACCGGAAACATGGACGAGAATTATCATTTTGTGACCGACGGACTCGATGCACTGCTTGCGCGCTACGGTTATGTACGCGACGGTTACCGCTATCACGCTTCGGATGAAACGAACCGCGAAGCTGTCATTGTCTGCTTCTGCCATCTCGGCGTTACGTGTGTGGCGCTGTCCCACCTGCTGAACATGACACCGGTGCAGCTCTGGCAGGGCATGTTCCTGGCGCCGACTTCCGTCACGATCGTCGGAACCGAGGAGCGCAAACCGGGCGAGGTGTACTTCCGCTGCCAGACCGTAGGCGATGTCCATCACCTGCTTTCGGCGGGCGAGCCGGTTTCCTATTATGGAGCGTTTAACGATCCATTTCAATTTTAAACTTTACAAAAAGGAAGATTTTTATCATGAATGAAGCAAAATTAAGAGAATACGCAGAGCTGATCGTAAAAATCGGCGCAAATGTACAGAAAGGACAGCGTGTCCGCCTGCAGACCGGCGTTGACCAGGTTCAGCTTGCTACCATGGTTACCGAAGAGTGCTACAAGGCCGGTGCCAGCTATGTTGAAGTGATCTGGGAGTGCGGTCCGATCAACAAACTGAATTATCAGTATGCATCCGCAGAAACTCTCGGCACCGTTCAGACCTGGGAAGAAGAGCGCCTCAAACAGATGACCGTGGATCTGCCGGTCCGCATTTTCATCGACTCCTCCGATCCGGACGAGCTTGCCGGCATCTCCGCTGACCTGCTCTCCACCGTTCGCCAGATGCGCGCAAAAGTAACGAAAAAATACCGCGACCAGATCGACGGAAAACATCAGTGGCTGATCGTTGCCGCTCCATCACCGGCATGGGCTGCAAAAGTATTCCCGGGCGAGCCGGAGGATGTTGCAGTTGAGAAACTGTGGAATGCCATTTTCGACTGCCTGTACTTAAAAGAAGGCGAAGATATCGAAAAGATCTGGCAGGCACACAGCAACCGTATGATCAGCAAGGCAAAATGGATGACCGAGCAGGCGTTCCATAAACTGCATTACACCAGCAAAAATGGAACTGATTTCACCGTTGAGCTGATCCCGGGCGCAAAATGGAGCGGCGCCGGCGATATCAATCATCTGAACAAGGTCTTCTTCGTTCCGAATATGCCGACCGAGGAAGTTTTCACCAGCCCGATGCGCGGCAAATGCGAAGGCCGCCTTGTTTCCACCAAACCGCTCAGCTGGTCCGGACAGGTTATCAACAACTTTACTGTTGATTTTAAAGACGGAAGAGTCGTTGACTGCCACGCAGAGCAGGGCGAGGAAGTTCTGAAAAAAATGTTCGCCATGGATGACGGCGCTTCGATGCTCGGCGAGGTTGCACTCGTTCCGAAGGAGTCCCCGATCAACCAGTCCGGTCTGATGTTCTTCAACACACTGTTCGATGAGAACGCATGCTGTCATGTTGCCGCCGGTGCCGGATTCTCTGAGGTTCTGGACGGATTTATGGATATGAGTGATGAAGAAATCCTCGCAAAAGGTGTCAATGATTCCCTGATCCACGTTGACTTTATGGTTGGATCGGATGACCTGCACATCGTGGGTATCCACGAAGACGGAAGCGAGACCGATGTCTTTGTAAACGGCACCTGGCTGAATAATCATCGCCCCATCCTTTCCATCACTTTGCAGAACACCACCGCCGCAATCGTACTCGCCGCTGTCGCCGCAAGCGCCGGTCCGACAATTGCCGTCGGATGGACACTGCCGTACTGACTGCGGTACGCGATGATGTTGACGGGGATGAGCTGCAGGGATGAAATATTCAAAATCAAAAACGTACACATTTCCCGGTTCGCGGTTCCTTCTGGAACTGCGGCCGGGTTTTTCGTTTTCCGCCGCTCCTCCTCCAGCTCCTCAAACCGCTCCATCGCCGCAAGCCCCGGCGGCGTCGCAGCCGCGCCAAGCCCAAACACATTACAGATCATATTCATCCCCGCCGCCCGCATTGCAGGATGCTCTTCCGGCACTCTCGGAAACAAAAACCGCAGCACCGGCCCCATCCTTTTCACCAGCCCGTCAATCACTCCCGCCTTCTTCGCAATCTCCATCAGCCCCGCCCAGAACCCTGTCACCCCAACCAGCGAAACCGCCAGCACCACCGCCTCCCGCGAAGCCCGAATCACCCCATCCGTCACCTCCGGCATCCGCCCCTGTATCGCGCCGTATACGATGCCGAGAAGCAGCATGGAACTCCATAGAACGTTCATTGCATCACCTGACTAAAAAAGATCTTTATAAAAATATGCTGACTTTATATTTTCCATGATTCGAACAGGATCCTGTTATACCCTATCCAGTGAACAAAATAGACTATATATTTCTTCGTGTATTGCCCGGCACTTTTTCATTTAAAAATCAATTTCCCGCTTTCCCTTTTCTCATATAAGGATTTCGATACAGTGAAATCACAAGCTCCGCAGCCATGAAGCACCAGATAATCGGTTCGCACCAGATTACGGCGCTGTAATGGTAACGCGGGATGAATACCATTGCGAAGATAATCTTTCCAAAAAGCTCAATAAAGCTCGACAGCAGCGGCAGAATTTTTTCTCCCAATGCCTGAAGCGCCAAGCGGCTGCAGTTGACGAGGCCGAGTGCGAAGAAGAACGGGATGGCTACGCGGAGGTAGCGGGCGCCGTTTCCGAGGACGGTCGGGTCGGAGGAGCCGGAGATCAGGTGTACCAGGGTTGGCGCAAACGGTGTGACACAGATAATCAAAGCGATGGTAACGCTGAAGCAGAATAAGTAGGCATAGCGGATGCCTTTGTGTACGCGCTCCCGGTTATCCGCACCGCGATTCTGTGCAACGTAGGTGTTGACGGCCTGCGCCATCGAAGAAAGCGGCATCATGGAGAACGAAAACAGCTTTCTCGCAGCGGTATGTCCCGCAATTGTTTCATATCCAAGACTGTTGATGCCCGGCTGCAGGACGATCGAACCAACGTAAATGATACTGCTCATGAATCCCATTGAAAATCCCTGCGCCAGCAGATCTGCGTACAGTCCGCGGTCCAGCGCGAAGTGGCGTTTTTCCGGAAGCAGGATTTTCGCTTTCGTAACAATATAAATCAGGCAGAGCACAACGGAAATGCCCTGTGCAATGACGGTTGCAATCGCGGCACCCCGGACACCCATGCCGAAGGTGCGGATAAACAGCAGATCGAGCACGATGTTCACCAGCGATGAAAAGATCAGGAACACAAGCGGCATGAAGCTGTTGCCGATCGCCCGCAGCAGGCCGGAGCACAGGTTGTAGGCGAACATGACGAACAGGAAAATCGAGAGAATCGAAATATAGCTGTAGGATTCCTCAAGAATCTCCGCCGGTGTTTTCAGCAGGCGCAGCAGCGGATGCATAAAGATCGTCGCCAGAATGGTAACTACCAGTGTCACGGCAACGCCGATGACGATACAGGATGCGACCGATTTTTTCATCCGGTCCGTCTCCTGCCGTCCAAAGCAGCGCGCCGTGACGATCGCAAGACCGTTTCCGACGCCGAACGTAAATCCGGTCATCATCTCATAGATGGATGAGCAGGCACCCATCGCCGCAATCGATGAGTCGCCAAGTGTATAGCCGACGATCAGCGTATCCATCGTGTTGTAAATCTGCTGAAACACGCGGGACGCCATGATCGGCAGGGCAAAAAGCAGCAGAGATTTCAGGATCGGGCCGTGAAGCAGATCGACCTGAGAACTCCGCCGGGTTTGTGTCTGTGACATAAAGAAAATTCCTCCCTCTAATTATAATGCATTGTTACCATTATATCAGAAGAAAGGAATTACCGGGCAGATAAAATACCCAAAACCATAAAAAAATACAATAATACAAAACTTTTACGGATTTTCATCAATGATCTTGCACGTTCCGCCTTTTTCTTCGAAGTAATCCTGCATCTGCGCCGACAGCACATTCACATCCTCGTACTGCTCCGGCCGCACATGGTTCGAAATCCAGGCATCGCCGCCCTCGTACAGGATCTGATACTGACTGTTATAGGAAGCTTCATATACATATGATTCCCCGTCGAGCGTGCATTCATAACGAACCGTGCGAAGCGACGCTTCATCCCGCAGCTGTGATTCCGTGTACACCCGAAGTCCGATCGCCGCTCCAATCAGAACAAAGATCGCCGCAAACACACCAACAAACGCATACCGGATCACTTTCCGTCTCCGCACTGCCTGCTGCACCAGCTGATCATTTAAGACCGCAAGCTGCTGTGCAATCTCATTCAGTTCCGAGGCTGCTCCTCCTCTACTTCCAGCCCGCCGCCCAGCAGCACGCTCACCGGCACCTCAAACAGCTCCGCCATCCGATCCAGCATCACCGCATCCGGAACCGAAATCCCTTTCTCCCATTTCGAAATCGTCTGCCGTACCACATGCAGCTGCTCCGCCAGCGTTTCCTGGGAATATCCTTTTTTCTTTCGCAGTATTTTGATGTTATCACTCAGCATAACTGTGTCCTCCGCGTATTTGATGGGCCTATCATACGATAAAAACTGGCGTTGCGGCAAGCAACAAAAAATAACACGGCAAATTAGGTTGTATTTATCCTAAGATTTATATATACTATAGAAAAAAGTCTTAAGGAGGTACCCAAAATGACTATCGACACAAAAACTTTAATTTCCATTTCCGAAGCAAACCAAAATTTTTCCAAAGTCGCCCGCCTGGTAGACGAATGTGGTTCCGCTGTGATTCTGAAAAATAACGTTCCAAGATATCTTGTCATCGACTTCAGCAAAGCCGAGCAGGAAACCACTGCATCCGACGAGGATGTGTTAAGCATCTCAAAACGCCTGATGGAACAAAACAAAGAAGCATACGAGGTACTTGCTAAATGAAAAGACTGAGTAAAAAGCAAATTCTCATGCTGCATACTCAGTTGATTCAGCAAACTGGCGGAAGCGACGGAGTCAAAGATTACAATCTGCTGGACTCTGCTCTCGAAACGCCTTTCCAGTCCTTCGGCGGAGAAGACTTGTACCCCACCCTGCAGGCAAAAGCCGCAAGACTGGGCTATGGCCTGATCAAAAATCATTGTATGATTCTTTCCCCAGCAAATACTGATAAATATCCCTCTTCGTCACCCCGCGATCCTTCGCCACGAGTTTCATCGCTTCTTTTCTTGCAATCCCCTGATCTTCATACCGTTTCATATGTTCTTCAATCGAAATCTCCTCAAACGCCGCCTTCGCCTCGTCCTCGATTTCTTTCTGGCTTCGGCCTTCAATCACAAGCACGCATTCCCCTTTCGGGTCTTCCTGTTCGTAGCGAATGATGGCATCTTCAATCGTGGTCTGCCATGCCGTCTCGTGTTTCTTGGTCAGTTCCCGGCAGAGTGTCAGCCGCCGGTTGCCAAGCGTCTCCAGCAGCTCCCGCAGCGTTTTCAGCAGATGATGCGGCGCCTCGTATACGATCATCGTCCGCGTCTCGTTTTTCAGCCGTTCCAGCGCCAGTTTATGTTCTTTTTTATCCGGCGGAAGAAATGCTTCGAAGACAAATCTTCTCGTTGAAAGTCCCGACAGTGTCAGTGCCGTCACACACGCGCATGCGCCCGGCAGGCTTGTCACTTCGATGCCTGCCTCGTACGCCATCTTCACCAGCTCCTCACCCGGGTCTGAGATTCCCGGTGTTCCGGCATCGGTGATAAGGGCAATGTTCGTTCCCGCCAGCAGCTTCTGCACCAGCTCGCGGCCCTTGTCGTATTTGTTGTATTCATGGTAACTCGTCATCGGCGTATGAATCTCAAAATGGTTCAGCAGCTTAATGCTGTTTCTCGTATCCTCCGCCGCGATCAGATCGACCTCCTGCAGAATGCGGATTGCACGGAAGGTCATGTCCTCCAGATTTCCAATTGGTGTTGCACACAAATATAATTTTCCTGCCATGTTCTTATCTCCCGTCTCCATATAATTCCCGGATGTCCTTTGTATACACGCCCGGCGTCTCATACACAATCAGCGGTTTCTCCACGGTAATTCTCGGATTCCCGCCTTTCATCGCCTCGATCAGCACCATGTTCGGCTCCTTGTCCACAAACGGATAAACGAGCTGCATCCTTTTTGGTTCCAGATGATATTTTTTCAGCGTCGAAAAAATCTCCGCCAGCCGGAACGGCCGGTGCACCAGATAGAACCGTCCTTTCGTCTTTAAAACCGCCGATGCCTCTTTCGCAATATCATCAAACGAGCACAGCACCTCATGCCGCGCAATCGTCTTCGCCTCAAGCGCATTCGTCAGCCCGTGCTGCCCCGTCATGTACGGCGGATTGCACGTTACCACATCAAACACTTCTTTTCCAAACTGCTGCGATGCCGTCTTCACATCTCCCTGGAAAATCTCAACATCATTTTCCAGATGATTGTACCGCACACTCCGCTGTGCCATCTCGGCACTGTACTCCTGAATTTCCAGCCCGGAAAAATGCTCTCCGTTTGTCTTCGCCTTCAGCAGAATCGGCACAATTCCCGATCCCGTGCAGAAATCCATCGCCCGCTCCCCGCGCTTCACCTTCGCGTAGGATGCCAGCAGCACCGCGTCAATGCCATAGCAGAAAAGGGATGGATTCTGTATCATCCAGTAACCGTTCTGCAGATCATCGAGCCGCTCACCCGGCTTCAAAAATTCTTCTTTTCTATCCAATGAAATCCCTCCTCCTGCTGACCGCCCAGCGCCGCATCACACAAAAAGAAGCGTCAGTTTTACCCGGCGCTTACTTTTTTCAAAATGCATTCCAAATCAATCTTATTCCGGCTGTTTTGCCTCTTCCGAAGAAGCCTGCTCCCCGGAGCTGTTTCTGTCTTTTTTCTTCTCTTTGCCTTTTTCCTTCTTATGCTTCGGCTTGAACTTGAGCTCTTCCACCGGGCACTCCCGCATTTCCTTCTCATCGTTCACATCCACCAGCACTTTTACGAGCTGACGAAGCACATTCACACCGGAAACCTCACCTTTCATGCCGTCCGGCAGCGTTACGATATCGCCGACACCCGGCAGCTTGCGGTTCAGGTATTCATAGGTTTCCTGCTCGTTTTTCAGGCAACACATCAGTCGTCCGCAGACACCCGAAATCTTCGTCGGGTTCAGGGACAGGTTCTGCTCTTTTGCCATCTTGATCGAAACCGGTGCAAACTCGGACAGATACGTATGGCAGCAAAGCGGTCTGCCGCAGATGCCGATTCCGCCGAGGATCTTTGTCTCATCGCGGACACCGATCTGGCGAAGCTCGATTCTCGTCTTAAAGACAGCCGCCAGATCCTTTACCAGCTCACGGAAATCAATTCTTCCGTCGGCGGTAAAGTAAAACAGCATCTTGTTATTGTCAAACGTATACTCTGCATCGATCAGCTTCATCTCCAGGTTGTGCGCCCGGATCTTCTTCTGGCAGATTTCAAACGCTTCTTTTTCTTTCTTGCGGTTGCTCTCCTCCCGCGCATCATCCTTCGGCGTTGCAATGCGGATGACTTCTTTCAACGGCTGGATCACCTTGGAATCGTCAACTTCTTTTGGCCCCAGCACAACGAAACCATACTCTACGCCGCGCGCCGTCTCAACGATAACGTGGTCGCCCACGCAGATGTCCAGCTCTCTCGGCGAGAAATAATATACTTTTCCTACGTTTCGAAAACGTACTCCTATAATTGTTATCATGTTATCAGTTTTCCTTCATTGTCAGAAACATAAGCTCCATGGTTAAATCAAAATTAACATTCGCGTTCAGGCGGGCTCTCGCCTTCTGGATCGCCTCTATAATCTTCTCCAGGCCTTCGTATGAGCTCTTATTTGCTCTCTCACGGATTCCATTCAGCTCCTGCTTGAACACAAGGGAATCGACCTCTTTTGTCGCCTTAAAGAGCAGAACATCGCGGAACCATAAAGAAAAGATATCGAAATAATCATCAATATTGTCTTTTTCGGCCGTCAGTTTTTTGATCGTCTCCACGATTTCATACAGCGGCATACTGTCGGCGTACTTTGCCATGCGGAGTGCACTTTCCAGCGTCTCCTCGTATTCCGGAGAACGGGCAATCCGCTCTGCTTTTCCGATATTTCCCTGCGCCAGGGACGCATCAACCTCTGCCTGGTAATCCGGCACATGCATTTCGTTCATCAGATAATCTTTCACAAGCTGGTCTCCCACTGGTTTTAAATTTAACTGCACGCAGCGTGACGAAATCGTCGGAAGCAGCGCATCCGGGTTGTCTGCCAGAAGCATGACAACTGCGTAGGCCGGCGGCTCCTCGATCGTCTTCAGCAGCGCGTTCTGCGCCTGAAGTGTCAGCTTCTGCGCCTCGTCGATGATATAAATCTTGTACGGACTGCTGTACGGCTTGATCATCACATCGTTAATGAGCTGCTCGCGGATTTCATCGATGCTGATGGTGTTCGGCTTTTCATGCTTCACATAAATGATATCCGGATGATTCTGGCTCTGTGCCTTTTTACAGGACGGGCATTCCATACAGGGCTCGACCCCGTGCTTCTCGCACTGAAGCGTCATCGCAAACAGTGAAGCCATCATTTTCTTTCCCGATCCACTCTCTCCGCCAAAAAGATAAGCATGAGATACTTTATTCATCGAAATGGCATTCTGTAAATGCGTTATGATTTCCTGATGTCCTACAACCTTCTGAAAACCCTGCATAAAATCACCCCCTGGAGTTCTTTTGTATTTCTTACTAATACTGCATTAAGTATATCACAACTTTTTCTGTTGTTCCACAAAATTCTGAATTTCGGAAAAACAGTCTTCCGGCGTAGAATTATTGGAAAATCTGCGGACAATTCCAGCTTCCGCAATTTTCTCCTCCGTAAAATCCTCACAGTCCGCCAGGAATCTCCGGCACATCTCCGCGTATTTCGGCTCTGTCTGTTTTCTTTCCCGTTCCAGTGCCCGCGAAAGCCGCAGCCCATCGTCCACCTCGACATACAGCGGAACCATCGCCTGCTCCCCGAAATATGCCTTTAATTTCAGATACGATTCCAGTGTCCCGATTCCGAGATAATCATGCTTCGCAAGATCAATCTGCCCGTCATCCGCCGTAAAATAATACCACGGCCCCTGCACCGTCGAATACATGCGCTCCTCGATAATCTTTCCGGCCTCCCGCAGTTCCGAAAGCCGTTTTTCATCCACAAAGAAATACTCTCTTCCGTCCTGCTCCCCGCTCCGGATCGGCCGTGTTGTATACAGGACAAACGGTTTTAAATCCAGCGCCGTCTCCTGGATCAGATTCTCATAAATATGATCTTTCCCTGACGCACTTTTTCCCATCAGATAGTAAATTTTTCCCATTTTATCTCTCCCCGAAACACAGATTCTTTATGCCTTAAACCGATATCCAACGCCCCAGATCGTCTCGATATACTGCGGCTTTGCCGTATTAAACTCTATTTTTTCACGAATCTTCTTGATATGCACCGTAACCGTCGCAATATCTCCGATGGACTCCATATCCCAGATCTCACGGAACAGCTCTTCTTTCGTGAAAACGCGGTTCGGATTCTCCGCAAGGAAGGTCAGCAGATCGAACTCTTTCGTTGTAAACTGCTTCTCCTCTCCGTTCACCCACACACGGCGTGCCGTCTTGTCAATCTTGATGCCGCGGATCTCCACAACATCATTCTCTTTCTTGCCGTTTCCGACCAGACGGTCGTACCGTGCCAGATGCGCTTTCACGCGCGCAACCAGCTCACTCGGAGAAAATGGCTTCGTCATATAATCATCCGCACCAAGGCCGAGTCCGCGGATTTTGTCGATATCATCCTTCTTTGCCGAAACCATGATAATCGGAATATCTTTCTTCTCACGCACCTCACGGCAGATCTCAAAGCCATCCACCTCCGGCAGCATCAGATCCAGAATCAACAGATCAAAATCCTCTTTGACCGCCCGCACAAGACCGGTGTCTCCCTGGTTTTCAATCTCTACCTCAAAGCCCGAAAGTTCTAAATAATCCTTCTCCAGATCCGCAATGGATTCCTCATCCTCAACAATCAGTATCTTACTCATGAAACAGGTACCTCCTGATATTTTCTTAATACAAAGTACATCGTGGTGCCCACGCCTTCTTTGCTGGTGGCCCACACTTTTCCGCCGTGGTCTTCGAGAATCTTCTTCACGATGGAAAGACCGATGCCGCTGCCGCCCCTCGTGCTGTTGCGGGACGTGTCGGTGCGGTAGAAACGGTCGAAAATCTTCGTCAGATCCTTCGTCGCAATTCCCTTTCCGTTGTCCTCAATCTCCACCTGCACAAAATCTCCGACATCACGCAGACGGATGTTGATGACCTTATGGCTCTTGTCCATATATTTGATGGAATTGCTTACAATGTTATTGATGACACGCTTGATCTGCTCCGCATCCGCGATGACGATCGGGTCGTCCTCGAGATAATTAAAGTATGTCAGATCCACATGCTGCGCGTCAAGCTCCAGATTCAGTTCCTCCACGCAGTCATCAAAATAATCCGCAATGTGAATCTTGGAAAACGTATACGGAATGCGGTTCGTGTCAATCTTGGAATAAAACGTCAGCTCATTGATCAGACGGTCCATCTCATTCGCTTTGTTGTAAATGGTGCGGATGTAGCGGTCCATCTTCTCCGGCGTATTTGCCACACCGTCCATGATTCCCTCGACATAACCCTTGACCGCGGTAATCGGTGTTTTCAGATCATGCGAAATGTTACTGATCAGCTCTTTATTCTCTTTGTCAAACTCGACTTTTTCCTCCGCCGTCTCTTTCAGCCGGATACGCATCTCCTCAAAGTCCTCGCAGAGGTCATTAATCTCCGCCACGCCGCACGGTTCAACAGTGAAATCCAGATTTCCGTCTTTGATATTCTGTGTCGCCTTTTTCAGCTGCTCGAGCGGTCCGATCACACCGCGGTAAATCCAGAAGCTCAGGCCCAGACTGGTGAGCACCAGAATCAGCACAATCACGATGCCTAGCTCTTTTACCATGCCCGTAATCTGCGGCGCAATCTGGTCTGTCTTGGTGACGATAAACGCACTGCATTCTTTTCCGTCCGAGTTCTCATAGTCCACCTGTTTGACCATCCACTGTTTTTCATTGCGGAAATAAACGCCGCCCTTCAAATTGGCCCCCGGGTCACCGTATTTCGGCAGCTCATTTTCCAGCTCCTCCGACGACAGCTCCTCCGAGCCATTGTAAATGATAACACCATCCTCGCGCACCGCGATAAACGACTGTTTTTTCTGCAGTCTTGCATTCAGAACAGAGAGATAATTCGTTTCTTCCAGCTTTGCCGTATCCGATTTCGCGGTATCCTCTACTTCGTCGTACTCTTCTGATGTCATCGCATTCAGCAGCAGGGTGTTGTTCGAAATCGTCCGGTATGTTGCGTTCGCAAGACCGTATTTTTCACCGATAATCTTTGCTTTATACCCTACAAAAAAGTAAAACGTCAAGGCACACATCACGATCGGAACCAGTATGATGATGAAAAAAGAAATGATTACTCTCGTCCTTAATTTCATGCTTTTCTTCTTTTTTTCCATATAAGATCCACCTGTTTTCCAACACATATTTCGTACTTTTGCGCACAAAAAATCCCCAGTACGCAGTCTAAATTTATTATAGCACAACGCCTGAGGATTTTTCATTAACTTAGATGAATCTTTCTAAACTTTCTATAAACAGAAAAACCTGAAATTAGAGGTATTTCTTCAGGTCTTCTACTTTGTCCAGTTTCTCCCACGGCAGATCCAGATCGTTTCTTCCGAAGTGGCCGTAAGCGGAAGTCTGTTTGTAGATCGGACGGCGCAGATCCAGCATTTTGATGATTCCAGCCGGACGAAGGTCGAAGTTCTCACGAACGATATCGGTCAGTTTGTTGTCGGACAGTTTTCCTGTGCCGTAGCTGTCGATCATGATAGAGGTCGGATGAGCGACACCGATTGCGTAGGAAAGCTGGACCTCGCATTTGTCGGCAAGACCTGCTGCTACGATATTCTTTGCTACGTAACGTGCTGCATAAGCTGCAGAACGGTCTACCTTTGTACAGTCTTTTCCGGAGAAAGCTCCGCCGCCGTGACGAGCGTATCCGCCGTAGGTGTCTACGATGATCTTACGTCCGGTGAGGCCGGAATCTCCGTGAGGTCCGCCGATTACAAAACGGCCGGTCGGGTTGATGAAGAACTTGGTGTGCTCATCTACCATGTCTGCCGGAATGATTTCGTCGAATACGTATTTTTTGATATCCTCATGAATCTGCTCCTGGGATACTTCCGGATCATGCTGAGTGGAAAGAACAACCGCATCAAGACGGAACGGTTTGCCGTTCTCATCGTACTCTACGGTTACCTGTGTTTTTCCGTCCGGACGCAGGTATGTTAAAGTACCGTCTTTGCGGACTTTGGTCAGCTGGCGAGCCAGTTTGTGTGCCATGTAGATCGGGTATGGCATGTACTCTTCGGTCTCGTTGGTTGCGAATCCGAACATCATTCCCTGATCTCCTGCTCCAATGGCATCGATCTCCTCATCGCTCATATTGTTCTCTTTTGCTTCGAGCGCTTTGTCTACACCCATAGCGATATCGGTGGACTGTTTGTCAATTGCAGTTACAACAGCGCAGGTATCTGCGTCAAATCCGTATTTTGCACGGTCGTAGCCGATTTCGCGAACGGTATCACGTACAACCTGCTGGAAATCAATGTGTGCGTTGGATGTAATCTCACCCATTACCATAACGTATCCTGTTGTAGTACAGGTTTCGCAAGCTACACGGCTCATCGGATCCTGCTCAAGCAGCGCATCCAGAATCGCGTCAGAAATGGCATCACAGATTTTGTCCGGATGTCCTTCGGTTACAGACTCAGAAGTAAACAGTCTTTTTTCCATTCTTTTTCTCCTTTTTTTCTTCTCTTCTCTTTTGCTTTTCGTTCGTGGGCTTTGGCTTTCCCTGAACATTTTTTCGTAAAAAAAGATCCGCAATTTTTAGCGGACCTGAATAGTAATGTTCAAATCCCCTTATTGTTCGAAAATTTCGCTCAGGCTGGCACCTTCCCGTACAGACTATTCTGTCTGGGGGTTGCCGTGGTTTCACAGATCCTATGTATCTCCACCACTCTGAATAAGAGAAAAGCAACTGAATTTTTGATTTTGTTTTTTGCTACTCTGATACACTATCGCAAAATACGCCATTCGTCAAGAGGAAATAAAAGGATTTGAGACATTTTCTTACTGTTGTCCCAAACATCCTTTCTTTTTTTCTGATTTTTCGGCTGTATCTTCTGTTATTTGTGAACAGATAAGAAACTCTCCAAAACAGAGAGTTTTCTTATCTGCTGTATCTTTTCTTCTACTCTTCTGCTTTCATCTCGCGGACAATCTTCCGCAGCTTCAGAATCATGGACGGAGCAACAGAAAGCTCATCCACTCCCATTCGTACAAACTGCTCCGTCAATGTCAGATCTGCACCGAGCTCCCCGCAGATTCCTGCCCATTTTCCGCATTTGTGTGCATTTTCCACCACCATGCGAATCATCCGAAGAACGGCTTCATGGTGTGGATTGTAGAAATCATCCAGCTGCTCATTCTGACGATCAATCGCCAGGGTATACTGCGTCAGGTCATTCGTTCCGATGCTGAAGAAATCCACCATTTCCGCCAGACGGTCGCTGATCATCACGGCTGCCGGTGTCTCGATCATAATGCCCTGCTCCGGAATTTTATACTGCACTTCCTGTGCTTTCAGCTCTTCCTCTACCTCTGCAACAATTGCGTAGATTTTTTCTACCTCTTCTGTTGATGTGATCATCGGATACATGACAGAAAGGTTTCCGTAAACGGCTGCGCGGAACAATGCGCGAAGCTGCGCTTTAAAAATTTCCGGCTGTTTCAGACAAATCCGGATTGCACGGTACCCAAGCGCCGGATTTTCTTCTTTTCCAAGATTAAAGTATTCTACCTGCTTATCTGCCCCGATATCCAGCGTACGGATAATCACTTTTTTGCCTGCCATGGTCTGCACGGCCTGTTTATATGCCTGAAACTGTTCTTCCTCCGTTGGGAAATCATTTCTTCCAAGATAGAGAAATTCACTTCGGAAAAGTCCGATTCCGCCGGCATCATTTTCCATCACATAGCCAAGGTCACCAACACTGCCGATATTTGCATAGATGTTGATCTTACGGCCATCCGGTGTAATATTTTCTTTTCCTTTCAACTCCTCAAGAAGCTTCTGTTTTTCTGCTTCTTCCTGCATTCTTTTTTCGGTTTCCTTCTGCACATCCTCCTCCGGCTCAAAGATAACCTGACCTGAAAAACCGTCTACAACGGCCGTCATGCCTGTTTTCAGACTGTTTAAATCCATCGGGACGCCGATTAATGCCGGAATATTCATCATTCGCGCAAGAATCGCAGTATGAGAATTGGTAGATCCATGCACAGTCACAAACGCAAGTATTTTTTCTTTGTCCATCTGTACAGTTTCACTCGGACTTAAATCGTCTGCCACTATAACAGATGGTTCCATAGAGCTCAGGTCGTTATCTCCCTCTCCGCTTAAATTGCGGACCAGACGTTCGGAAATATCTTTTACATCTGCGGAACGTGCCTTCATATATTCATCATCCATAGCTGCAAACATCTCTGCAAAATTATCGCCGGTTGCTGCCGCTGCATATTCTGCATTTACCAGTTCTGTCCGGATCATGTTCTCCATTGATTCCAGATAGTCCTCATCCTCCAGCATCATCTGATGGACTTCAAAGATCGCCGCACTTGCCTCTCCAACTTCCCGGACTGCCTTGTCATACAGTCTGCCAAGCTGTTTTTTCGAAACCTCCACGGCTTCTTTCACACGTTTTACTTCTGCTTCCGGATCTTCAATCCGGGCTCTTTTAACCTGGTAATCATTTTTCTTCAGAACCGCAACCGGTCCCATAACAATTCCTTTATATACGGATTTCCCCTGAAAATACTGCATTTTTTATCCTCCGAGCGTACTTTTTACAGATTTGCTTCGAAAAACGCTTTCAGCGTCTCAATCGCTGCATCTTCGTCCTCTCCGTTTGCTGCAACGGTTACGGTATCTCCCTGCTTTACACCAAGTGACATCAGCATCATCAGCTGAGTCAGTTTTTTCGTTTTTCCATCTTTTGTGATGGTGCATTCCGATGCAAAATTTTTTGCCTCCTTTACCAGCATTCCTGCCGGTCTTGCGTGGATTCCCAGTTCATCTTTAATGGTATATTCAAATGTTTTCATGCTTTTATTCTCCTTCTTCTCTGTCCATAATCCGTTCTATGTGCATAGCGAGATATCCAATTTCGATCTCCTCCATCGGAAGTTTCAGCCTCTTTTCCATCTCCTCACAGATTCGTTTCGCCGCCTGAAAGGCTTTCGGAAACTTTACGGACATGTAGTCATTCATATTTACTTTCAGTTTTTCCCCACTGACCGCTCTTGCAACCATATAGCGGATATGGTTCATCATACGGTTATACGACAACGACATCACATCGATGGTATGCCCGGTGATATGCTCCACCAAAGAAATGCTCTCCCGGACTGCTCTTGCTACTTCCATGGCCTGTGAAACATTTTCCTCCACAATTGCCGAATGAACATGAAGTGCAAGATAGCCGATTTCATGTTCATCAATTTCGATCTGAAGCCGTTCTTTTAAAAGCTCCCTGATACAGGAAGCAACTTTATACTCTTTGTAAAACATCACACGGATATCGTCGGTGAGCGGATTGCTGATCTGCTCACCGTTCTGAATCCGCCGGACAGCAAAATCCAGATGATCTGCCATTGGAAAGACGATGGAACGGTCAATTTTTCCAAATTCCTTTTCTGCCTCGTCAAGCACGGCACTCGCCAGCTCCAGGCTGAGCGGAGAAACGCCCTGTACAATGGTTCTGGCATTTCCTCGCTCCGTCATCTCTGTCAGGGAATAAATGCGGGCATCGTCTCCCGGCTGTACACGCTGTCCCGTTTTTTTCCCAAATGCAATTCCTTTCCCCATGACCAGATATTCCCGGTTATTTTCTTCTTCCACACCAATAAATGAATTGTGGTTCAGTGTTTTTGCTATCCTGTACATTCTTCTCACCCGTTTTTAAGGCACAGCTTACGCGAGAATCTCAATCGCAAATAAAGGATCTCCTGCTTTTACCGGTCCGTCTGTCAAAAGACGGATTCTCTGGTTCTCCTCCAGCTCTGTGCAAAGAACCGGTGACGTAACCGACGGCGCATGTGTTTTCAGATATTCCAGATCCAGCTTCAGCATCGGATCACCTTTTTTCACGGTCTGACCGCTTTCTACCAGTGCCTCAAATCCCTCTCCGTTCAGTTTTACTGTATCAATTCCGACATGAATCAGAAGGCTGACCCCGGAATCGGTTACAAATCCAATCGCATGTTTTGTGTCAAAAACAAACGCGACCTCTCCGTCCTCCGGAGCACGCACATAAGGATCTTCCGGTGTCACAACAGCGCCGTCTCCCATCATCTTTTCCGCAAACGCTTCATCCGGCGCAGTAGAAAGGTCGGCTGCCAGTCCGCTTATCGGGCTGCAGACAGTAATCGTATCCACAACCTTCTGTTCTTTTGTTTCCTGCGTCGGTTCCGCCTCTTTTGGGGTTGGTGTATTTTCTGCTTCCGCATACGTATTCGAAGCTTTTTCCAGATAATCCTCTAAATTTGATTTTATCACAGTTACATTGGGTCCGTAAATAACCTGTACACCATTTCCTTTATGCACAACGCCAGATGCCCCTGTCGCCTTTAAAATACCATCGCTGACTCTCGCTGCATCATGAACAGTACAGCGCAGTCTTGTCGCACAGCAGTCCACATCCGAAATATTTTTCTTTCCCCCAAGACCTTTTGTGATCGCTTCACTCATGGCATCTTCCGATGCCACCCCATCGCTCTGCGCCTCTTTTCTTGCATTTACATCTGCTTTCGTATAAAGCTTGGTTTCCACATCATCATCCTCGCGACCCGGTGTCTTAAAATCAAACTTTTTAATCATGAATTTGAAGATAAAATAATACAGGAAGAAATAAAGAATGCCGACCGGAATCACCCTCATCCAGCTTGTCTTTTCATTTCCCTGCAGAATACCGAACAGGAAGAAGTCCAGAAGTCCGCCGGAAAAGGTAAGACCTACTGCGATATTCAGGATGTGTGCGATCATATAAGCTGTTCCCGCAAGAATAACCTGCACGACAAACAACGCCGGTGCAACAAACAGGAAAGAGAATTCCAGCGGTTCTGTGATACCAGTTGCCATACACGCAAGTGCTGCGGAAAGAAGCAGACCGCCTGCTGCTTTTTTCTTCTCCGGTTTCGCACAATGGTACATGGCAAGTGCCGCTCCCGGAAGTCCGAAAATCATAAAAATAAATTCTCCGGAGAAATATCTCGTTGCATCTGCACTGAAATGTGCGACATTCGCAGAATCCGCAAGCTGTGCGAAGAAAATATTCTGTCCGCCCTGCACCATCTGTCCTGCCACTTCCATGGTACCTCCGACTGCCGTCTGCCAGAACGGCATATAGAATACGTGATGCAGACCAAATGGAATCAGTGCTCGCTTAATCAGACCGAAAATCAGCGTTCCAGCATAACCGGAGCCGGTTACCAGGCCACCCAGCGCATAAATGCCGTTCTGTACAACCGGCCATACAAAATACATTAAAATTCCCACAAACATATAGACGATCGTAGAAATAATTGGTACAAAACGAGTACCTCCAAAGAAAGAAAGTGCGTTCGGAAGCTGGATCCGGTAAAATCGATTATGAAGTGCTGCGACTCCAAGACCGACAATAATACCGCCAAACACACCCATCTGCAGCGACTGAATACCGCAGACAGAAGTGATGGTTCCTTCCAGAACGGATTCTGCAATTTCTCCGTTTTCCAGAATCTGACCCGTAATAGTCAGCATTGCGTTAATCGCTGTATTCATAACGAAATATGCAATAACGGCTGACAGGGCAGAAACCTCTTTTTCCTTCTTTGCCATACCAATTGCAACACCTACCGCAAAAATCAGAGGCAGGTTATCAAACACCGCACTTCCTACTTTGTTCATGATCACCAGCAGCGCATGAAGAATTGTGCCGTTGCCGAGCAAACTTGTCAGCCCGTACGTTTCAATTGTGGTTGCATTGGTAAATGAGCTTCCGATTCCCAGTAAAAGTCCGGCTACCGGAAGAATTGCGATCGGGAGCATAAAGCTTCTTCCCACTCGCTGCAGAACACTAAAAATTTTGTCCTTCATTTTTTTACTCCTTGTGTAGTTTATACTTTTTACAAGAAAAGTTTCTGCGGTTTTGCATCTTTTTAGCCGGTCTGTACTCTTTTTTCTAAAACAGAGCACAAAAAAGAGACACTAACCCACATAAACAATTCCTGTTATGTATAGTTAATGCCTCCAAAAATCGAGTTACACACTACAACTGTAGTTGAATATAGCACAGATAAATCTCTTTTGTCAAGTCAGTTCTTATGATTTCAGCTTTTTTCTTTTTATCCATTTTTCACATTCTTATGCATCTATTTTGTGCACAATAGCTAATCAACATCTTTTTTTTGAAATGTCATAAATTCAAGATCTTCCTGTTTCCATAGTTGTGCAGGCACATGCAATACTTCTTTACTTTCAATATCCTGCCACCGGCCTTCCGGAAGATACAGTTCATATTCATCTCTGTCAAATCCGGGTGAAATAAGCAATGCATCACCAAGCATATAAGACAGATTCTGTATCTTTGCGATTGGATCTTTCGGATATTCCATCACAAGCGGACGAATCATTGGAATACCAGACTGATGACTCTGGCAGGCGGTGTGATAAAGATATGGCACAAGTCGATGTCTGAAGTTAATCCATTTTTTTACTTCTTTTAATGCCATATCTCCATACTGCCATGGTTCCCGCGGTGTTTTACCGTGCGCTCTGGATAATGGCATCCACAATCCCATCTGCACAGAGGAAAGGTAATCTTCTATATTCGGACGTTCCTCATTTCCGATATAAATTTGTACCTTTTTAAATATCTTTTTTTACCAACACTGACCGCCTCAGCTTTGAAAGGTAAAAAATAATTCACAATAATAGTAGTAAAATTTAAGCCAATTTTTTCGCAATAAAGTAAAATAAAAGAACGGTACCTTTTATTGGACCGTCCTTTTTGTCAACATCTGTTTTATGCTGTTTTTACGCTCTTAATCGGAATTTCTGGATATCCTTTGCATTATTCACGCGCTCAATTTCAGCGCCGAGTCCTCGGAGCTTTCCATCGAAATCCTCGTATCCGCGCAGAATGTATACAATATCATCCACCACGGTAACACCCTCTGCTGCAAGACCTGCAATAACAAGTGCTGCTCCGGCGCGAAGATCCGGTGCGGAAACCTCTGCTCCGGTAAATTTCTCTACGCCGTCGATGATCGCCGTGTTGCCTTCTACTTTAATACAGGCGCCCATACGTGCCAGCTCATCCGCATATTTAAAACGATTTTCAAAAATACTCTCTGTTACAATACTCGTACCGTTTGCCAGTGCCAGTGTAACCGCAATCTGCGGCTGCATATCGGTCGGGTAACCCGGATACGGCTGTGTCTTTACGTGTGTTCTGCCCAGACGTTTGCTTGCGCTCACACGGATGGAATCGTCAAACTCTTCTACGTCGCAGCCAATCTCCTCGAGCTTTGCGGTTGTTGCTTCCAGATGCTTTGGAATCACGTTTTTAATCAGCACATCGCCCTTTGTAGCTGCTGCTGCAAACATATACGTACCTGCCTCGATCATATCCGGTACGACCGCATAGCTGGTTCCGTGCAGGGTATCGACACCCTTGATCCGGATCACATCGGTTCCTGCTCCTTTGATGTTTGCTCCCATGCTGTTCAGGAAGTTCGCCACATCGACAACGTGCGGCTCTTTCGCTGCATTCTCAATCGTTGTATTTCCTCTTGCCATCGAAGCTGCCATCATGATGTTGATGGTGGCTCCAACGGAAACCATATCCAGGAAAATGTGGCTTCCATGCAGATCTGCCGCACTTGCCACGATTGCGCCATGACGGATGCTTACCTCAGCACCGAGTGCGCGGAATCCCTTTAAATGCTGGTCGATCGGACGGCTTCCAATGTTACATCCGCCCGGAAGCGGAACTTCCGCTCTTTTGTATTTTCCAAGCAGCGCGCCTAAAAGATAATAAGACGCACGGATTTTTTTGATATATTCATAATCAACGCTCAGATCTCCGATGGTTGCTGCATTGATCCGCACGGTATGGCGGTCGATGCGGTCCACGGTGGCTCCGATCTCTGCGATTGCTTCCAGAAGTACATTAATATCACTGACATCCGGCAGGTTTTCGATCAGGACCGTCTCATCGGTCATCGTTGCTGCCGTAAGAATTGCAAGCGCCGCGTTTTTTGCTCCCCCGATTTCCACTTCGCCCACAAGAGGATTTCCACCTCTGATGACATACTGTTCCATATATTCACCTCAAATTTTCTTTCTCATACTTAACGAGTGTGTTTTATCCAATATCTAACGAATCAAAGTCTTTTTCCTGTTTTTTTACACACTCCAGATACGCTGAAACGCACTGCTCCCCGCAGTTATTTTTCAGTCTCCCCTTATCTTAACTCAAATCTAATACTTTGTAAATCAATTTTAATACATTCTGTGCTATTTCCGTCTTTTTCCATCGTTTCCGGTCAGGAATATTCAGAGAAACGTTATATGTAATTTCTAACTATCAGAACATTTCCCTTATTATGATATAATCGTATGTTTTCAAAATTTCCCTGAATATTCCACCAATTCTGTTTTACATGCCGATCTGCTCGCGGAGCGCCAGGATCGTGCCCTGGATATCCCTTCCGCTCTCGTCAACCGTAATCTCGGCATACTGCTCATATAATTTACTTCTCTCATCGTAAAGATCCTTCAGCGTCTGGCCCTCTTTCAGCACGACGCCGCGTCCCTTCAGGTTTCCGAGACGTTTCGCCAGATCCTCATACGACAGCTTCAGGTAAACGATGGTTCCAATTTCTTTAAAATGCTCCATCGCCTCTTTTCCGTAAATGGCACTGCCGCCCGGCGCGATGACGCTTTTGTTGGCTTCCAGTGTCGCATTGACTTCATTCTCAATCGCAAGAAAGCCTTCATTTCCTTCATCCGCAATGATCTCGCGCAGAAGACGTTTCTCCCGATGCTGGATCACAAGATCCGTATCAATAAACTCATATCCCAACACCTTTGCAAGAATAACACCAACGCTGCTTTTGCCGGCTCCCGGCATTCCTATTAAGATAATATTCCGTTTATTCAAGATTTATTCCTCCTGCTGTCTCGTAAATTTTTCTCTATCCTATCTCTGCAGATTCGTTCCTCCCTGCTTCATGATCTGCTCGATCTCTGTTTCGCTCGCCACATTGGCATCGTGCTGGATCATCAGCTTTAAGACACTTGCGGAAATCGCAAAGTCGATGGCTTTCTGCGGCTCAAAATCATGAAGCATCGCATGGATCAGTCCCGCGCCAAATGCATCACCGGCTCCGACTGCCTCAAAGCTGTGTACTTTATGAACCGGGCTCTCGTAGAATTTTCCGTCTTTCAGGTAAATTCCCATCCAGTCGCCGTCCTCCACGGTGTAGAGATTGCGCAGCACACTCGCAACCGCTTTGCAGTTCGGGAACTGCTTCTGGATTTCCAGCATGCCCTCTTTGTAAGACTCGATCTGCTCAATGCCGCGCGACATATCTCCGTCGTACGCCGGAATGCCAAGTGATGATTCAAAATCCTCATCGTTTGCAATGCAGACATCCACATACGCCATCAGACGGCGCATAACGCGCTGTGCGTCCTTCGTGGACCACATTTTTCCGCGGTAGTTCAGATCACATACCACCTGGATTTTTTTCTCTCTGCAGAGCGCCAGAGCGTTCTCCAGCGCTTTTTCAATCTCTGTGCTGATGGCAGGCGTGATACCGGAAAAATAAAAGAGATCTACGCCATCAAGCAGTTTTTCCCAGTCAAATTCCTCTGCCTTTGCCATTGCAATTGCGCTGTAAGCGCGGTCATAAACCACGCTCGTCGGGCGGATATTCGTTCCCTTTTCAAAATAGTAAATACCGACGCGTCCGCCGCCCCGCAGCACACGGGATGTATCGACGCCGAACCGGCGGATCTCATTGACGGCTGCCTGTCCCACCTGGTGCTCCGGCACTTTTGTCACGTACGAAACATCGTCCCCGAGTGTCGCCAGGGAAACCGCAACATTCGCCTCCGCGCCGCCGTAATTGGCTTCAAATGTATCTGCCTGTAAAATTTTCAGATGCTCCGGTGTTTTCAGACGCAGCATCACTTCTCCAAAAGTAAGTACCTTCATACTAAAATTCCTTCCAAAAGCAATTTGCTCTTTTGTCTCAATACCTCTTTATCTTACGCTGTTTTCCCCACGTACGCAAGAAAAACCTGCGGAAACCACCCCCGTTTTCCATCGCAGAAAAGCACAAAAAAAGCGGCTTTCTGTTTCGCTTCAGAAAGCCTCTTTTCGTGTATTTCATTATTCTTTTACTGCTCCCAGTGTAATACCGGTTACGAAGTATTTCTGCAGGAACGGATATACAATCAGCATAGGAACAAGGGCGATAAATACCTTTGCTGCCTCCAGTGATTTGTTGGAGTTCTGTGCTAACTGCTGATACTGCTCTGCAGTCAGGGTTACGCCTACCGGGATCTGAACGGAGATCTGACGGATGTAGGTCTGTAACGGATAGTTCGTCTCTTTGTTCATTAATACCAGGCCCTGGAAATACTCGTTCCAGTAACCAACGGATGTAAACAGGACGATGGTTGCGATAACCGGTTTGGAACACGGAACTACAATCTGCCACAGGATACGCCACGGGCCGGCGCCGTCTACACGGGCTGCCTCCTCGAGGTCTCCCGGGATGCCGCGGAAGAAGTTCATCATCAGGAGTACGTTGAATACCGGAACAGAACCAGCCAGAACCAGTGCTGCCATCGTATCGATCATACCATAATTTTTAACGGTGATGAACCACGGAATGGTACCACCATTGAACAGCATACAGAATACCAGGATCCACATCAGGACGTTTCTCGGTTTGTACTCTGTTTTGCTCTTTGCCAGCGGATAGGACATCATAATCAGGACAACCATGGTCCATATGGTTCCAATCACAACTCGCTTGATGGAAATCCAGAAGGAATTCCAGAATGCGGAATCACCCATAATCAGGCTGTAGGATTTTACGTTTGATCCGATCGGGTAAATCGTTACAAGACCGCCCTCAGCGGCTGCTTTTGAAGAAATAGATACGCAGAACGTATACCATAACGGATAAAAACAGCTGAATGCCAGGAGAATCAGGATGATAGCATTTATGACTTTAAACGCTTTGCTGCCAAAACTCTTGCTTTCTATCATAATTTCTGCCCTCCTTAGAAAATCTTGTAATCAGCAAACTTGTAAGCACAAACATAAGAAGTAACAACCAGCACGAAGCTGACAACAGATTTAAAGAGACCTGCTGCAGTAGCCAGCGAGAACTGCATGTTTGTAATACCAATACGGTATACGTATGTATCGATGATATCACCAGTTTCAATAACCAGCTGGTTGTACATGTTGAATACCTGGTCGAAACCTGCATTCAGAACGTTGCCCATTGCCAGTGTGGTCAGAAGAACGATGGTCGGAACCAGTCCCGGGATGGTGATGTGCCATACACGTTTCCAGCGGCTTGCGCCGTCGATTGCGGCTGCCTCGTAAAGGCTCGGGCTGATGCCGGTCAGCGCTGCAAGATAAATAACTGCGTTGTAACCGAACTCTTTCCATACATCAGTTCCGATCAGTAACTGACGGAAGATGCCAGGCATGGTCATCGGAAGAACGGTATCCGTTGCACCCATTGCGCTGCGGACCGTGTTGAAAATTCCGTTTGCGCCAAGGATATTGGTGATGATGTTTGCAAGGATAACCCAGGATACGAAGTGCGGCAGATATACGATCGTCTGAACCGTCTTTTTGAACTTCATATTCTTTACCTCATTCAGCAGCAGTGCGAACACCAGCGGAATGATGATATTCAGGATAACCTTTGCGATTGCAATAATCAGAGTATTGACAAGTGCCCGTTTTGCATCCGGGATAACGGTCAGGTATTTAAACCATTTCAAACCTACCCACGGAGAGCCGAACCATCCTTTGCTCGGATTGTAATCCTGGAATGCCATTACAATACCAACCATCGGAACGATAGAAAACATAAACAGCCAGATATAACCCGGCAGAACCATTAACGTATAGTGAAAGGAATTTGACAGCCCGAGACGGCCTTTTTTCTTCTTCACGGCAAGCTCCTCCTTTGATGTCATTTTTTTTAAAGTAGTGGGGTACAGGTTTTCCTGTACCCCACCCTCCACATCATACATTTACATAAATTACTCAGCCAGGTAGTCTTTTACCAGCTCAAGGATCTGATCGCCGCCCTGTACATGCCAGTCGGTGCAGAACTGATCCCACTCGTCAAGGCTCTTCGCACCAGTGATGAACTGAAGGACACTCTTGTCTTCCAGGTCAGAGATCTGCGTCCAGTAGGTATCCATTCCGTCGATGGTGTAGTACAGTTCAGAATAGATCTTGTGATCCGGTTCAAGTGTTGCGTATGGACGATCACCAATCAGCAGTGCATAGAATCTGTTGAACTGTCCGTTGTTGGTATTGACATCCATATCGGTTACTGTCAGATCTCTGGATCCGTCATAGTCCTCAGAGATAACGTCTTTCAGAGTTGCGGCATCGTTTGCCAGGTTCTTGTACAGACCGTTGAATTTGCTTCCGCCCTGCTGATAATCATCTGCGCTTGCTTCGCCTTTGATGATTCCCATCAGTGCATCATACTCATACTCGCACTCGTCGGTAGCTGCCATGGTGTTACGCAGCGGATACCAGCCGATTGCTACAGAAGTATCGAAGGTAGACTCATCACGAACGAGTACGTTGTTCATGATAACAATGGCTTTCTTCACATCATCCGATGCGTTTTTGTTTACCATAGTATAAGTGGTTCCAACGTCTTTCATATGAACATTCCACTCACCGTCTTTGGTGTACAGCGGATATGCCTGCCAGTTTGCATTGTTATCGTTACGGAAGGAATCCGGGTTTCCGTATCCAAGGCTCCACCATGGTCCCATGAAGATACCGCAGGTTCCGTTCTTAACATTGTTTGCATTGTCGCCGTTGGTTGTGGTTCCAACCTCCGGGTTGATGAGGCCTTTTTCATACCAGTCATGTAAGGTGGTAAGGGCTTCTTTCATTTCATCTGTTGTAGTTCCCCAGTACAGTTCGCCGGAATCATCTTTCAGAAAATACCCCGGTGTTGCATTGAATGCCTGATATACAGCATCGAACCGTATCCGTTGTTGGAGGAGTTCAGGAAGTTGGAGTAGGTTCTTCCGCCGTTATCAATACCTGCGATTGCATAATCCGGGCTGAGACCTGCGTCTTTAAATTTCTGAGCTACTTCGCCGAGTTCATCTACGGTCTTCGGAACTTCCAGTCCTAACTGATCCAGCCAGTCCTGACGGATAAAGTACAGGTAAACACCATCGGTATCTACCGATATGTTTGGCAGTGCACAGAAGGTTCCGTCTACGGTTGCATTGTTGATCGCACGTCCTTCGGTAGTCTCGATGATTTCTTTTACCTGTTTGGATGCGTACTGGTTGAACTCCGGCCAGAGGTCTGCAAGAAGATCTGCTCTTGCTGCCTGTACCAGGTAGTTACGGGTTGGTGCAACGACTGCATCCGGAAGGGAAGCAGATGCGATTGCCAGAGATACTTTCTGCTGGAAGTCAGATGCATTACCTGCAGTCCAGTCGCAGACAACTTTGATGTTGTAGTTATCCAGAAGGTATCTGGTGTACTGGTTGTTATCTACGGAATCGCCGTCCGGAAGTGTGGTATCCTTCGGGTCGATCTGATATCCATAATGTACTTCTACGACATGATCGAATTTTGCAAATGCACGGTCATCATTTTCACCAGGTGCAGCATCATCTGCTTCATCAGCTGCTGCGATCCAGTCACCAGAACCTGCTGCATCGCCGGAGCCGCTGTCCGATGAGGTATCCTTTGCTTCATCGCCGCCTGCCGTACTTGATGCTGTTGTGCCGCTGCTCTTGCTGTTTGCGTCAGAACTGTCTCCTCCAGTGCTGCCACATGCTACCAGGCTTACGATCATGGTGCTTGCCAGTAATGCAGAAATTACTTTCTTTTTCATTTGGTGTCCTCCTTGTGATTTACGTTCTTTTTGCGTGCTCCGTTGTTGCTTTTGTCCAGGCTTACGAAGAATCCATTGTTTTTGATCATACGTTTTGCCTAAAACTTTCACATTTTCGTCACACTTTTTATGCAATGATTATACCTCTTCTCCACCCGTTTTGACAAGCATTTTTTATGTATTTTTCACAATTTATTTCGTTTTTTTAATTCATATTGTCGATTTTGTACACTATTTTAAAATTTATAGTCAATCTTGACTTTTTCTTTTTCGTTATTCTTTTACCTATTGACGGATTTTTTGTGCTTTTTCCGTCATTTTGTATATTTCTCGTACTTTCAGACATTTTACCTGCAGAGCCTTCTACCGGCAGTTCCCTCCGAATGCCGGGCAGCACAAGAAAAAAGAACCTCTTATCTCTCCCCGGGAATACTTCTTTCCGGAAACATAAGAGGTTCTTTTTCTTTTTTTGTTCTTTATTCTGCTTTTTTCTTCTCTTTTGGAATAATAATATTCAGTACAATCGCCGCAACAGCTGCCGGAACAATACCGGAGCCGCCGAAAATCAGCTGGATATAATAAGGAAGCTCAGAAGTTGCTCCCGCTGTGGAACCAAGGCCGTAGCCAAGACCCAGTGCAACAGAAACGATCGTGATCTCACGGCTCGTAATCGGCTCTTTTGTGATGAGCTGGATACCGGAAACCAGAATTGACGCAAACATCATAACGGCTGCACCGCCGAGTACGGACTGCGGCATAATGGATACAAATGCTGCAATCTTCGGGCAGAGTCCGCAGAGGATCAGGAAAATGGCTCCGCAGGAAAGTGCCATACGGTTTACGATTTTTGTCATCGAAATAATGCCGACGTTCTGTGCAAAAGAAGTATTCGGGAGAACGCCGAGTGCTGCTGCAAAGCTGGATCCGAGACCGTCGCAGATGATACCGCCGGAAAGCTCAGAATCGGTTGCCTCGCGGTCCATACCGCTCTCTACGCAGGCACAGATATCGCCGACCGTCTCAACGGTTGTTACGATGAACATGATCGCTACCGGGAGAATTGCCTCCACACGGAAGACTGGTTTTACCTCAGCCAGTTTTCCAAAGCCTGCAATACCAGGGAGTGCGAACCAGGACGCATCTTTTACCTGCTGGAAATTGACAACCCAGGAATATGTATAGGAAACAGTGCTTCCATCCTCAAGAACCGCCGTTCCGGTATGCGGCAGAACCATGGTCATAATAATAGCTACCACGTAGCCGACTAAAATACCGATCAGAATTGAAGCCGTGCTTAAGATTCCCTTCGGATTTGTAAAGTGCTTCAGTGCCAGCGTTACAATCAGAACGACCATGCCAAGGAACAGGTTCTGTATGGAACCGTAATCGTTCGTTCCGGAACCGCCGCAGAGATAATTGATTCCAACCGGAATCAACGAAAGACCGATCGCCATAACGACGCAGCCGGTAACAACCGACGGGAAAAATTTACGAAGCGGCTTTAAACAGACGCCAAGCACGCCCTCAAACAGACCGCCGACAATTGTCGCACCAAGGATAGCGCCGTACGTCAGCGCGCCCTGTCCCAGCACGGCTGTCACGCTCTTGAATACGCCGAGGAATCCAGAAGATGTACCCATAACAATCGGCACTTTACCGCCGATCGGTCCAATCGAAAACATCTGTACCAGTGTTACAATACCGGCTACTGTCATTGCATTCTGCAAAAGAGCCGTACGAAGTGCACCGTAGCCCGCATCCGCCGTCAGACCGCACGCTCCCATGATGATCAGAAGCGGGGTAAGGTTTCCTATGAACATCGCCATTACGTGCTGCAATCCAAGCGGAATCGCCTGCTTCAGCGGAATCCGTCCTTCAAAGGTGTACGGGGTTCCCATAGCTGAACTTTTTTCTTTTTTCATTGCTTTTCTCCTGCTTTTGTAGATTTGGGCTGCCTTGCCTTTCGGTATGGAATATGCCCTGCACAGCCGGAATTTTTCCGGCAAAGCGTCCTTGTTTTTTCTTATAGATACTTATAAGTTTTTCTTTTTAAACAAGTCTTCTTCATAAGCTGTGCTTTTATGTAAAAAGATTATCATGTTTCTTTTTTCCCGTCAACCCGCATCTTGTACAGAATTCCATAAAAAGGAGACACCGGTCTGTGTTCCTCATCTCACAGATCAATGTCTCCTTGTTTTCTTCCTTCAATTTAAGCGTTCTGGAAATCCTCAATCGCTTTTACGGTGCGGTTATATTCTTCCGTCACCTTCTGCATCAGATCATCCGTCTCGGTCTCCTGCAGCGGTCTTAACCGCTCGGTCAGCTCGGCGCTTGGCTCGTACAGATTTTTAAAACCAAGATTCTGGCACACGCCTTTTAATGTATGAGCTGCACGGAATGCAACCTCAATATTTCCGTCCGCCAGTGCCTGGCAAAGCTCCTGATAGCTCGGATCCTGAGGAAATTTTAAAATGATCCGCTGAATCAGAGATTCACTGCGAAGCCGCTGAACGGTTTCCTCGTAATCTGCTCCCATCTGCATGTAGCAATCTTTTAATGTCATCTTCTCTTCCTCTTCCCTGTATGCAAATTCATTACATATTAATGCAAACAAGTTCTTTATCAATACATAAATAATTATATTTCTCGCGCAAGCTCTTGTCAACTTCTGCTTTTCATTATTTTTGCATTATTTTTGTTTACTATACGCTCTATTTCTGAACATAAAATATCTTTTTTCTTACGTTTTTCTTAGGTTTTTATATTACCTGTATATTGCATTTATGCATAATAATACAACTCACTCGCATATTCTGTCGTTTTATTCACACGGTACCGCGTGAAAGTCTATTTCTTCTGTCTAGTCTCGTTGCAAAATGTAATGTTTTTTGTACCCTGTAATTTTCGTTATTTTTCTGTGTTTCTTCTATCTTTTATGCAAAAAGGGACCCCCGTTCTTAACCGGAGATCCCTTTGGATTTCTCAAAATCAGATTAGCAGATTCCCTGAGCCATCATAGCGTCAGCTACTTTCTCAAAGCCTGCGATGTTAGCGCCCATAACATAGTCGCCCTCATGGCCGTAACGTTTTGCAGCATCAACCATGTTGTGTGTGATGTTGATCATGATGCTCTTCAGTTTTGCATCAACTTCTTCGAAGGTCCAGGACAGACGCTCGGAGTTCTGGGACATCTCGAGTGCGGATGTTGCAACACCACCTGCGTTTGCAGCTTTTCCAGGTGCGAAGATTACGCCGTGCTCCTGCAGATATTTGGTTGCTTCCAGAGTAGTAGGCATGTTAGCGCCCTCGCATACTGCAGTGCATCCGTTCTCAACAAGTGCTTTTGCATCCTCAAGCAGCAGCTCGTTCTGAGTTGCGCAAGGAAGAGCAAGGTCTGCTTTTACAACCCATACGCCGCGTCCTTCGTGGTACTCGGAGTTTGGACGATATTTCTTGTACTCGGTCAGACGAGCACGATTTACTTCTTTGATCTCTTTTAATGCAGCTACATCGATTCCGTCTGGATCGTAAACCCATCCGTTGGAGTCAGAGCAGGTGAGAACTTTCACACCAAGCTGAGTAGCTTTCTCGATTGCATAGATTGCAACGTTTCCGGAACCGGATACACAAGCGGTCTTGCCTGCGATGTCGATGCCGTTCAGTTTCAGCAGCTCCTGGGTCAGGTACAGCAGTCCGTATCCGGTAGCCTCTGTTCTTGCTAAAGATCCGCCGTAGCTTAAACCTTTACCAGTCAGAACGCCTTCGTATACGCCGCGGATTCTCTTGTACTGTCCGAACATGAAGCCGATCTCTCTTGCGCCTGTTCCGATGTCACCAGCCGGTACGTCGGTGTCTGCGCCGATATATTTGCAAAGCTCTGTCATAAAGCTCTGGCAGAATGCATGATCTCTCTGTCAGATTTTCCTTTCGGATCGAAGTCAGAACCACCTTTACCTCCGCCGATCGGAAGGCTGGTCAGTGAGTTTTTGAATACCTGCTCGAATCCCAGGAATTTGATAATACCAATATTTACAGAAGGATGCAGACGGATTCCTCCTTTGTAAGGTCCGATTGCACTGCTAAACTGTACACGATATCCGGTGTTTACATGAGCCTGTCCTTTATCGTCTACCCACGGCACACGGAATTTGATCTGACGCTCTGGCTCTACCATTCTCTCCAGAAGAGCGACTTTTCTGTATTTTTCCTCGTTTGCTTCAATAACAGGGCGAAGAGATTCCAGAACCTCTTTGACTGCCTGATGGAATTCCGGCTCAGCTGGGTTTTTTGCAACTACGGACTCAATAACCTCATCTACGTATGACATGTTAGTTTCCTCCTTGAAATTTCTCCCTTAATGTAGTGCAGAAAGATTTCTTTAAAAGATCCATCTGCGGTTCTCATCAGCCTTAAAGCGTGGAGAAAATCATTTCCGCACTCTCTCGCGTCTCCGGTGGATTCTCCCGTCCTCCGGATCACTTAATTTTATAAGGTCAACGATTGTTTGATATTATAGCATAAAATATCCGGTTTTTGCAATATTTCACGCAAAAAATTCCTAATAAATCATGATTTTGTAGCGTTTTCTAATATTTACCCAGTATTTTTGTCGATTTTGTATATTTTTACCGAAAGTACTATAAAATTTCGCGTGCTGATTCTTTAGAAAATAAAGATTAGCTGCGGTTTTTTGTTTTTATATTAGGTGTTTTCGATTTTTTCTTCACGCTCCAGCCAAAGGTTCCCTGCTTTTTCCCGATTCCAAAGTACTCTCCGTGGGAATACACAATCGGTTTCGCGCGGTTCAGATCGAAGCGGCCGCGCTCATCCATGTATGCCTCATCCGCATGGACAGCCACAACTTTTGCAAGAAACATGTGATGCGAGCCCAGTTCGAGCACCTGCTCCACTTTACACTCGATATTAACCGGCGACTCCCCGATCATCGGTGCGGAAATCTCCTCCGCCTCGACTTTCGTCAGTTTCATCTCTTTGAACTTATCCACATCTCTTCCCGAGCGCACGCCGCAGTAGTCGGTCGCATAGCAGAGGTCCTCCGTCGTCAGGTTGATGACGAACGCACCGCTCTCTTTGATCATCTGATAGCTGTAGCGTTCCGGCCGCACCGAGATCGATACCATCGGAGGATTCGTACACACCGTGCCGGCCCAGGCAACGGTGATGATGTTGTCCTCCCCGTTCTTTCCGCGCACCGACACCATGACCGCCGGCAGCGGATACAGCATATTTCCCGCTTTCCATGTCTGTTTTCCCATTCTTATTTCTTTCCTTTCCTCTTTTTCACCCTTTTATGACCGAAAAAAGCGTGCCCCGGATCTGTTTTCAGGCCCGGAACCACGCTTTTTTATTTTTTCTGTTTTTACTGATTCTGCAGCGCCATCATAAATGCCGGAATCAGCTGTTTCTTTCTCGACACAACACCCTTCAGCTCGCAGCTGACCTCGTTGACCGGAAGATCTTCAAAAGCTTTTTCGATGACTTCCTTTGCCCCGCTTCCATAATACAGAAGCTCTGTAGATTCTTCTATAATATTGGTCAGCATAAAGAATACCATCTCGATGCCGTGTTTTCCGCACTCGCTTTCCATCTGCGGCAGAAGCTGTTCCTTGATGGATTCCAGCTCGCCCGCATCGAGGGATGTAATCTGGCCGACACCAAACGTAACATCTCCCATGATGAATTTTTTGAAATCCTGGTAGAAAATTTCTTCCGGTGATTTATCTTTCAGGTTGCTTCCTGCACGGAACATTTCGGATGCAAACTCCGGAATGCTGATGCCTGCAATGTCCGCCAGTGCCTCTGCTGCCGCTTTGTCAAGAAACGTACACGTCGGCGACCGGAACATCAGCGTATCGGAAATGATGGCTGCGCAGAGCAGTCCTGCGATGTTCGGCGCGATCTCCAGCTCTTTTTCCTTATAAATTTCATACATAATCGTTCCCGTGCAGCCCACCGGCTCATTGCGGAACATAACCGGCGCCATCGTCTCAAGTGATCCCAGACGATGATGGTCGATGATCTCGAGAATCTCCGCCTCTTTGACGTTATCGACCGCCTGTGATTCCTCATTGTGATCGACGAGAATCAGTTTCTTTCCTGCATTTCCGATCAGGTTCCGACGGGAAATCGTTCCCACATATTTTCCTTTCTTGTTCAGAATCGGGAAATCGCGGTGTCTCTGATTTTTCATAACTTCTTTGATATCATCGAGGAAATCTTCGGTGTTGAACGTGATCAGATTGCTTCTGCGCATCAGATATTTGACCGGAATACTCTGGTTAATCAGACGCGCAATCGTATACGTGTCATGCGGACTGCTGATGATCACACAGCATTTTTCCTCTGCAAATTTCTGAATCGTTTTCGTCACCTTTGCGCCAAGTCCGACGATAATGCAGCTTGCATCCATCTCGATTGCACAGAGCTGGTCCTCCGCACGGTTTCCGAGAATGACAAGGTCATCTTTTTCGATGTAGTTCTCCATCGTATCCGGATGGAATGCGCCGACAACGACTTTTCCGCGGATAAAATATCCATGCTCATTTCCGACAATGACAGATCCGTCCAGCGTATCCGCGATACTGCGGTATTGCGTCCTTGCCAGTGACATGACATGGCTGTCATAAGAATCCATATAGGATTCCGCGATATCACTGACCGTGATCACGCCCTGCAGATCATTGTCCGGCGAAGTAATCGGCAGTGTGACTACATTGTTGTTTTTCATCATGGAATACGCTTTTTTCACGGAAATCGTACCCGGCACGCTCGGCACCTCGTGAATCTCAATTTCCTTTACCTGCGTTCCCGCATTCGGCAGGTAGCCCGGCGCACGCACCCCAAAGCGCTTCAGTACATACTCGGTCTCCTCATTGATCTGACCGGCACGGCGTGCCACGTAGGTTTTTGTTTTATCCGTTCTGTTTTTGATATCCGCATAGGCAATCGCCGAACAGATCGAATCCGTATCCGGATTTTTATGTCCAATTACATAAACTCTTGAATTTGATTTCATAATAGTACTCCTCCCTTCTGTATGTTTGTGGTATACAGTAAGTTCGTCCCGGTAGTTTTACTTCTTTTTTTGTAACGACTACAGTTACTGCTCACTTCGTGACCAGTAACCGCCGCCCTGCACATGCAAATTCGCTCCGCGAAGTTCCGGGCGGCCACCTGAATCACTTTCTCCTGCAGCCGCGCAGCAAGTGCGCGTCTCAGTAATTTTGGTAACGACTACACACATATTACCATCCTTTTTTCATCTGGTCAAAGAAAATCTTTTATGTTAAGATAAACGCAGATAGAAAAACGTGCAAAATTGAACCCGATTTTTTCATAAATCCACAATTTTCCTCTCGTTTTCCTGTTATTCTTACGAAAAAGGGGTGTTTCATTATGTCAGAAGAAAAATTAACCATGGATGACTTCTCCGCAGAGCTGGAAGCTTCCTTCAAAAAAATTGAGGAAGGCGACATGCTCACCGGAACCGTCATCTCCGTAGATGAAAAAGAGGTGATTCTCGATCTGAAATACTACGCAGAGGGCGTCATCCGCGCCGAGGACTTCAGCAACGAGCCTGGCTTCTCCTTAAAAGACGCTGTTCAGGTCGGTGACGAAATCACCGCAACCGTGATCCGCAAAGACGACGGCCACGGCAACATTCTTCTCTCCCGCGCAGAGGCAAACGATATCCTCGCATGGGAAAAACTCGCACAGTACAAAGAAGAGAAAACCGTACTGGATGTAAAAGTCAAAGGAATCGTAAACGCCGGTGTTATCGCTTACGTCGAAGGAATCCGCGGCTTCATCCCGGCTTCCAAACTCTCCCTGAACTACGTGGAAGATCTGAATGAATACTTAAACAAAGACATTCAGGTACAGGTTTTTGACCTCGACAAAGAAAAAGACCGCCTGATCCTCTCCGCCCGCGAGCTTCTCCGTGAAAAAGCAGATGAGGACCGCAAAGAGAAAATTTCCAACGTAGAAGTCGGCCTTGTTACCGAAGGAACCGTGGAAAGCCTGCAGCCATACGGCGCATTCATCAACCTCGGAAACGGCCTCTCCGGCCTCGTCCACATCTCCCAGATCTGCGCCAAACGCATCAAACATCCGTCCGCAGTTCTGGCAGTCGGCGATAAAGTCAAAGTAAAAGTCATCGCCATCAAAGATGGCAAACTCAGTCTCTCCATGAAGGCACTCGACGACGTTGCCGCCGAAGAAATTCAGGAAGAAACCATCGAACTCCCGGAGACAGAGGAAGTGACAACGACACTGGGATCGCTGTTTAAAAATATTAAGCTGAACTAAAGTTGCATCAAAAAAACAGACTTTCCATTCTCACGCATTCCTGCGTGTATCTGGAAAGTCTGCTTTCTATTATAAGAATTCTATTAGCCCTTTACAGCTCCAATCACAATACCTTTCACAAAGTATTTCTGGAAGAATGGATACACAACCAGAATTGGAAGTGCTCCCATAACTGCAACGGCCATTTTGATACCAGTTGCCGGAAGTGTAATGCTTTGTGTCAATGCTCCTCCTGAAGCACCGCTCATCAGATACTGCACATCCAGAAGCATCTTATTCAGCAGAACCTGAATACTGTACAGTTTATCGTTGTTGATATAGTACAGACCATTCAACCAGTCATTCCAGTATCCGAGGCCGACCAGAAGTGCCAGTGTAGCAATAATCGGCGTAGACATCGGAAGAACAATTTTTGCCAGAATTCTCCACTCACCTGCTCCGTCAATTCTTGCAGCCTCGATGACCGCATCAGGAATATTGGTGGTGAAATACGTTCTCATCATGATGACATAGAAAGCTCCCATCAGAAGATTTGGAACAATCAGTGCCCAGATGGTATTTTTAATATGAAAGATTCCAGTCCACATCATATAGGACGGTACCAAGCCACCGTTGAACAACATCGTAAAGAAAATCACAAAGGAGAAAAATGCTTTTCCCGGAAGCTCTTTTCTTGACAGTGGATAGGCAAACAGTGTTGTCAGAGTCAGGTTTGCCACGGTTCCGACTACCGTTACCAGTGCGGAAATGATATAACCTCTTACAATACTGCCTGAATCTACCAGCAGTGTTTTGTATGCATCAAAACTGATTTCACGCGGCCAGAAAGAATATCCATATTTTAATAGAATGTTCTCTTTGGTGATTGATGACATAATCAGCAGAATAAACGGGACGATACACATAGCGGACAGTAAGATCATAATCACATTAGCTGCAATCTGAAAGCTTTTATTTCTTTCAACCATTTTTCATACTCTCCCTTCGCTTAGAATAATGCACTGTTTTCGTCCAGTCTTCGAACAATCAGGTTTGCAATCAGTACCAGTGCAAATCCTACCAGTGACTGATAAAGACCTGCTGCAGATGCCATACCGATGTTGTTCAGCTCCATCAATCCACGATATACGTAAGTATCGATGGTGTTTGTCACGTCGATCAGCGGTCCGCTGTTCATTGGTACCTGATAGAACAGTCCGAAATCGGAATAGAAAATACGTCCTACGCTCATCAGGGTCAGTGTGATAATGGTTGTTTTCAGTCCCGGCAGTGTGATATGCAGAATTCTCTGCCAGCGGTTCGCACCGTCGATAGATGCAGACTCGTAAAGACTGGCATCCAATCCTACTACCGTTGCATAATAGATAATGCAGTTATATCCCAGGTTTTTCCATACATTGACAAAGATCAAAATGAATGGCCAGTACTTCGGATCAGAATACCATCCGATGCCCTGTTTTCCCATTGGTTTCAGAATACTGTTATTAATGAATCCGGCATCTGTGCTGAGGAATCCATATACCAGGTAGCTGACAACGACGATAGAAATCAGGAACGGTACCAGAATTAACGTCTGGTATATTTTCTTTCCCATCGTGGAACGGATTTCATTCAGCAGAATTGCCACTGCAATTGCAAGTACGGTTCCGACTACGATAAAGATTACGTTGTATCCCAGTGTGTTTCTTGTAATTGTCCAAGCATCTTTTGTCTTAAACAAAAACTCAAAGTTTTTAAGACCTGTAAACGGGCTTTTCAGGATTCCCAGACTGTAATTATATTTCTTGAATGCAATGATAATTCCAGCCATAGGCATATAGTTATTGATAAATAAGTATACAAGCCCCGGAAGCAGCATCAGATACATGGGAATAAATCTGCGGATTTTACCCCAATTTCTTTTCATCTTCCCAGCCTCCATTATTTGTTGGCTTCCAGCCAATCATCTAACTGTCTCTGTTTCTCAGCGATGATGGTATCTGCTCCTGCTGCTTTCAACTCATCCAGGAATTTCGGAATGGTAGTTTCTGGATCCAAGGAACCGCACTGCAGTGCAGGACCATATTTGGCAGTTACGTTTGCGCATGCAGTTACTTCGTTCTGTACATTTGTGTTGTCCCATGCAAAACCTTTGGCCGGAGAAACAACCGCATTGTTGTTGAACTCCTGGGTCTGATCCCAGATATCCGGATCATTTCCTTCCCATACATAGGAAATTGCCTCATTCGGCCAAGCCCATGGAAGACTGGTATAACCTGTGTTACTTGCTGTTACACCGTCTGGGTAGTTGATGACACCGTTGTCTTTGTCTGTAAACTCATAATGAGTTCCTTCCAGACCATTGATAAGAATATTTGCCAGATCCGGGTTTGTGTAGATCTCGTTTAATACCTGTACAGCTCTTTCCGGTTTATCACTGTTATGCGGAACATACCATACAATGTCAACACGTGTTGTGGTAGTATATGGTTCTACCAGATTCAAAACAACGATTTCTTTTCCGGACTCTTTTTCGATCTCCTGCTCGATACCTGGTTTTGTATTTGTAAAACGTCCAAAACCTTTACCAGAACCAATCAGACTATTTGCCATTTCAGTAGAAGTGGAAGCATCCGGCATGATCAGACCTTTCTGCGCCCAGTCATAGCGAAGTTTCATTTCGTTCATATATTTATCTGTTGCGTAGTAATTAATAACTTCTGTGCTGTCAGAAGATACACTCTCTAAAGATCCGATATCTCCACCAAGGTCATCTGGGTTTGTCATAAGGCTCATGGAACCCACATGAGAAACAATGGGATATACATCTGGATACATTTCTTTTACTTTTTCAAGGAGCGGCTCCAACTCCTCTTCTGTTTTAATAGAACTATAGTCAATTCCGGTTGCATCTGCCATCTCTTTATTCATAGCAAATCCCCATCCCGTTGCTTTCTCTTTATTGGACGGAACACCATAAATATTGCCGTTAAAGGTTACACATTTCCAGTCGGATTCACTGATTTCAGATTTCATATCGCTGCCATAGCTGTTCAGATAATCCGTAATCGGAAGGATCTGTCCGCTGCTGATTGCAGATGTTACATTTCCACAGTACTCATACATCAGATCCAATTTTTCAGAAGATGCCAATGTCAGGTTTACCTGCTGATCATAGCTTCCAAAGCCAACTCTTGTTACTTCAATTTTTGTATTAAATTTTTCCTCTGTGATTTTGCTCGCTGCTTCAGAAATTTTTGCGCAGTCATCTGTACTTGCATCACCAGGTGCCAGAATTTTTACTGTATAGCTGTCATTATTGCTACTTTCTGCGCTCTTAGAAGATGAACCCTGTGCAGAGCTTGCATCGCTTCCGCAACCTGCCAGCATACTTCCCGCCATAACAGAAACAAGTAAAAATGCCATTGCTTTTTTCTTATTCATTACATTTCTCTCCTTTGTTCTTTTCTTTGTTTTACGAATAGCTATATCCTATCAAAGAAGTATCTCTTTCTCTATAAAATCTGTGACTTTCTCTTTATATATTGTGACATACCACTGTAACTTTCGTTATTTTAACGAATCTGTATACTTATTTCTTGAAAACACACGACATCTATATTAGAATAAATGGCATGTTCCAACAGTTGGAACGCTCACACGATTTTTCTTATATTGTTATATTTTGGGAGGTTCTTATGTTATCTCGTAAAAATTTTTACATCTCATCAAAAATTTTTTTCACCCTTATAAGCCTTATCATGCTTATTCCGCTTACATTTCTGACGATATTTTTTGATTTCTACTCGCTTCGCCTGCTGAACCGCGAAATCGCTTCTGCAAATCGAAATGCTCTGTTTCTCTATCAGGAACAGTTAGAAGCAGATCTTTCCCAGATAGAAACCTCAATGGCACAGAACTGGGCTACGAACTGGAATTATCAGAAACTAAAATATAAACTTGATCCGCTCGATGTTCATTTAAATACACTCTCCATTGTGAATAAAGCACGGGAACAGCTTGCTCTGACAGAATGTCTCGGTGCTGTCTATATTTATTCTGCTCCCAATGATGTCTGCCGCTGTGCCTATCAGGACTGCTATTCCTATAAAGAATTAATAACAATGCAGAATTACGTAAAATCCCTTGATTTTGAATCAACTCCCAAATCCTGGTTTTACGATAAAGTCGGTGATAAATACTTTTTGGTTCGCCTTATCGGTTTTTCCAATGCCTACAGTGTTTCTCTCGTAGATTTTGATCTGGTCATGGCTCCATCTCGCCTCGCCACACAGACGCATAAAACTAGTTCACTCATCTATCTTTCCAACGACGGAACCGTATTAAATCCTTCTAAAACCATTACAGAAAATAAACTGACCTTTTCGCCTGAAGACAATAACCACGTCAAAAAAGGACAAAAAGAAAACTTTTTTGTTGTACAGGATCGCTTAAAATATGCTGATATTACCATGCTTTACCTTTCCCCTTACCAGGGAAGCCAGTTTTATTTAAATGCGACACAGATGTTTGCCATCATTGCCTCTGTGCTGGCACTGCTTTTGATTCCGTTCATGTGTTTTTTGGCCATCAAAATTTACTTTTCTCCATTAAGAGATGCAATCGCTACCATGGAGAATATTCGAAACGGTAAATTGAACTCAAAACTGCAGGAAACACAGTTTATCCGTGAATTTTCCGTCTTTAATTCCACTTTTAACCGAATGATGGATGAAATTCACAATCTGAAAATCCGCACTTATGAAAATAAGCTGACCATTCAAAAATCTCAGCTGCAATATTTTCAAATTCAGTTGAAGCCTCATTTTTATCTGAACTGCCTGAAAACTCTTTACGGTATGATTCAACAGAATAAAGGAAACGATGCACAGCAAATGATTTTATATGTTTCCCAGTATATCCGCTATACCTTCCGCGACAACAGCAGTCTTGTGCCACTGCAGACGGAACTGAATCAGGTACAGAATTATTATAAACTTCAGAAGCTAAACACAAGAGATTCTTCTGAGCTGACCATTTCTGCCGATCCCGCTGTTTCAAAGTTTCCGGTTCCCATGCTCTGCATTCAGACATTCGTCGAAAATTCTTTTAAGCATGGGCGAATCTCCAGCCAGCCGCTCAATGTACACATTTCCGTACAGCTGACAGAGACTGAAGAAGGAAATTATTTAAATATCAGTATTCAGGATAACGGAACCGGATTTCCGGACGAATTTCTGCAGTCCTTTCTGCAACATACAGAAGATGCAGTAACCGGACAGCACATCGGTATACACAATCTCCGTCAACGACTTACCTTACTTTACGGTGACCAGGCCGGACTGATCTGTATGAACAATTCCTCCGGCGCCATGACAGAAATTATCCTGCCCATCCAGGAAGAACCAAATACCAGTTCAGAAACTAAAAGTAGCTTACTCTCAAACGAAAATTTGTTTTCATTATCCTAGAAAGAGGAGGAATCCCGAATGAATGTATTGATTATTGATGACCAACCCGATGTTGTCGCCGGTATTCATTCCGGCATCAACTGGGATGCGCTTTCCATCCGACAGGTTTTCTGTGCTAACGACATTATCCGTGCGCGTGAAATTCTTTCAAACAATTCCGTGGATATCATGCTCTGCGATATCGAAATGCCGCTCGGCAGCGGTCTTGAACTTTATGAATGGGTTGCGGAGCATTTTCCAGAAATCAAATGTATTTTTCTCACCTCACATGAAGATTTTTCCTATGCACAAAAAGCACTGCAACTCGGCGGATTCGATTATCTGATTCAGCCCGCTCCCTACAGTGCAATTGAGGTTTCCATTCAGAAAGCAGTCCTGCAAATTCAAAAGGAAAGAAAGGAAAAATTTTACAGTGAATATGGAAACTATTTCAGCAAACGCGAAATGGATCTTCTTGATGTGCTTTTAAATGAATTTTTGCAGAAACAGCCTGCAGAACCGCAGAATATTCTGAGTTTTCTGGACACGATCTCCATAAAACTCGATCCCGGCCGTTCCTGTGTTCTGACTTTGATTGATATTCTCGAACAGGACACGCCACATCCAGTTCGTGACCTTTCTCTCCTCCGCTCTATCCTGCAGAATGTCGTTTCCGAGCTGTTTAAGCCGTTCACTAAAAAACTGCTTTTCTGCCATGTCCACGAACAGGTTTTTGCCCTTATTTTATACGAAACCGATAATTTTACAAAAGATCAGGTGCAAATTTATTTGCATACTTTTGTGGAAGCCGCTTCACAGTATCTCCACTTTAAAATAGCATGCTACTGTGCTCATTCTGCAAATTTTCTTCTGCTACCAGATAAAATACAGCAGCTTTTGGAACAGCGCAGTGAAAATGTGGCAAACTATAGCGGTATTTTTTATCAGAAATCCAGCATTTCCCAGGTTCCCTACACCCCTCCGGATTTTGTCCACTGGAATTTCATGCTCTCCTCTGGTTATTACGATGCCGTCCGTGCAGACATGCATGATTATCTGCTCCGCCAAAAAGAATCCGGCCATGTAAACCAGAAAATGCTCAGTCTCTTTTTACAGGATTTTCTTCAGATCTTCTATCAGATTCTGAACCATCACCACATCGATGCACACGGTGTTTTTGAAAAAGAATACGATATTCACGCCCTGAACAACTCCTGTCATTCCATAGAAGAGATGCATAAACTGCTTGATTTTTCCGTTGATTATCTAAAAAGCCTTCAAATTAGCGCAGAACCAGGTGTTTCACAGATCGACCAGGTGGTAAATTTTATTCAGAAAAATATTCACCAGAATGTTACCCGCACCGAAATCGCACATCAGGTATACATGAACCCGGAATACCTCTCCCGGCTTTTCAAAAAGGTAAAAGGAATTTCACTTTCTGACTATATCGTGCAGGAAAAACTGAAAATTGCGATTTCCCTGCTTGAGGGAACCAATCTCCCGGTCAGTGTAATTGCAACGAATATCGGCTACACGAATTTTTCTTATTTTACACAGGTATTCAAAAAAGTCTACGGAATTTCTCCGAGTGAATACCGTCAAAAGAAAAAATAATGCAAAAATAGTACTGCGGAGCGTAAAGTTTTCCCAAATAAATGTTAATACCCGGGTATAACGAAAATACGTTCCGCAGTATTTTATTTTTGCATTACTGTTTTATCTTCAAACAAGTTTTTATACCGGCATCGCCGCCACAAAATAATACATCACAATAAAATGACAGAAGCTGCCACCCATCACAAACAGATGGAAAATTTCATGTGTTCCGAACTTTTTATGCTTCGCATTAAACATCGGCATTTTTAAGGAGTAAATCACCCCGCCGACCGTATAAATGATGCCGCCCGCCAGCAACCATCCAAATGCCGGCCGTGAAAGAGCCAGAAACAGCGGATGAAATGCCAGTACACACAGCCATCCCATTGCGATATACAACACTGAGGAAAACCACTTCGGACAATTGATCCAGAATGCCTTGACAAGAATTCCGCCAATTGCAGCTGCCCACACCAATGCACAAAGTACAATTCCCGTCCGTCCATGCAGCGCAATCAGACAGATCGGCGTATAACTTCCCGCAATCAGCACGGAAATCATCATATGATCAAACTTCTTCAGTCGACGGTTTACCTTCCCATTTACATCAAACGTGTGATACACGGTGCTCGCCAGATACAGCAAAATCATACTCAGCATAAACACCGCCATCGCAACCACATGCAGATGATCCGGCTCCCGCGCCGCCTTCAAAAGCAATGGCAGCGTTCCCACCACCGCCAGGATCAGCGCAATCCCATGTGTAATCGCACTGCCAGGATCCTTGATTCCATTTTTTCTGATATACTTCATTCTACTCACTCCTTTCCTGTCAGAAACGCTGCGTATTTCAATTACTACTTTATGTAGTTTTCATTACTACTTATCATTGTTTCTTTTATTATAGCAGGATAAAATTATTTTTCAAGTCAAAATATCTATTTTCTTTTGAAAATGTTCGACCTGCTTTGACACAAAAAAACAGACTGCTCGCTTACGCATACCGTTGTGCCTGTTTGAGCCGTCTGTTTTTGTATTTTTATTGCTTCTTCGCTTGAATCAGCTTCCATTTTTCTACCCGCGAAAGCTGCTTAATTTCCCATTCTCTCCGCATAGCCTCCTGTTTTGTTAAAAAGGTTTCAAAATACACCAGTTTTACCGGTTTGCGGCTCTTTGTATATTTCGCTCCTTTTCCAGCATTGTGTGCCTTTACTCTGCGTTCCAAATTATTGGTCCAGCCTGTATAAAAAGATCCATCGCTGCATTCCAGAATATATGTAAAATTCCCCTGTTCCATTTCAAATTCCGTTCCTTCTGTTCATCTGTATTCTATGTAACTTTAACACTCGGTTCTTTTAGGCGCAATCAAAAAAATAAGAAAGAGTCCTGCTTCGCAGGAAAATTCAACGAAGTTTCCTGTAAGCAAAAAACCGTCCGGATTTCTCCGAACGGTTTTCTCATTTTTATTTTTACTGCATTGCCAGCTCATCTACCGCCAGTTTCAATGCGCCCATGATACCCTGGTTGTCGTTCAGACTTGGAAGTACAATGTAGCTGTCGAGATCCTCAAGTTCTTTTGTTACAAGATATCCGTTCAGCTGTTTCTTTACTTCTTCTCTTACGAGCGGCATCATATGCTCCTGATGCATAACGCCTCCGCCCAAAACGATTCTCTGCGGGGAGAGCAGCATGATGCAGTCTACAAGTGCCTGTCCGATATAGTAAGCCTCAAGCTCCCATACCTCTTTTTTGTCTGCCAGCTCAATACCTTTTTTGCCCCAGCGTGCTTCAATGGCAGGACCTGCAGCAAGGCCTTCCAGGCAGTTGCTGTGATACGGGCATTTTCCGCCGTAAGTATCTTTCGGATGTCTGGTCAGCAGAACGTGTCCGCCTTCCGGATGAAGCATGCCGTGCAACAGCTTGCCATTGGAAATAATTCCCATTCCAACGCCCGTTCCGATGGTGATGTAAATGCTGTTGTCCAGACCTTTTGTGATTCCCCAGGTAGCCTCACCCAGTGCAGAACCGTTTACATCGGTATCAAATCCAACCGGGATGTCCAGTGCATCTGCGAAAGCGCCTACGATGTTGTAGTTCTTCCATGCTAATTTGGGAGTTGTGGTAATGTAACCATATGTTTCGGATTTTCTGTTCAGGTCGATCGGTCCAAAGCAACCGATTCCCAGTGCCTGAATGTCCTTCTCTTTGAAATACTCAATCATTTTCGGAACGGTAATTTCCGGTGTCTCGGTCGGGATAGAAATTCTCTCATAAATTTCTCCATTTGCGTTTCCAATTGCGCAGACCATCTTTGTTCCGCCTGCTTCTAATGCTCCAAGTCTCATTGTGTTTTTCTCCTCTCTTACGCCTCTGGATTTGAGCAGATCACGGAAAGTTTTCCTTCAAATCTGCATCCGTTAAAATTAGCCGGAATAATAAAGTGTGTACCTTTTTTCACCGTAATACCGTTTACAGTACCCTCTCCGGCAATAACGCTTACATTAGTATAATATTTTTTCGCATCTAAGGTGAATACACCGTCGATGTCGTATTTATCTACAGAGTAGAACTTGCATGTTACAAAATGGGTATGTACCGCGCCCGGGATTTCCTCTGTAAAGGTATCGATATCTGCCGTTTTAAACGGAGCCTCGATAACATCGATACTCTGCTCTACATGAAGTTGTCTCGGTTTGCCGTTCTGCAGTCTGTCATAATCGTATACACGATAGGTGATATCGCTGCTCTGCTGTGTCTCCAGAATCAGTGTGCCGCCTTTGATGGCATGTACGCATCCCGGATTGATCTGGAAGAAATCTCCCTTATGTACCGGCACTTTGCGGATGAAATCGCTCCACTCATGATTGCGGATCATTTTCTCCACTTCTGCCTTGTCTTTTGCATTGTGTCCGATAACAATTTCTGTACCCGGTTCGCAGTCCAGCACGTACCAGCACTCGGTCTTTCCAAGAGATCCATTCTCATGCTCTCCTGCATAAGCATCATCTGGATGAACCTGGATGCTCAGATCATTTTTTGCATCAATGATCTTGATCAGCAGCGGAACCTGGCTTCCCGGGTAATTTCCGAAAATTTCCGGCTCCTCTTTCCAGAGCTCACCTAATGTTTTTCCATCAAATCTTCCGCCTGCCACATGGCTCATTCCGTTGGCATGTCCGCTGATCGCCCAGCACTCGCCGGTTGTATCGCTCGGAATTTCGTAATCAAATACGTCTCTTAACTTTGTTCCACCCCAGATTGCTTCTTTGAACACCGGTCCATAAATAAAAGCTCCATATTTTTCTAATCCTCCTTGTTTTCAGGATCTGTCCACTACATCTATTTTAACCGATAACATTCAAAAACGAAACCCCTAAAATGACAAACTTTCACATTTTCTGTAACCGGTTACTTTCCTTTTATTCCACCCTTTTTCTATATCAAAACAATCCTGTTTGTTATATGTAAAGCTGACTGTTTTCAGCCAGCCTTTTTTATAAAAAGCAATCGAAAAACGGTATTTTACCATCCGCGGTCTGCGCCGCCTTTTTTGTATTCAAAACCTGTAAAAAAGATTCGATTGCGAATCCTACACTTTATAATACTTTCCCGCATCCCATTTCGTGCAGGTCCTCTTTTTTATTCCGAAATTGCCGGGAGATATACCATAGGATCAATGGCTTTTCCGTCTTTTTTCATCTCAAAGAAAAGATTGCTTCCCTCTTTTACATAATATTTCGTCGGTGCTGCAACTGCTCCGATCCGTGCTGCTTTCTGAACTTTCTGGCCTGCCTCGAGGGAAACGTCTGTGAGCTGTCCGTAGATGGCTTCGTATCCATTTCCAAGATTCATGGTGACGGTGAGGCCGGTTCTTGCATCATTTTCCACACTCACAACTTCTCCGTCCGCTGCCGCCAGAACCGGAGTTCCTTCTGCCGCCGAGAAAACAACGCCTGGATTGCACTGGTAAAGATCCAGTGTCGGGAAATAAACGGTATTTTCCATGTTATACGGAATCAGAACTGTTCCAGTAACCGGCAGTTCCATGATTGTCGCTTCGCTGAACATCAGATCCTGTGCAGCCCCTGCTGTCTCAACTGCCGTTTCCTGATTTTCTGCAGAATCCACAGTTCCGGATGCTGCACTCGTTTCTTCATTCGCCGCTGTTTCTCCTGATCCTGTTTCTCCGTTCTGATCCGCCGCTGTTCCGTTTACCGCCTGCGCGTCCTGTCTTTCTGTATTCCCATCTGATTCTTCCGGTGTATTCTGAGCCGTCTCTGCATCTGCTTCTGGATTTCCCGCCGCCTCTTCTTCACACGCCGCTTCCATTTCCGGCACCTGTTCCAGACTGTTTTCCACATCATCTGCCTGATCCTGTACGGCACGCGTTCCGTCTGCATCTCCCGCCGTCTCCTCCGTCTGCTGTTCTGTAGTTCCGGTGCTTTCGTCCTCTGTAAGCTGTGCCGTCTCTCCCTGTTTCGCCTGATCTGCCTTACCGTTTCTCGCATCCTGCTGCCAGGTCAGCACTCCGCCTGCAATCATCATTGCCAGTGCCGCTGTGATCACGCCGATTCTCAACTTGTCTCTTTTCATGTTCTTACCACCTCTGCTGATATCTTTTTAAGCATTTCAGAGGCGTTTTTCGATTTCTCGCTCTCCTCCTGCTTTTCTACAGTAAGCAGTATTTCCCATCCGGCGCGATCTATACACAAAAACCGGATTTTTCCTTTCCGTTATCCACAATTTTTCCCCTGCGCTTCTTTCTTTTGTGGAAAACATAATTCTTTTCTGCGCATTCCGTGCAAAACATCCCCAATGTTATCCACACCTTATTTTCTCGACTTGCTTCACGTAAAAAAAAGAGCCGGAACCGGGAATTTTCTCCCGTTTCCAGCTCTCGCTTTCACCTGTATTTACTGTAATCTTCCATACACCGTACTCGCATCCGCGATGCTGTCCACCGCAGATCCCGAATCCGTCATGGCCTCTGCCGTAACAAGTATGTACTCTTCGCCTCCATATTCTGCAAAGCTGACCAGGCACTGACCCGCCTCATCGGTAAATCCGGTCTTTCCGCCTTCAATGACTGCCCCGTTCTCCAGTGTCGTACTCATCTCATAGCTGGTAAACCGGTGGAGCATCGTGTCATACAGCGTAATTCCCTCCGGGTGTGATGCGGTAGCCTCCGTTGTGTAAACCTCCCTCGTCACGATCTCGCGAAACGTATCACTCTTCAGACACTCACTCATCAGCACCGCAATATCACGGCAGGTAGAATAATGGTTGTCGTTATGTAGTCCCGTGCAGTTCTCAAAATGCGTATTGGTAAGTCCCAGTTCTTCTGCTTTCTGGTTCATCATGGCCACAAAACCTTCTTCCGATCCGCCGACTGCTCTCGCCAATGTCTCACAGGCATCTGCGCCGGATGGAAGCAGCACACCATAGAGAAGATCACGAACCGTCGGCTGTTCGTACGGATTAAATCCCGCTACCGACGCATCCTGTGCCGTCAGTTCCTCGAAGATGTCCTCCGGAACCGTAATCGTCTCGTTCAGATCCGGAAGATTTTCAATGGTAAGCAGCGCTGTCATAATCTTTGTCATCGACGCCGGATAAATTCTCTCATCTCCGCCCAGATTCATCATCTCAGCCAGATCGCTTTCCCGCACCAGCAGGGCATGCTGACTGTTCAGACCATCTGACGAAATCTGCTGTACCGGCTCAGGCGTCGGTGTAATCTCCTCCTCCGGGCTGGAATCCGATATCGGCTCTGAACTGTCCCCAACAAGAGAGGATGACGAAACCGAAGAGGATGCACTTGCGTTTCCATCCGTCTGTTTTTTCTCGTTCTTCTGCATCTGATATCCAAGCACGCCAATCAATCCGATAATGATAACAAGCAGAACACTTAAAATCACTTTCTGCTGAAACTGGCGTCTTCGTCTTTTGTTTTTCTTTTTTTTGTGCCATAAACAGATTCCTCCGTTCTTTTTTATTCTTTCAAAGCATAGTACATTTCCTGCTCTTTTGCAAGATTTTCGCCGTAACCTTAAGATAAACATAATCAAAATTGGTCCACCGGACCAATTTTGGATATGCAGAACAAAAAAAGAACCCTCGAAAGGGTTCCACATAGTGAAGCATCGGGGATTCGAACCCCGGACAACTTGATTAAAAGTCAAGTTTCCTTACCGCCTAAGATGCACGCAAATACGCCATTTTTGCGAAAGCCCATGACACAAAAATGACACATTCAGATCTTAGCACATTGTGTCTATCCTGTCAAATAAAAAACCGCGTCAATTTTTGACACG
>NZ_QUHY01000030.1:0-32557 GCF_003479865.1 Blautia sp. AM47-4
AATTATGGATTATATCGCCGGAAAATATCCTGATCTTGTACCACTTTACGACGAGATCTATAACAAGCATAACCGCAGCTACTTTGAAGCACTTGAAGTAAAAGCTGAGAAAATGGCTAAGAAGTATGATTGTGCCTTTGTGGATAATGAAATGCCTTATGGCAGAGTCCCGCAGGGACATCCGGTGATCGTAGATTATTTCTATCATGAGGAAATCCGTGGGACAGAGAATACCGGAAAAAGAAATCGCTAACTTCAAGTTTGCAGGGAAGGTGGCTATCATGGAGATGAAGAGAAATGGATGAGAGGAAAGCGTATTGGTTTGAACAGCCATATATGCCGCAGATGAAAAATATTGCGGTGGCTCCTGTTATTCTGGAAGATGGAAGACTGTCCTTCTGTGTTCCAGGGGATGATGGTCCTCCGTGGTCCGGGGTGTGGAACCTGACTGGAAAGGTTGTTTTGGACGGGGATGATTATTTTGAGTTCCAGTGTGATGATGAAGTGATGCACAGACGGGGTGGAACATATAAATTTCATGCTTTGGATGTTGATACATTCCGCAGGGAAACGTGTCAGTGGATATCACAGGGAAAAGAGATTGCAGACTGCTGTAAAACAACAGAAGAACTGCATGAATGGTACCTGAAACATTGGACTTATAACAGATAGAATGATTATATTTACGAAGGCATCGGCCACCTGGTTGGCTGGTGCTTTTTTCGTGGGGAAATGGAGGTGGCGGGAATGTATCCGGTATCGGATGGGTTTCTGAGAGCTGTGAAGAGCAATACAAGAAAATATTACTGGACGGGTACGATCGTTACCAGAGGCGGAATGACGTATGAGTCGGGGCGAAGGAGATTGTGAAGGATTCCGGGTATATTCCAGGCAGTGCTGTGGAAGCACGGAAATTGAACTGGGGACGGTGTATGCGGCGGAGATGGGGATCACGCTTCTGAGTGACATTGACAGGTATACGCTGGAGGATGCTCAGGTGACGCTGGTGTTTCATCTGGTGCTGGCGGATGATTCGGTGGAAGATGTGCCGATGGGAGTTTTTGAGGTCAGTGAGGCGAACTGTCTGGCAAAGTGCCTGGAACTGAAAGCCTATGATTTTATGCTGCGGTTTGATAAGAGTTTCAACGGGTTTGAGACTGTGGGGACTGCTTATGATTTTATTGCTTTGTGCTGTAAGCGGTGTAAAGTGGAGTTTGCGAATAAGAGGGCGGAGATTGATGCCATGCCGAATGGCGGGGTGACGCTTTCTGTTTATACTGAAAATGATATTGAGACCTGCCGGGATGTGCTGTTTTATGTGGCACAGGTTCTGGGAGGTTTCTTTATTATTAACAGGGAGGGAAAGCTGGAACTGAGAAAGTACGGGAAGGATCCTGTGATGAAGGTGGAGCAGCGGCACCGGTTTTCTTCCAGCTTTTCGGATTTTATCACCAGGTATACGGCGGTGAGTTCTACGAATAAGCAGACGCAGATTGCGGAGTATTATGCTCTGGATCCGGATAATGGGCTGACTATGAATCTGGGGGTGAACCCGCTTCTGCAGTTTGGGTTAAAGGAGACCAGAGAGATGCTGTGCAGGAATATCCTGGCAGATCTGTCAGTAATCCGGTATGTGCCGTTTGATTCGGATACCATCGGGAACCCTGCCCTGGATCCAGGGGATGTGCTGACATTTGCGGGAGGACAGGCGGATGAGGGACAGATCACCTGTATCACTTCCATCAGACAGAAAATCGGGGGAAAGCAGAGCCTGAAATGTGTGGGGAAGAACCCGAGGCTGGATCAGGCGAAGTCAAGGAATGACAAGAATATTTCGGGACTGCTGAATCAGATTGAAGACAATGCGAAGACCGGGAAGATCGGGATCCATACGTTTACCAATGCTTCCGCGCATGAGATCGGGCAGACGAAGGTGAAGCTGATCAGTATCCAGTTTGCTTCTTCTGAGGAAAACCACATGCAGTTTTTTGCGCAGGTTGTTGTGGATGTGGATGCGGATCCGGTGGAACGGTCTGCAGAGGCTTCCGGGACTGTGGTGATTCCATTTCCGGGCGGAAGCGGCAGTGGAACTGGAAGTGGTACGGGTGGTTCTGATGGAACCGGGGAGACATCGGATGCAGGAAGTTCTGAAAATGATGCGGCAGGGAATGAAGTTGGAAATACTTCTGGGAATGAGAATACAGGGAGTACGGATGATGTCGCTGGTGGCTCGGATTCCGGATCCGGAACCGGGAGTGGTTCGGAGGTTTCTGTGGATGTGAGCCTGCCGGTGAAGTGGTAGGAGGACGGACAGGCGGTCTGCCATGTGGTCTTTGAATTTAACAATGAGGAGATTGTGGAGCATTGTCCGGTGGAGACCTGGCATTCCGGGAAACATATTTTGTCGCTGTATTATCCCATTGAGAAGATCGTTGCCAATTATACGAATACATTCAATGTGTATCTCTGGATGGAGTATGGCAGCGGTACGGTTGATGTGGGAGACTGCATTGCTTCTGTCAGCGGACAGGCAATGGCGGCTGGGGAAGCCTGGGACGGAAAGCTTGAGGTGGAGGATTATACACGAGATTTGCCATTGGCGGAGGACTGGATGTGAATGGTTTCCGGGAATCGCTGTCCATGCAGATGAAGGAGACGGTGAACAGAGGATTTGAAGTGTATTTTGCTGAGAGAGCGGGAATCAGCGGTTTCTGCAGGCCGGTAGAAATGGAGGGTGTGTGATGAAGTTGAAAGGTGAAATGGTCATTGAACTGACCGATACGAATGCGGGTGCGGTGGAGACAGTTCAGGAGACGAACATGATCACGGAGGCAGTGAATAATATTCTGGGGCTGAATCCCATGGGGATTTATCTGAAAGCCAGCGGGGAGTATGACAATTCTGTTTTGTGGAACGGGACGCTGCTTCCCATCTGCCCGAACATGATCGGCGGGATCCTGCTGTTTCCGGCAGTGCTGGAAGAAAAGGCGGATCATATTTACGAGCAGGGGAAGAACCTGCTTACGGCAGTTCTCAGAAATGGGAGCTGCTTTTTTCATGGGAGGAGGATTCTGGCATGAAGGAATTTTGGAACTTTATTCAGATGGTTTTTATGGCTGTAGGCGGATGGCTGGGTTGGTTTATGGGAGGCTGTGACGGGCTTCTGTATGCACTGGTCGCTTTTGTGGTGATTGATTACCTGACCGGGGTGATGTGTGCTTTTGCGGACCATACGCTTTCCAGTGAAGTGGGCTTCCGGGGGATCTGCAGGAAGGTGCTGATCTTTCTGCTGGTGGGAATGGCAAATATTCTGGATGTGGCTGTGATCGGGAACGGATCCGTGCTGAGGACAGCGGTGATCTTTTTCTATATTTCCAATGAGGGTGTGAGTCTGCTGGAGAATGCAGGGCATCTGGGGCTGCCGATTCCGCAGAAGGTGAAAGAGGTGCTGGAACAGCTGCATGACAGAAGTGAAAAGGGGGATGAGGAATGAGGATTGCAAGGGAAAAGTTTATTGCGGACATTGCGGGATATGTGAAAAAGTATGCCGGGCAGTATGGAATCCTGTGCCATTCTGCGGTGATCTCACAGGCGGTTCTGGACTCCGGATGGGGCGAGAGCCGGCTGACCAGTCAGTACTATAACTATTTTGGACTGAAATGTGGCACAAGATGGACTGGCAGGTCTGTAAATATGCGTACACAGGAAGAATACAGGGAAGGGACGCTGACTTCCATCCGTGATAATTTCCGGGTGTTTGATTCCATGGAAGAGGGCGTAAAGGGGTATTTTGAGTTTATCCAGCTGGAACGGTACCGGAACCTGAGGGGGATCCGCAGGAGTATCTGGAAACCATCCGTGCCGACGGGTATGCCACTTCTTTTTCCTATGTGGAAGACTGCATGAAGGTGATCCGTCAGTATGAACTGACAAGATTTGATGAAGGGGGATGTGAGGCTATGGCAAAGACTGCTGAGAGTGTTCTGGATGTGATGAGGGGATGGCTGGGATTCAGTGAGGCCAATGGAAAGTTTAGGGAGATTATTGACTTGTATAATAGTGTGAAGCCGCTTCCCAGAGGATATGCGGTGCAGCATTCGGATGAATGGTGTGATACCTGTGTGTCTGCTGCAGGGATCAGGGCAGGATGCAGTGAGCTGATCGGCAGGGAGTGCGGCGTGGAGGAACACGTGAAGATCTTCAGGGAGATGGGGATCTGGATCGAAGACGGAACCATTATGCCGGAGCCAGGTTATGTGATTGTGTATAACTGGGACAAGGCCACACAGCCGAATGACGGGTACAGTGACCATATCGGTTTTGTGGAGGAGGTTTCCGGTGGGAATGATTACTGCTATTGAAGGTAACCGGGGTGAAAAGGTTGACAGAAGGGTGATCCCCCTGGGATGGGGATATATCCGCGGATATGCGGCTCCGCAGTATGAGAAGGCTGTGAAAGGAACCGGCGGGAATCCTGGTACAGGAAAGAAAAGTGTGGAAGCTGTGGCGAAGGAAGTGATTGCCGGAAAGTGGGGGAACGGCGAGGACAGAAAGAAGAGACTGCAGGCTGCAGGGTATGATTATCCGGCAGTGCAGGCGAAGGTGAATGAGCTGGTGAAAAGTAAAGTGTATGGAAGCAGGAATGAACGCACATCTTGCAAAGCCGTTGGATGATAAAAAGATTAAGCAGACCATAAGCGAAGAGTTGAGAAGGTCAAATGCCTGTCATGAATGATTATGAGACAGCCGCAGCAATCAGGAGCCTTCCAGATGCATGGGAAAAGCGGACAGGAAACATAGAGAGAGGATTTTGTTATGACAGAAATGAAATATATATTTCCGAAACAACTGCAGTCTGTGGATGCGTTGGCTTTTATAGCCGTGCTGATCGCTCTGCTTCTTATCCTGACTGTAATGGTACATATGAGGAACAGAAAACTGAAACGTATGCTGGAAGAACAGATGGCAGAACGACGGCTTTTGGACAAAATATGTTCAGACTTTACTGCTGTCTATTATGTCGAATTAAATATCGGTTTCTTTGAGATTCTGCATATAAACGACGGAACCAATGCAAAAAAATGAATCTGAAACAGTGTGATAATTTCAATTATGCTGCTGACCAATATGCGGTCCAGTATCTGTATGGGAAAGAAAGACAGGAATTTAAGGAGTGGATTTCGACGGGGCATCTGAAGGAACAGCTTTCCAGGAAGGAGCGCATTACCTATCATTACAGAAGCAAACCGAATCCGAATCAGCATGAATTTTTTGAGGCACAGGCAGTCAAAATATACCAGGATGAGAAACATTTTTTCGCACTGGTGGGTTTCCGGCATATCGATGATATTATGGAAAAAGAAACTACCATCCAGAATCAATTAAAGCAGGCACTGGACGAGACACGGCTGAGTAATGAAATAATTTCGGCAATTGCCAAGAGTTACTGTTCTATTTACAGGATTGATGTTCAGAAAGATTTTTTTGAAGAGGTATCAAATGACAGTGAAATACACAAACTGACAGGAAACAGAGGATGTGCATCGGAGAAACTGTATCAGCTTTGTGATACCATGGTTGCACCGAAATACCGTCCGCTGATACGTCCATTTCTGGATGTTTCTACACTTTCAGCCAGATTGAAGACGGAAGAATGTATTTCTACAGAATACAGGATGTGTGATGGCAGCTGGCACAGGATGCTTTTTACTGTAAAAAACGGGATCAGTCTGGAAATGTTACCCATGTTTTATGTACGGTCCGTAGTATCAGCGATTCCAAAAGACGTGAAGAGGATCTTAACTTTGCAGCGGAAGCAGCAAAGCGGGAAGCCGAAATGAAAACAAGGTTTCTGGCAACTATGAGTCATGATATCCGCACACCACTGAACGGTATTATCGGTATGGTAAATATGGGAAATCAGTACGCAGATGATCCACAGATGCAGCAGAAGATCAGAGAAAAGGCAATGGAAGCCCTGAAATATCTGGTGTCTCTGGTAAATGATGTGCTGGATATGAATAAACTACAGAGCGGAGAGTTGAAGGACCAGCAGATTTTGTTTGATCTGACAATGGTACTGCGTGAACTGAACCAGATTTATGATGAGCGGGCTGCAAAGAAAGGCATCCGGTATGAGGTTGACTGGAAAAATAGTACATACAGCCACAGCGCTCTGATTGGAAATCCGGTATATCTTGGCAGGATCCTGTCGAATGTCATGGACAATGCCATAAAATTCAGTCAGGCGGGCAGTGTGATTACGGTCTGGGTTAAGGAAGAAACTCTGGATGATGGCAGAGCATTTTTTACGTTCTACTGTAAAGACCAGGGTGTGGGTATGAGTGAAGATTTTATTGCACATGCTTTTGATATGTTCTCTCAGGAAAGCAAGACAAGCAGATCCAGGTATGAAGGCACCGGACTGGGGCTTGCAATTACGAAACAGCTTGTGGACAGGATGGATGGAAGTATTGAACTGAAGAGCGAAGTTGGTGTTGGTACTACAGTTATTGTAAAAATACCGTTCAAAATTGACACACAGGATAAAAACAGTAATTTATCAGATAAGCCAGTAAGCCTTGATGATTATTCAGTGGAAGGCATACGGGCATTGGTTGTGGAAGACAATGAGCTGAACATGGAGATTGCCAGATGTATACTGGAAGACAGCGGTATGGAAGTTACATGTGCAGTAGACGGGCAGGAAGCAGTTGAAATTTTTGAGGATTGTTGCTTTAAAAAAATGCATGGCAGATAATAGCAATGTAAAACTGCACGAAGATTTGTAGGAATAAAAAGACAGAGCATATAGAGCTGCTATATGGTCTGTTTTTTTATTCCTTTGTAGGAATAAAAAGACAGAGCATATAGAGCTGCTATATGGTCTGTTTTTTTATTCCTTTGAAGAAGCTTGGGACAGGTACAGCAAATTAAAATGGTAAAAACATGATTATATCCGGAGCATTATTTTTGCAGAGAAAATACCATCTTTATAGGTAAAGTCACAGATACCGCCGTTTTTGTCGGTAATGTGGCGGACGGATTCGATTCCTATGCCGTTTCCGGAACGTTTGGAGGATTGGAAAATATTGTTTTCTTGCCGTATTTTACCATCGAAAGTATTCTCCACATGAATCAGAAGCAGATGATTATGGTGGGGATAAACCTCCACATTAATCTTCCTGCGGGCCTGATCTGTTTTCACACTTGCCTGGATGGCATTTTCCAACAGATTGGAAAATACAAGGCACAGATTAATCTCATCTATGGAAAGATCAGCAGGCAGAGAAACCATTGCATGAAAAGGAATGTTTTCTCTTTCTGCAAGGGTGGAATAATGTCCGAAAACACTGTCAACAGCCTGATTTTCACAGAAATGCAGGTTATAGTCAGAGATTTTTCCGGTTGCAGCGGAGAGATATTTTTTGATCTTTTCCATGTCACCCTGCTCTGCCAGAGAGGACAGTTGGACAAAATGATGGCGGATATCGTGACGCGCCTGTCTTGCTTCTTCAATGGCCATGCAGAGATTCTCGTATCTTTCCTGCTGAAGGGAAAGAAAATGGTTCTCCTGCTGAAGTCTGGCATTTCTGTTCAGGTTGCCCCCCATCATAAGAAACATGACATAAAACAGGAGCAGGAGTATGAGCAGTACAAGACTGAAAACAATATAACACTGCAGGATCCGCCCGGTATATAAAGTGCTACGGTATTTGGGAATCATAAAAAGATTCACTCCGATGAAGATTACCGGAATAATCCAGAATACATACCAGGTCTGGGCAAAGTTTTCGTCTGCGATCATTGTCTGAACACAGTGGCGGGCAGGATACCAGGATGCCAGAACAAACAGCAGGCAGATGAGGTTATAGAAAATTCCGGCACCGGTACGAAACCACAGTTCATTTTCTGTAATATGCAGGTCAGCAGTTATAAGTGCATTGACTGCCCGGGAAAGACTGTTGACACATGCAAAAACTGCAAAGACTGCCAGAAAAATACTGACGGATTTCCAGACAGAGATTTTTAACGTTTTATGATAAATAAGCATAATAACAGGCAGCAGAGGAAACAGGATCCATCTGGTGGGAAAGTGGAAGGCACAGCAAACTGCTCCTCCGAAAATACAGATTCCCAGAAGAAGAGGAAGAAGCCACGCTGTCAGCTTAAGCGGTGTCTGCCTCAGATAGCTTTTTACTGGCAGATATGACAGCAGTATGCCGGGAATGATTACGGAAAGTTCAAGTACAGGGCGAAGTATGTCAGTCATTTCACGACCTCCTTTGGAACAGAAATTCCATAAATGTCTGTCTGGCGTTTTTGAGCAGCTTCCGGCTGACCGGGACATTGTTTCAGTTATCAAGGCGAAAAATCGATCCGTCAAAATCAACAGCATGCTCCAGATTGATCACAACACCCCGGTTACACTGATAGAAACGTGTGTCCATTTTCAGGGCGGTTATGAAGGAATCAAAGGACTGACGGGTCACCAGTTCCCTTTCACCGTCAGTGTGGATGTGGATCATATGGGAAAAATGCTCTGCGTAGATTATTTTCCGGAAGGGAATCTGAATATTACTGCCGTTTACCTTTACATCTATGTATTTCCCGGAATCCGGGATGCGGGAAAGAATTTCATCGGCCAGTGCGGAAATATCATTTTCACTGTAGGGCTTTACAAGATAGTGCAGAGCCCGGACCTGGAATCCCTCTAATGCATGGTCGGTAGAAGTTGTTGTAAAGATCAGCAGACAGTCAGTATCTGATCTGCGAAGTTCTTTTGCTGTATCAATCCCGTTAGAACCATTCATATAAATATCCAGAAACACTACAGTGAAAGGACATTCCTTTGCCGCAGTGAGGAAAGTTTCTCCATTTTCATATTCCAATATATCTGTATGGACATTGCGCCTGGAAAACTGAGATTCCAGTCTGTTTCGTAACAGTGTCCGCTCTTCTGAAATATCATCAACAATTGCAATTCTCATAGTAAATCTTCCTTATAATATATATTTATAAAATTCCGCCTGCTGAGAATTCCTCGTTACTGTTCACGCTGTTTTCGGTAATATTTTTTCATCTGTGCAATCGAATTCGCAGACAAGCAAGTGGTGTAGTTATTTCGAAAACGCTCTGGTAACAGTATATCATAAAACAATACGACGGAGTTGCAATTCGTGTCATTTTCTGTCGTTTCGTGACAGAATTATTGAAATAATTTTGATATTTTTTATAATGAGGGTAACAAATGAAAGTACATTAAATGGAAAGGAGGGGGATCGTGTATTGTATTGCCATACTGACCGACCAGGAACAGGAAGGACAAAACAGCGCGGAATATATCAGGAAGTACTGTGCAGAGAAGAATGTCTTTCCGCTGATTGAAATTTATCAGAATCAGGAACAGTTTTTTGCAGAGACATTGAAAACAGTACCAACAGTGCTGTTTCTCGCATTACCGGGTGTAGCCGGCCTGAATGCAGCAGAACACCTCCGTTCCCTGTATCCGAAATGTGGAATCATCTGGTGCAGTGACCTTGATTTTTCGCTCCATGCGTTCAGGCTACGGATAGAATATTTTTTTATGAAACCTGTGGAAGAGCAGAAAATAAAAGAAGGACTTTCCATCTGGCTTGAATGTAACAAAATAAGATAAGAAAGACATTCGGGAGGAAAACAGCATGAAGACGATCATGAAGTATGAACTTGTCATAAATGAAGCACTTAGATCTGCACTCAATTACCATACACCTGACGAGCAGATTAATGAATTTATTCGTTTTTTCGGCAGACATATCAGTCTGACAGAATATATATTTTCGAAGATTGTAAAGAAAGGCATGTCACAAACAATACGTATGAATGGTGTGCGCAGGGAGTGGTTCCCGAAAGAGACAGATTGCAGAATGTAGATATGGACATAATAAAGTGGTGGTACGATACGTTTTCCAAGGGCGAAAGTATCATTATCGCTGATATAGAAGATATCAAAGAAGAACATCGCATGCCCTATGATATGTTAAAAGCACAGAATGTAAGAAATGTGGTGGTATGTCCTTTGCGTTACAAAGATGAGATAAGTGGTTTTTTCGGTGTGGATAATCCTCCAAAGGGTGATTACAGGGGGCTTACTATTTTTCTGGATATGATAGGAACGCTTCTTATCTCGTTACTGAAATTGCGTAATTCATTTATAAAGTCAAATAAAGAGGCACGGCTCAGCAGTTATACATCCCTCTCGAAGATCTATACATCCATGCATTTGGTTGATGTGCAGACAAAGAAATATCATATTGTAAAAATGACAGATCAGATTATGGAATGTTTGGGAAAAGATTTTAAGAAAATGGGAGAATATGAAATCAGGGATGATTTTTGCGGACATGTCAGGGAGATTGTCGAGAAAATGTGCATAGAATCGCAGCTTCAGGAATCACTGGAGTTTGTAGATATCAATACGCTGGAAGAACGGCTTCTTGGAGAAAAGAGCATAACACATGAATTTATAGATAAAAAATCAGGTTGGTGTCGAAGCAGATTTATTCCTGTAGACTACGATGAAAATGGAAGACTTCTGCATGTGCTTTTTTGTACTGAGTGTATAGAAGAAGAAAAAAAGCGTGAGAACTGGCTGATTTATCTGGCGAAGACAGATCTTATGACAGGATTATGTAATCGTGGAAGCGGAGAAAAAAGGATTACTGAACTTTTAAAGGAAAAAACAAAGGGATTGCTTTGCCTGATCGACTGTGACAAATTTAAATCCATCAATGATACTTATGGGCATTCTGTAGGAGATAAGGTGATTATAGCCGTTGCGAAGACGCTGCAGAAAACATGTCGTGACAGTGATGTGGTTATGAGGCTTGGAGGTGATGAGTTCGCAATATTTATGCCGAAAATGTTGGAGCAAACAGTAGCTGAGAAATTCTTCGAGCGCCTTTTTGAAAATATTCGACAGATTGATATCATAGAGATGCGTGGAAAGAGTATAGAAATAAGTCTGGGTGCGTGTTTTTATGATGGATATGAAGATATTTCTTTTGATCAGCTATACAGAAAGGCTGACAGGGCAATGTATCAGAGTAAAAAGCAGAAAGGCTGCAGTGCTGTAATTTATGGGGAGGGAATGTAAAAAATCTGGAAGGTTCCCAGTTATGAGCTGCATAGCGAAGCGGAACAAAAGGAGAAGTCTATGAAAGAAAAGAAAGTAATTGATTATACCAGAACCTATCGAAGAATTGAGATAGATAAAAAGAAATGTATTCTGTATATTGTCATACTGATCCTGCTTGGTTTTCTGCTTATGTGGACGCAGATCGATGATCTGACCAGGGTGATCTGTAAGATAGGGGTCGATGCTTTAAAAAAATATGAACCGCAGATGTATGTTGGGATCCGTTCAGAAACGTATCCTCTGTTTGGAAAAATCAGCTATCTCAGTGCAGGAACCGTATATCCGGGAATACAGATAAGCCTTATAAATGCAGCAGTTTCTCTTGCGGCAATCATTCTGCTGGCGGGACTTCCATGGAAGGGACGCCCTCTTGCCATTTATCTGATCCTGTGCAGTGCGATTCATCTGATAAACAGTCTGTGGTTTGTATTTGGAGAAAAATACTTTCCGTATACTTTAACTGTTTATTCGAAATTATATATGCTTCAGGAAATTGGCATATGGGTGATGTTTTTTGTCATGACAATTATGGTCACTGGAATTATAGGAGACCGGGGAGTGATCTATAAGCTTTTGACACTTCTTGCGGTAATGTTGTATTCCATAGTATTTGGAACTGTTCGCTATGTGATTTTTATCTGGCTGCTGTACAGATTTTCTGTGATCTATATGGCGTTTTTCTACTTTATAATAGGGCCCATGTTTGACTTTTTGTATCTGGTTATGATTTATGCAGTGTTTGTCGACCGCATGATCGGTGTTTACGATTCAAGGAAGGGAAAGGAGGTATGGAAATGGTCGTAGCTATTATGAAAGGTTATACTATTTTTGTTATTATCCTGATGCTTCTGTACACTGCCAGACATTTTTATTTTACAATTGTACGACTTCTGGGCAGGCAGCGTCTCTATTACAATGATATCCTTACAGACCGGATGAAAAGTATTTCCGTACTGATCCCTATGCATAATGAGGAGCAGGTGCTTTCCAACGTTCTGGATTCTCTGCTGAAATGTGAGTATGACAGGGACAAACTTGAAATTATTCCGATCAATGATAATTCTACAGACCGTACAAGGGAAATGCTGGATGAGTATCACAGAAATTATGAGTTTATACGCCCCCTTCACAGAGATTGTCCGGACAGAGGAAAGCCGGTAGGTCTGAATGATGCAATGAAGCTGGCAAAAGGGGAGATCATCATTGTATTTGATGCGGATTACAGACCTGCCAGAAACATGCTGAAACAGATTGCGCTGGGATTTGAGGATCCGCAGGTAGGTGCAGTTATGGGGCGGGTGATACCGTACAATACCAACACAAATATGCTGACCAGACTTATCAATCTGGAACGGTCCGGCGGATATCAGGTAGATCAACAGGCACGATATAATCTGAAAACAATTCCGCAGTATGGCGGTACAGTGGGAGGATTTCGAAAAGATTTTCTGTTAGAAACAGGTGGCTTTAATCCAAAGGTTCTGGCAGAAGATACGGAACTTACATATCGGCTTTTTACCAATGGATGGAAGGTCGTATACGCTAACTCGGCGGAATGTTATGAAGAATCTCCGGAAAGCTGGAATGTGAGAGGCAGACAGATCAGACGCTGGTCAAGAGGTCATAATGAAGTATTGTTCCGTTATCTGATCCCTACGATCACAACTCCCTATATGGGACTATTTCAGAAAATAGATGGCTTATTTCTGCTTTTTATCTATTCGGTACCGGTATTTCTGCTGGTAGGCTGGGTAGTTTCCCTTGGATTGTTTTTCCTAGGTGAAATGCAGATATTCAGTGGCTGGTGGGTTATATTGTTTTTGGGAATTTATAATTCCCTTGGAAATTTTGCACCATTTTTTGAGATAGGTACCTCGCTGATCATAGACGGACTTCCCGGAGAGGCATTGCTTCTGCCTCTTATGATGTTTAATTTTTTCTTCTATATGTGGAATATCTCTCTGGGATTTTGGGATGCAGTGGTAGATACTGTTACCGGAAGAGGTGTGAAATGGGATAAAACAGTGCGGTTTACTGTGCAGAAAACGGAAAAGGAGGCTGAAAAATGAAGGTATGGATCTTGATCTTTATCTGTATGTTCTCTATGCCTCTGTTGGTCGCAGTATTGTATTTCAGGATGAGAAAAGGGCAGATCCTGAAAATAAGGCAGGATTATGTGAAAGATGCCAGATATTTTGGAAAAAGCTTTTCTGCTCTGGTGGAAAAAGCTCTTCCGGAAATGAAGAATGGTACGATCATGCTTTCAAGACAGGAAAAGGTGTTGGAAGCAGATGGAAACCAGGAGTTTGCGCAGCCTGACATTGAAGATCTGGTCATTGCCCGAAATACCGTCTTCTGTCCGCAGCGAAGTGATCTGCATTTCCAAAAAGAGATCTACAGTGAAAAGGATGCGCTGTTTGTGAAAGAAAACATACGGATCCGGGCTGTATACAGCAAAAAAGACTGCTTTTCGGAAATAAGATCCGGCTTCTCAGATGGGCGGACGCAGAACATGCGGTTGCAGTTTATGATGAATGTGATCTGGGAGAAAGGGTATCAAGTGGAGAACAGCTTGTAATAGGTTTTGAGAATGTTTTTCACAGTCTGTATGCACCGGTGATCCGTCTGGGACAGCGTCCGGAGGAACCGGACCGGTTTATGGAGGAACGTGATCCCAGAATATTTCGTATGCCGGTAATGAACAGTCATGAATATAACAGGCATTACATAGATGATGATATGGTTACGGAAAGCGGGACAGTTCCTTATACGATTATTTCCGATGGGGATATAAAGGTGATAGAGGACATTATCCTGCAGGGAGATATCCACAGTGATGGGGCTGTGAGAATCATGGAAAATGCATCGGTGCTTGGAAATATTTTTGCGGAGAATGATATACTGCTGGAAAAAAATGCAACAGTGCTCGGAAACATTTTTACACAGGGAAACATTATATTTGAAGAAGGCGCCAGTGCAGGTCAGCCGGATAAGATCACTTCAGTTGTTGCCCGCGGAACGATAACATTTTATGGCGGTAATTATGTTTATGGATATGTGGTTTCAGAGGGCGGTGGAAAAATCCTGAAATCGGACAGAGAGGTATTGGGAGAGTATTGTTTTCCAAGAGAACCTGTTCATGAAGAAAAGATTACTTTCCGGGATCTGTCAGAGTATGAAAATGTTAGCTTTCAGGGATTTCGAGGAGATATATATGTAAAAGAAGCGGTTATTCCTGAAGGTGCATCCGTTATTCCGAAGAGTCAGTTTTTTGGATGCAGAAGTCTTGAAAAACTGCATCTGCCGGAAAGCGTTTCTGTTATTGAGGACTATGCATTTGCGGACTGTCATGTGCTGAAAGTATGGGAAAGCATAGAAAAGCTTTCGCTGAAATCGGTAGGGACATCAGCCTTTGAAAACTGTTATGCGCTGGAATTTATAAGTCTTCCGGATTCCCTGACTGTGATTGAAGGAGCTGCATTTGCGGAATGCGTGTCTGTTAATAAACTGATATTTTCAGACACCTCACTGTTAAAGAAAATAGGTGATCATGCTTTTCGCGGGTGCAGGAATCTGAAAGAAGTATATCTTCCGGACAGTGTGGAATATGTGGGGATCAGTGCATTCAGAGATTGTGTTTCGCTTGAACAAATTTCCGTATCAGAGAAAATAAAAGATCAGCCGGGTATTGCAGAACTGGAGAAAAACTGTCCAAATGCCAGAATCAGGTTCAGGGAGGTGAATTCAGTTGAAAAAGAATAAAACCGCAGAAGTGTTTCTGGTTTTGCTCATATTGATCGTGATGTCTGCAGGAATTCTGATCCTCCAGAAAGGGATGGAAAAATTGCAGAATGTTAAGCAGGAAAGCGTATATGTTCCGGAAACAAGAAATTTATATAATAATTATGGCTTAAAAAATGACCAGTCTCTTTCAAAAATCAAAATCATAGAAACGCAGGATCAGGTGATTTATACAGACCGTATCTTTAATATAAATCAGATTTCTGAGGATCGTATTTCATATGCGGCAGATATTATGAAAGCATTACAGAAAAAGAGTGGGAAAGACACTTATATTATGCCGATACCGCAAAGAGCAGTATTTGAAAGCGGATATGAAACTGAAAAGGAAAAATACAGTGATTTTATAGAGAAACTGGAAGCCTCTTTTTCAGATCCCTCAGTGGTTTTGAATCCGCTGTCTGAACTGGAGAAACATCAGGATGAATATATTTATTTCAGAACTGGAAACAGCTGGACAATGCGTGGGGCATTTTACGGGGCGCAGGTGATTTTTGGAGAACTTGGATATGATAAGGAAAACCTGGATGATTACCGTGAATATGTTTTTGGAAATTTTAAGGGAAACCTTCTTTTGGAAGCGCTAGGAAAGTATACGACAGACGAAATAAAGAAAGGAATAGAAAACATGGAAGAAGAACCATTCTATATTTATATCAATGGTTCAAATCCCAATCGCGAAGAATTAACCTTTGAAAACAAAGAAGGGCAGCTACAGACACTAAAAAGACAAACGATACAGTTTAATGGCAGCGGAAATTATGCAGTCATTGGTTCGAGTTATAAGCATAGTATAGTGGAAGGAAGAGGAAAAGGGCAAGGAAAAGGAAATCTTCTCCTTATTGCAGATGAAAGAGGGAAGATGATGATCTCTTATCTTTCAGAAATCTTTGATAAGGTTTATGTATCTAATATATATAAGGATGCAGATCTGATACAGAATCTGGATGAAATACTGGAAAAATATGATATAGAATATATTATATGGGCACAGGATGTTGCTGAAACAGGAAACAAATCCTATATGAAAGCATTGAATCCACTTTTAAAGGAAGGAGGAAATGGCTGATGTCGGAACTGATCCTTAAGGGAACGGAACTGTTTATGGAAAAAACAGGAAGTGCAGACAAGCTTCATATAAGCGGAAATACAGAAAGAATGCTGTTCCTGATCCTTGGGATTCTGCTTGTTTTTGCAGGAGCTAAGGTGTACCGTCTGATTGTTTCCTTCATAATGTTCTGGGCAGTGACGATTGCCCTATGTACTGTTATGGATGGAAAAACCGGATGGGGGACGATCGTAACAGCATTTACGATACTTGGGTGTCTGATGGGATATATGGCATTTAAGTGGAAAACAGCAGATTCCATGATCTTGTCTGCCATGACTGCTGCGGCAGTTGTATGGATGTGTTATCCGTTCTGGTGGGCTGTAGTTATTTTCGCTGCAGGAGCTGCAGCTGCAGCGGCCTTTTTTCCTCTGGAGGGAGCGATCCTTTCTTCTGTTGTGGCAGGAATGTTTCTTCTTCACGAGACGGGAGTCAGATACGTGGCTTTGCTGACAGTATGCGGACTCCTGTTCCAGATCGTTCTGTTTGAACGAAAATCAGAGAGGGGGCGTAAGATTTGGAAACGGTTTTTCGCAAAGAAATCAAATATCTGATCAGCCGCAGAGAGGCCATGATTCTTCAACAAAAGCTGGATGGCATTATGGAAAGAGATATCCATGGAGATAATGGCAGATATTTTATCAGATCTCAGTACTATGATTCCATAGACGATCAGGATCTATGGGATAATCTGGATGGAATGTATGAAAAAAGGAAGATCCGTTTAAGAATTTATTCCTTGAATGATCTATCTGCAAAGCTGGAGTTTAAATGCAAAAACGGATTTGACGGAGTGAAATATTCCATACCTGTCAGCCGTGAACACGCACTTCGGATGGAACAGGGAGATGCTTCGTTTCTTCTGGAATATGAAACAGAGCTGGCTATGAGATTGTATTTGCGGATCACACAGGGTTGTTACCGTCCAAAGACGATCATAGATTATCAGAGGCTGGCATTTGCTTATCCTGCAGGTGATGTAAGGATCACTTTTGATACGGATATCCGAGGAACATTATATCCATACGGTCTGTTCGAGGATGTTGGAACAGATGCGCTGGGCAGTACAGAACAGGTGCTGATGGAAGTAAAATATACAGGATTTCTGCCGGATATGATCGCTGAGACATTGAAAAAAGCGGATGAACTGTCCACCAGCCACAGCAAATATTCCAGAGCCAGAATGATGTGACTGTAAGTTTTACATGCGGCAGACCGATGGGAAACCGGATGCCGGGATTGGAGAAAAATATGAGAGAATTTATCGTAGAAAATCTGACAAATACAGAAGCACTGAGTGTGACTGTGATTTTAATGAATAATGTGATCGCACTGATCGTTGCCTTTTTTATTATGTTTACTTATAAAATTTCTTATGCAGGACCTGCATACAGCAGAAAATTTAATATTTCGATCGGATCGATCACGATTATCACAGCTATGATCATGAGCATTATCAGTAATAATATTGCATTGTCCCTTGGTATGGTTGGTGCTCTTTCTATCATAAGATTCCGCACTGCTGTAAAGGATGTAAGAGATGCTACTTATATTTTCTGGGCAATTGCGGCAGGCATTGGCTGCGGTGTATCTCAGTATGCGCTTATTGTTATTGGTTCTGCTTTTTTACTTCTTTTTCTTATTATTACAAGAAAAGGCTTTACATCCTGTAATAAGCTGCTGGTTGTTCAGGGAAAACCTGACTGCTTACATAAAACAGAGGCAGCAGTGGATACCTTCTTTTCAGGAAAGGCACATGTTTCCATGAGAAATGTTACAGAAGGCAGCTTTGAACTGGTTTATTCTATCGGAGAGGGAATCCTGTATAAAGCTGCAAAAGAAAATCAGATGGATATTTCAGAGAAACTGATCAAAATCGATGGTGTGAAAAGGGTAAATATAGTTGATCAGAAGGATGAACTTTCGCAGTAAAAAGGCTGCCTGATTGAGAGGTGTTGTTATGAAAAGGATAAGCCGTATCCTTTTATGTGTTCTGATGATAACAGTTCTCTGTGGACTATCCGTTGTGGGAAATTCTGTTGTAAAGTCAGAGAATAAGTCAAAGGAAAAAAAGAGAACTGTTATCACGAAAGAAGAAATGAAGGAGTGGGATGAACCGGACGAGGAGAGTCTGGAATACTATGATCTGGGAGAATTCTCTACGACGCTTCCGGTAGTCTATATGAATACAAAGGGACAGCAGGTCCTGAAGGAGAATGTGATCTGGGGATATATTGCTCTGTTGGATGGAAACGGAGAGGAACGATCTGTTTTTTCTGTCCCCAATTCCATATACCGCGCTACGATCAAATACAGAGGCGCTTCTTCTTATAGCAAATTGGATAAAAAGCAGTATCGCATTAAATTTTATAAAAATGAAAAAGACAGTGCAAAAGAAGTGTCTCTTGCAGGAATGGGAGCAAACAGTGAATGGGTGTTAAATGGTCCTTATCTTGATAAGACGCTGATTAGAAATAAACTGGTATATGATCTGGCAAGGGAATTAAATGGATGGGCTCCGGACACCCGGTTTGTGGAATTGTTTGTTGATGGAGAATATCAGGGCGTTTATCTGGCAGTGGAGCCTGTAACAAACGGAGAAAGCAGACTGCGTCTCGCGGAATTTGGTTTGTTGTCCGGAGAAACCGCATATATTGTAAGCAGAGACAGAAGTGATACAGAATCAGAAGAGCTGAAAACCTGGGGAAAGACAGCAGGATATACAAACAATTCTTTGTATATAGGGTATCCGTCAAAAAATAAAATAACGGAAAAACAAAAAGCATATATCCAGAAAGATATTTCTGAATTTGAACAAGTTCTGTATGGGAAGAATTTCAGCGACAAAAGAATTGGATATCAGGCATATATAGACATAGATAACTGGGTGGACTACTTTATTATCAATGAATTTGCCATGAATTATGACGCAGGCAATCTTTCTACATACATATACAAAGAACTTGGAGGAAAGCTGCAGCTTGCTGTATGGGATTTTAACAATGGATTTGATAATTTTCAGAATTCCGTGAAATCGACAGATATTTTGCATACAGTGAAAAACTCATGGATTGAAAGGCTGTGGCAGGATGAAGCTTTCAGAAAACGTGTCTGTGAGAGATATGTGCAGCTGCGTAAAACCACACTCTCTGATGAACATATCGCTGAGAAAATAGCATCTTATCAGGAGGAACTGGGAGAGGCTGTGGACAGAAACTTTAAAGTGTGGGGATATTCTTTTAAAGAGAATCTGTTAACCGGAACCAGTAAGGAGGGCACATCGAGGGATATCGGAAGCTATGAAGAAGCTATGAAACAGCTGACAGATACTATCCGCGAAAGACTGGCGTATCTGGATAAAGAACTGGGAGGAAATTGAAAATGAAAAAGGTACTGGTGATTTTTGGAACAAGACCGGAAGCAATTAAAATGTGCCCTCTTGTTCTGGAACTGAAAAAAAGTGAAAAGCTGGAAACGCTGGTGTGTGTCACAGGACAGCACAGGGAAATGCTGAAGCAGGTTCTCGATATTTTTAAAGTGGTCCCGGATTATGATATGGCGATCATGAAAAAAGGGCAGGATCTTACGGATGTGACAACGGCTATTCTTACAGGAATGAGGGAGATCCTGAAAAAGGAAAAACCGGATATTGTGCTGGTCCATGGAGATACATCTACTGCATTTGCCGCATCTCTGGCTGCATTTTACCAGCAGATCCCGGTAGGACATGTGGAAGCGGGACTTCGTACTTATAATATGAAATCTCCCTATCCGGAAGAATTTAACAGGCAGGCCATTGGACTTACTGCCAGCCTGCATTTTGCGCCCACTCAGAAAGCAGCGAATGCACTGCTGAAAGAGGGTAAGGATCCAGAGCGGATCTTTATCACAGGAAATACAGGAATTGATGCTTTGCACTATACGGTGCGAAGTGATTTTTATCATCCGGAAACAGAATGGGCAAAAGGCAGCAGACTGATTGCTGTAACAGCACACAGAAGGGAGAATCTGGGAGAGCCCATGCGTGATATGTTCCGGGCTATACGCAGGATCGTGGAAGAATTTACAGATGTGAAGGTTATTTATCCTGTACATTTGAATCCGCAGGTCAGGAAGATCGCAGATGAGGAATTTGGTGGATGCGAGAGAATACACCTGATCGAACCAATGGATGTGGTGGAATTCCATAACCTGATGAAAGCCAGTTATCTGATCATGACAGACAGCGGCGGAATTCAGGAAGAAGCTCCTGCACTGGGAAAACCGGTACTGGTCATGCGGGATACAACAGAGCGTCCGGAAGGTGTGGAAGCAGGAACCTTAAAGCTTGTAGGCACGAAGATGGAGGATATTTACAGAGAATGCAGGCGGCTTCTTACAGAGCCGGAGACATACAGAAAAATGAGTGAGGCTAGAAACCCTTATGGTGATGGGACTGCAAGTATCAAAATCAGAAAAATCCTGGAGGATATAGATGCATAAGCATAAACAGAGCCAATGCAAAAGAAAAGTGAAACATCGAAAGAACTTGATGGGACTTATTATATTTTGCATAACTGTGTGCATTGTGTTTATGTTTGCTTATTATCAGAACCTGAGAAAAGAAATATCTGTCCGGCAGGAATGGCTGGAAACCGTCCTGACCAGAGAAAAAAAGTGGATCCTTGAGAATCAGGGCCCTGAAGGCGAAATCTATATGAATGGAAGTAAAGCCGGAGATGTTAATCCATACTTTGCATGTATGGCTGCACTGGGGCTTCTGGCAGAAACAAAGAATTGCCCCATGACTGAAACAGAGCAAAAAGCTGTTGGCAGGTATCTGGACTGGCATACTGGGGTTTTGCTGGAAACAGATGGAAAAATGGGAATCTACAGGAAAGAGGGTGGGGAACTTATTTATAAAGAAAAGGCTGATTCCGAAGACGGATATCTTGGTATGTACCTTTTTCTTATGGGAAAATATCTGGAAAAGACAGAAAGTACAGACCTGCCGGAATCCTGGAAAAATGGAATCAGCCTTGCATTAAAAAAGATTCAAAGCCTGATGCAGGATGGAATTACACAGGTTTCAGAAGAAAACACAACAGTTTATCTGATGGATAATCTGGAAGTGTGGAAAGGCCTGTACGAATTGGAACTTGCAGGACTGGAAGATACGCAGGCGATCAGTGAAATTCGTAAAAAGATACAGAAACAGATAGAAAAGATATTCTGGGATGATGCGAATCAAAGATGGAGAATTATCGGAAACAGTGATCGGTATCATCAGACAGAATTTTATCCGGATGGTGTTGCTCAGATTTATCCGCTGATTTATGAATTTCCGGTAAAAGAGAAGAAAAAGCAAAAGGTATTATATGATCAGTTTACGGAAAGGTTTCAGTGGCAGAAACTGAATAAAAAAAGAACTGGCTTTTTGTGGGCAATGACAGGAATGGCTGCTGCGCAGATGAGGGATATCAATAACCTTGTGGAATTAGTAGGAAATTATGAAACAGAATATTGTAAGAAACGAAAATATCCGCTATATACAGGCGAAGCAGGATGGATATGCATGGAATGCGAGAAATTGTATGGATTATATGAAAGAAAAATAAAAACAGCATTTATACCATGTATATGATCTTGTGCAGAGTGAATAAACGAATACTATCGCAATTTTCAAAAATAGTGCCTGTCAAAACAGCATATTTGCAATATGCAGTTTGCGGATGTCGATGAAGCCCAAAGAACCCGAATCTGATTGTAATCAAGTAAAACGCCGGTTGTGTGAATTTCTGAAAAAACGTGAGGAAGAATTAAGCTCCACGCATGAAAACCTCCAGTTATTGCCGTGAACCAGGAAGGATACTATTATTCCGATGAGGGTCTGCAGGGCGTGTGGTACGGATCTAAAGATCTGCAGGATGCGGATATCAAAAGCTTTCTGACATTGGACTGGATCACCAATGAAAACCAGATGGTATTTGCCAGAAAACTGCAGAGCCAGCTGGTGTTCGACGGCAGTATCATCACACACTTTATTCTGATCCGTTCGATGGAGGAGATGGCACCGTATTTCAGAAGCAGTGCATTCAGCAACCAGAGCACGACGTATGTGGTGGACAGCAACGGAACGAAGATGTTCGAGGATACCGCTGTCGAGGAGCTGAGGATTCTGGCAGTAATTCTGCTCCTGATCCTGGCATCGGTTCTCTTTGTGACGAAATTCCGGAACAGCAGCCACCCGCTGGCAAAGAAAATCCCGATTCTTGCGATGACAGCCAACGCATTTTCAGAAGATGTGCAGAATGCCTTCAATGCGGGCATGAACGCACACATAGTAAAACCGGTGGATATGAAGGTACTGATAAAAACAGTGCGGAATCTTCAGACGGGCGCCGGAGCGGCAGGAAATTTAAATTGAAAAAATCCGGCAGAGTGTTTATAATGGATGGGAAAAACAAAACAGAAAGGCAATGCCGTTATGCGTAAAATTACAGAATTAAAAGAAAAACAGGAGATTGCGCTTGGAATATTACTGTATCTGGATGAAGTCTGCCGGAAACATCACCTGATCTATTTTGCAGCAGATGGAACTCTGCTCGGGCTGATCCGGCATCAGGGGTTCATTCCATGGGATGATGATGTGGATGTCTGGATGCCGAGAGCGGATTATGAAAAACTGGAACAGATTGTAAACAGCGAAACGGATAAACCGTACCGCGTCATGAATTTTCATAATACAAAGGGTTTCACACTGGCATACGGAAAGCTGGTACACACCGGAACGAGTCTTGTGGAGCACGTGGCAGGAGCTGTGGATACCGGTCTTTTCGTCGACATTTTCCCGTTTGATGGACTGCCGGAAAAGATACACCGGAGTACGACCGTCACTGGAAAAAGCTGCTGTTTCTGGAAAGCCAGCGGATGAATGCATTCCGCACCTACCGCCAGACCTTAAAAGGAAACAAAGGAAGCTTCGCAAAATGGTGCAAATGGGCGATCCGGAAATGCTATGGAAAAGAGCGGATTCTGCGCGAGATGGAAAAAGAGTGCAGAAAGTACCGCGCGGAGGACTCAAAGTGGGTGGCCTGCCAGTGCGGCGGTTACCGCAAGTCGGACGCGATTCCCAAAACAGCGATCGAAGAGATCGTGCGCCTTCCGTTTGAAGGCCATCTGATCAATGCCCCGGCGGGATACGAGACGTATCTTCACACCCTGTACGGCGATTACCATCAGCTTCCGCCGGAGGATCAGCGTCATCCTGCGCATGTGGGAGATGCCTACTGGCGTTAGAACAGAGAAAAAAGCAGATGAGAGGTAAGCAATGAGTAAAATACTGGTGCTGGGACGTACCATGGACATGGGCGGAACGGAAGTTGCCATGGCAGCGCTGCTGCAGAAACTGGTGGAGAAAAAAGAAGATGTAACGCTTCTTCTGGTCGAAAAAAGAGGCGTTCTGCTGGAGCGGATTCCGAAGGAAGTGGAAGTGCGCCAGATGATCTGGAACAAAAAGCCGCATCCGGCTTTGGAACGGATTGTGGGAAAACGGGAGACACCGGCAGAACGGTCTTTCTATGCCAGAGGAATGGGCGTATTTCTGATGCGCGTCGTGTATGGAAAGAAACGGTATGGAAAACTGTATGAACGGATTCTGGAGTGTGTGGAGCCGGAAACAAAACAATACGATCTTGTTTTCGACTTTTTCGGATTCGGTGCGTTCACAACCGCATTCGGAGCCAGAAAGACGAATGCGCGGAAAAAAGCGGTCTGGTTCCACGGAGAAAATCTCTGGTGGCTGTTCCGGACCAGGGACTTTATTCCGGAGTATGATAAAATTTACTGCGTTTCCGAGCCTGTCAGGAAACAGGTCATTGCCCGCTTTCCGGAACTCGCGGACCGGACAGAGGTTCTGATGAATTTCATTGACATCAAACAGGTGCAGAGACGGAGTGAGGAGCCGCTTAGCGATCCGCAGTACACAGGAGAGCTGAAATTTCTGACGGTGGGAAGAGCTTCGGAAGAAAAAGGATATGATATTGCGGTGCAGATTACGGCGGAGCTGAAAAAACGGGGACTTCGCTTCAAATGGTTCATCATCGGTGATGGAAGAGATCTGAACAAGCTGCGGACCATGGCAAAGGAATATCAGGTGGAGCAGGAAATTATTTTTCTCGGAATGCGCGAAAATCCTGCGCCGTACGTAAAATCCTGCGACCTGTATCTCCAGCCGTCCCGTCACGAAGGCTATCCGATTACGATTGTAGAGGCGAGAAGCCTGCAGAAGGTCATCATCGCTTCCGATATTCCGTCCATGCGCGAGCAGATCCGGGATGGGGAAAACGGATATCTCTGTCCGCTGGATGTGATGCAGTTTGCCGATAAAATCCAGAAAGTGCTGGCAGATCAGGAAGGACGCGATGCGGTCAGAAAGAAGCTGCGGGAGGAACCCATTGATTTTTCAGCGGGATATGCGCAGATAGAAGCGTTTGCAAAAAAATAAAAGAGAAACAGCAAGAAAAAACGCCAGAACCGGCGATAAGATATTTCCGGTTCCGGCGTTTCTTTAGTCCTGGCGTCCCTGCTTGTTTTCATACATATATTTATCTGCTTTGTCAAACAGCGTGCGGAGCGTACATTCGTTGTAATCGGTGGAAAGTGCCAAGCGGTGGGAATAGCTGATGCGGAACTGGGTTCCGTAGCTGTTGAACTGTTCGACTTCGTTCTGAAGCTCTGTGAGGATTTCTGTGATGCTTTCGCGGGTTGCATCATAGATGACCGCCATAATTCATCGCCGCCGTATCTTCCTACGAAATGCTTCGCGGGAATCGAGTTTCGCAGCAGCCGGGCAAAGTTCAGAATCAGCTGGTCGCCGATGGAGTGGCCGAGGCTGTCGTTGACGCGTTTCAGGTTGTTCATGTCAAAGACGATACAGGCGGTAGGAGTTTTGATGAATTCCACATTGTGGAACAGCTCTTCGCACTTGCTCTTGTTCGGCAGTCCCGTGTGAAGGTCGATGTAGGCTTTCTGTTCCAGCTGGCGGTTGGCACGGGAAACTTTGACTGCGGCAACCGTTTCATCTGCCATCTGGAAATACGTCTCTCTCATGTCTACCAGATCCGCCGTTCCGTTTTCTCCGGATCTGACCTTCTGAATTTCATTTTTCAGTTTATCCCAGCAGGCAATCTGGACATCCAGTTTTTTCTGATAATCCTTGTCGGAAAGACTCACGAGATCGTAGTGGCCGTCCTCGTATTTCAGTCCGCTTAAGATATCGTCCAGGTCTATCTCAAATCCGGAAAGATCCCAGACTTCAATACTCTTTTTTCCCTTCCTGAAGCTCCTTTTTCTCCCCTCGTCCCGCTGAAACATGCTTTCCGCATCCTGAAACAGAAGCCTTCTTTCATCTTTCAGACGGATTACCGTTTCTAAACCGCATTCTTTCAAAGTATTGATAAACGGGGCATTCAGGTACAGTGCATCCGCCACAATCACATCTGCAAAATGACCATGCCTTTTCTTTAAATGCCGGATGAGCCTTTTCGCTCCTGTCAGTTCCCCTTCATCTTTTTCTGAACCATCTCTGGGTTTCAGCATTTCCTGCCCAAAGATCACATGCGGCGATTTTCCTACCGTCATACATACCACACTTCGATGAAAGTATTCTGTCTTCCCCGTCCCGTTCTTCCGGCTCAGGCAGTCTGGACAGGACTTTTTTGTACTGCTGAATAATTCCACCCCATCAATACCTGCCGCAACATATCCGCCTATGGTTCCTTCCCGAAATACGCGGTTGCGTTTCAGAACATCAATCGTCTGCGCGTGAATTTTCTCGATTTCTTTTGGATCAATCCGGGAAAGAAGATCCCTGACTGCATCAACTTTTGGGATTTTTCCACGGATACAGTTTTTCAGTCGTTTCTCCATGCTTTCCGGCGCTGAAAAAATGGTGTGAAAACTTTCATACTGAAGCATCAGGAAAATCAGCACTGGCATAACGATATTAAACAACGGGATGGATTTTCTTTTTCTTTCATCGGATAAACCCTTGATTTTTTGTGGAATTTTGTATACACTTTTCATATAAGTTAGCAGTTTCTTCAATGCTAATTTTTCATTAAGGACACCTTCTTTCGTATGTTTGTGGGGTAACATAATTATACAATAAAAGGTGTCCTTTTTGAGTGTTTATCCGGACTGCGGCACAGATGGCCCGGGCATTTGGTGCTAATTTTACAGCACTGTATGTGCAGACCGCGGAACCGGCAGAGAAAACGCCGGAGGATCAGGCAAGGCTGCAGAAGCATATCCGCCTGGCAGAACAGAGCGGGGCGGAGATTGTAACGACGCACAGCGAGGACATTGCCCTGCAGATTGCAGAATATGCGAGAATTTCCGAAGTAACGCGGATTGTCATTGGAAAAAGCATGATGGATCAGGGATTTTTTCGAAAGAGAAGGGGATGGACCGAACGGCTGACCGATCTGGTGCCGGATTTGGAAATCCATATCATTCCGGATTCCAATATCATTACCATATATCTGGTCGGCGTTATGATGACGTCCATTCTGACCAGTGGTTATACCTGCAGCGTAATCAGTTCTGTGATCAGTGTAGTGCTGTTTAACTACTTCCTGACAGAACCTTCTTTTCAATACCAGCCAGCTTCTGCAGAAGGCAGAGGATGCGTCGGAGATTTTTGATATTACAGCGACAAAGCTTGTAAAACTGCTGGGAAGGGATCTGACGGCCGCACCGGCAGGGGCACAGGAGAGCAGAATTGTCCGCGGAACACTTTACAGCGCGCAGACAGGAGGAAAGACGGAAAAAATCTTTGACCCAAGGGAACAGGAAATCATTCAGTGGGTTCTCGACAGCCAGAAAAGAGGAGAAAAATATCTGGATCGCGGTGGAGGACAACGGCCCCGGGATTCCAAAAGAGTCCAGAGAGCATGTGTTTGAGATGTTCTATTCCGGGAAAAATAAAGTAAGCGACAGCCGCAGAAGCCTTGGCCTTGGACTGGCACTCTGCCGTTCGATTGTAAATGCGCACGGCGGGGAGATAGCACTTTATGACTGCGATCCACAGGGCTGCTGCTTTCGGTTTAACCTGCCGCTCAGTGAGGTGAATTTGAATGAATAAGACATTAATTCTGGTTGTGGAAGATGATACGCCGGTTCACAACCTGATTACTACGACGTTAAAAACACACGATTATAAGTATATTTCTGCAAAGAACGGTGCGGGTGCCATTATGGAGGCATCCACACATAATCCCGACATTGTTCTGCTCGACCTTGGCCTGCCGGATATTGATGGCGTAGAGGTGATTGAAAAGATTCGAAGCTGGTCGAATATGCCGATTATCGTAATCAGTGCAAGAAGTGAGGACAGCGATAAAATCGAGGCATTGGACGCAGGAGCGGATGATTATCTGACGAAACCGTTTTCTGTGGAGGAACTGCTGGCCCGCCTTCGAGTCACACAGCGCCGTCTGTCCCAGATGCAGGCAGAAAATGGAGTCCAGTCGGCTGTCTTTGAAAATGGCGCACTGCGGATCGAGTACGCAGCGGGGTGCGCATATCTTGACGGAGAGGAACTTCATCTGACCCCAATCGAATACAAGCTGCTCTGCCTGCTGTCGCAGAATGCAGGGAAGGTGCTGACGCATACGTTTATCACACAGAAAATCTGGGGAAGCAGCTGGGAGAACGATATCGCTTCCCTCCGTGTTTTCATGGCGACGCTTCGGAAAAAGCTGGAAAAGAACGGAGAGCAGACGCAGTATATCCAGACGCATATCGGGGTTGGCTATCGGATGCTGAAGGTAGAGTAAAAGAAGAAAAAATTTGACTTTACAGGCCTAAAATGATAGCATAAAGAACAGAGAACGCAGTTTTGGGAGGACGAAAAAACGGATGATGAAAAACCTCGAAGTACTGGAGGAAATAAAAAAACAGGGAAAAAACCTGATTGGGACAAAACGGGATGAATTTGTAAAGCAGAATCTTTTATCGGATGAGTTTATTGAGATGATGCAGAAGAACAAAAAGCCGTTCGATCTTCTGATGTCGTATTATCAGTGCGCCATTATGGAAATCGAGACAAAGTTCCGCGTGCTGAATCAGGAATACTCGCTTTCCTATGACCAGAACCCGATCGAAGGAATCAAAACAAGGGTCAAATCGTATGAGAGCATTATGCGGAAAATCCGCGTGAAAGACATCCCGGTCACACTGGAATCTATTGAGGAAAATATCCGCGATATCGCCGGTGTGCGCGTGATCTGTTCTTTTCCAAGCGATATTTATAAGCTGGCAGACAGTTTTCTGAAACAGGATGACATTACGCTGATTGAGCGGAAGGACTATATTCAGCATCCGAAGGAGAGCGGCTACCGCAGTCTTCATCTGATCGTTCAGGTGCCGATCTTTTTACAGGATACAAAGAAACTGGTTTACGTGGAAGTACAGTTCCGTACGATCGCGATGGATTTCTGGGCGAGTCTGGAGCACAAGATGCGCTACAAGAAAAATATTCCCGAAAATCATGTCAAATATCTGCAGGATGAACTCTACGACTGCGCAAGACAGAGCGCGGAGCTGGATAACCGTATGCAGAATATCCGGAATCTGATTGCAGAGGAAGAAGAAGAGGAAGAGCACTGCACTTTGTAACGCTGCCGATGCGATGACGGATTTGAAACAAGGAGGATGCAAAATGAAACAGTGTATGGATGCAGATAATCTTCACCGCCGCCTGAAAAAGATCATCGGTCAAGTGCAGGCGATCGACCGTATGGGTGGATGAGGATGTGCCGTGCGAGGATATCCTGGCGCAGATCAATGCGGCAAAATCGGCACTTCATAAAGTAGGACAAGTTGTTCTCGAGGGCCATATCCAGCACTGCGTGCGCGACGGCATCGAGCACGGAGATGCGGATCAGACGATTGCACAGTTTACGAAGGCTGTGGAGCGGTTTGCAAATATGAAATAAAAATAAGAAGATAAGATGAAAAGAGAACTTCCGGCAGGAGCAGAAAAAGATGCTTCGTCGGAAGTTCTTTTTGTTTTTCTGATTTTGAAAAACTCCTCTTGACAACCAATACCCCTATAGGTATACAAGGAGGAAATAGTGTGAAAAAGTTAGAGGAGTTTCTCGAGTGGGGAGGAATGAAGAAGGACATCACGCTGGCATGCGCCGACAAGAGCAAAAAGCTTTTCGTCTTCCTTGGGTAAATCGATCATGGTAAAAATCCTCCCAAAAACAAAATAGAAATAAGTCGTTGTATCCTGTTTCTATCGTACCGGATTTTGCAGAAAAGACAAGTGCGTACCTGAAAGTGGCATGGTTTCCAAAAGATACTAATGGACTTCGAAATTAAAGAATCAGCTCCTGTTCCCGGAACAGTGCGTCGACCGCCTCTTCATACTCGGCAAGCCGGTTCGCCTTTTTGATCTTTTTCAGATATTTCTGCGGATTGGTAAACGACATTCCAAGATAAATCCACAGTGCTTTTAATTTGAACAGCACATTTTTATCCCCGGAAATCACACGCGCATAACCGGCGCAGAGATCCTCACAGAACGCGTGCAGCAGCTCTTTATCGGGAGCAGAGGCTTCGCCGCCTGCCGGATCTGCACTGCGCAGCATCCCAATCAGCCACGGATTCTGCAGTACCCCGCGTCCGAGCATCACCTTCTCCGTGTCCGGAAACTCACGGCAGAGATTCTGAAAATCATCGGGTGAGAAAATGTCACCGTTGTAGCAGAGCGAGCAGCGGCTCGTCTCATACGCTGTCCGGTAGCATTCCATGCGCGGTGTGTATTTGTAAAAATCCTTCTGAATCCGCGGATGAATGATCAGTTCCTCGAGCGGATATTTGTCGTAAACCGTAAGCAGATCCTCCCACTCGTCGGTATCCGTTGTGCCAAGCCGCGTTTTGATCGAGATGCGGCAGTCACACGACGAAAAAATCTCATCGAGAAACGCGTCGAGCGTATTCGGCCACGCGAGCAGCCCGGAGCCGCGCCGCTTGGCGACAACCGTGCCGGACGGGCATCCGAGGTTCAGATTGACGGTATCGTAACCGTACTCCCTCAGCTCCTTTGTCAGGGACAGAAAATCCTCCGCCTGATTAGTGAGAATCTGCGGAATCACCGTCATCCCTTCGTTGTGCTCCGGGAGAATATCGTTCCGTTCGCGGGAACTCATTTTTTTATTTGTAATAAACGGCGTGAAATAACGGTCCGCCGCCGGAAAATATTTGTGGTAAGCATTCCGGTACACATACCCGGTCAGCCCTTCCATCGGGGCGAGATAAAACTGCATGATGATAAAATCCTTTCGAAAAATAGTCAGGGAACTGCAGAAAATGACTGCATTTCCCAATATCCAAAAGTGTACCACAAAACCATGGAAAACGACAGAAAAAGTTCCTACAGAAAGTGCAGTCAGACACCGAGAAGCACGGAAATACAAAATATACTAAAATAGTGGGAAAAATAGAGAAAAAATGCAGAAAAGGTCTTGACTTTAAAATGTACTTGAATGATACACTGATTCCAGAAGGAAACATAAGGGAGGAATTTCAAGATGGAAAAAGTAAAAAAGTAACCCTTTCCGGCATGCTCTTTGCGATCGGCCTGATCCTGCCGTTCTTCATCGGCCAGATCCCGGCAGTTGGAAAAATGCTCCTGCCGATGCACATCCCGGTGCTCTATCCTAATGCAATTGCCATGGCATTTGAGATGGGCACCTACGGACTCGTCGCCGGATGGCTTTACAGCCACGCAAAATGGCAGCGGACGAAAGAACGGTACGAGGAGCCGGGCGGAAATGTCGATTACAAGCGGTTCGAACAGGAAGTCCTTGTGCCGCTCAAAAAGGGCGAAACGGTGTTCTACCGCCCCTATTATCCGCCGAAATGGAGCTTCCTTGAGACAGCAGAAATCGCGCCGTGCCGCGTCAATATCGTGGAGGGAACGTACTCCTGCCATGAACGGCTGGAAGCATACTACGATCTGAAGGTCTTCCTCACGATCGATCCGATCGAGCAGATCCAGAGAATTGAAAAGCGGAACGGGAGTGAAAAGGCGGTGGAATTTCAGAAGAAATGGATTCCGCTCGAGGAGCTGTATTTTGAAAAATGCCGCACCAGAAGCCGGTGCGACGTCTGTTTTACAATGTGTGATGAGATGTAGAAAAAATCCGATACAGAATCTTTTTTGAGGGGTCCTCAAAGATTTCTGTACCGGATTTTTCTAATTCTGCATATGAATCTGCTCGCCCGTCACCGGCGCAAAGCAGCGAAGCGTTTCGCCATCAAGATTCTCGCGGTGCATATCAACCGCAGAAATCTGATGATTGTCATACGTCGTATAATAGTAAATTCCCTGCGTCGCATTGCAGCAGGAAGTATAGAGCGTGATCTCATACTTTCCGTCCGCCACCTCGCAGCATCCTCTCTGCTGGTCAACAGAATTTAAAATATGGAAAAACTGGCTGACACTCTCCGTTTCGCTGTTTCCCGAGATCGAGTTCTGCTTTACAAACGCCACGCGTGCAAAGCGGGAAGCAGACGAGAGGTCGCCCGGCAGTCCAAGACCGCCCATGCCACGGCTGTACGTAGAAAGATCGAGCTGGTTGGAAAACGTGTTGGCCGGCTGTTTCGGTGACAGATGCAGGTAATTGTTCAGTGAGAACATCTGCATTGGAAACGGCGGATTGTTTGTCAGAACGCCGACCGGATTGTCGTAGACATGCAGACCGTCCGCCGTGGATTCCACGGTGATGGCACCCGATGCATCTGCGATGATCCAGTGAAGCTGTGCGAGCGGAAGATTCTTTTTAAAAGGTGTGCTGATGAGATTGATACGGGAGAGGGATTCTTTTGCTTCCGCAAGCGAAGCACATGTACCGAGAATCCACGGGATCAGCTCGAACTGCGCGATATTGTCTTTCTCCGGTTTCGGATCGAAATAAACGGCATTTCCTACAAAATTAAGGCCGGCGATACCAAGCCCCTTTTCATTGAACGCCTCATAATAGAGCGGGTAATCATCCATCACACACGCCATGCCGATCATTGCATAGTGATGGGAAAGGGACGGCATATGAAGAAAGGAAAACGGATAATTGCGAGGTGTAACGGTGATCTGGTCGCCATAGGAAAATTCATAATCGAGTGTGCGACCCATATAAAAGTCGCGTGTTTGATAGGTTGCTGCTGTACACATAGAAAAACTCCTTTCGATGGATGATTTGTCATTGCTATAAGGTATCATAGCACAGAAGCGGAGGAACGAACAGGAGAAAAATATGAAAAAAGTATAAAAAAGGATCCTTCAGAGTGGAGACAAAACCCTGCTTTTGCACAATGTCATTAACTTAAAAGCAGAAGATATTTATTCCGAAATGGATTAGATATCTTCTGCTTTTTTTGATATGCTTATATTGTAAAAAGAAGCCATGAACCTGCTCAAA
>NZ_QUHY01000031.1:0-29169 GCF_003479865.1 Blautia sp. AM47-4
TGAGCAGGTTCATGGCTTCTTTTTACAATATAAGCATATCAAAAAAAGCAGAAGATATCTAATCCATTTCGGAATAAATATCTTCTGCTTTTAAGTTAATGACATTGTGAAATATCAAGCTTTTGAGAAGAAATACAAGACTTAAATGGAGATATAAAAAGATGATTAAAGTACTATTTATCTGCCACGGCAATATTTGCCGCTCGACTCTTGCTGAGAGCGTATTCACCCACAAAGTAAATTCCCTCGGCCTTGCCACAATTTTGAAATCGACAGCTTCGCCACCAGCCGCGAGGAGATCGGCAATCCGCCGCACTACGGGACAGTCAATAAACTGCGCGAGGAGCACATTCCGCTCGTGCCGCATCACGCAAAGCAGATTACATGGAAGGATTACGAGCGCGCCGACTACATCATCGGCATGGATACCGCGAATATCCGCAATCTGAACCGGATGCTGAAGAATGATCCGGATGGAAAGGTTTACAAATTTCTTTCCTTCGCCGGTTCCGGCCGCGATATTGCGGATCCGTGGTATACGGGAGATTTTGAGGCGACGTACCGCGATGTCGTGGAGGGATGCAACGGCTTTCTGGTGTATCTGCGCCGGGAAGGAAAAATCTGAAAAACAAAAAGCGCCGAAAACAAGGCCAGTGCCCATTTGCAGAGAATGCGGCACTGGCCTTTTAATATAAGAAAATTCTATAGCCGCTCTAAAGAATTAGCAATTAGACGTAACCAGACAGATATGGTATGATAACTGCATAGAAAACATAGCGAAATAATAGGGAAACAAAAGCTTTCCTATTTGAAAATTCATTCGATAGAACACGCGAAAGAGAGGCAGAAAATCAATGGCGAATTATGATTATGAGATTGTAAATGGAAGAAAAATCCGCGTAAGACCAAAAGAAACCGTATCGGAGATCGACAAAAACGGCTATTTCCGCAGACAGCCGAATCACTTCACGACTCCGTTCGGCGACGGTGAAAACGATCTGAAGGCAGAAGGTAATAAGAGATACCGTCTCGTCTGGGCAAAGCTGTGCCACTGGTCCAACCGCGCGGCGATCGTAAGAGAGCTGGAGGGCCTGGAAGATCAGATTTCCGTCAATATGGTAGAACATGCCCCGCATGAGAAAAACCTTGGCTGGGAATACGTTTACAATGAAAACAACATCGACCCGGTGCTCGGTGATCAGTTCATCTCTGAGGCGTATTACCGTGCTGATGATGATTACCAGGGAAGAACGACCGTTCCGGCGCTGATCGACACAACGACGGGAAAGGTAGTCAACAACGATTACAACTGGCTGACCACTTATTTCGAGGTCAACTTCCGCCCATGGCACAAAAAAGGCGCGCCGGAGCTGTATCCGGTGGAGCTGCGGGAAGAGATTGACAAGATGAATCTCTGGCTCTTCGATAATATCAACAACGCGGTATACCGCAGTTCCTTCTCCAGAAGCAACGAAGGCCATTTCGACGGTGTGAACACCTTCTTTGCAGATTTTGCCGTGCCGCCGGCAGACGCCAAGGGAAGAATTGAGGGAGAGGAAGACGGCTTCCGCGCCAGCACACACTACGATCTGGCACTTCCGAAGATTGACTGGGATGCACAGTGGAAGGTTTCGACCGAGCGCGCCTACCCGTCCTCAGACCCGACCCATCCGATCTATCTTGGAAACAACCGCAGATTCGACATCGACCCGACCTGGTACGATCTGGGCGCAGAATCTCCGAAAAAAGAGGAGAAAGAAACGCCGCCGTCCTGCGGATGCTGCTGCGGCTGATCAAATCATAGATAAAAAATAGAAAACACCGTTTCAGAGGCAGATTTCCAAAAGGAAATAAACTTCTGAAACGGTGCTTTTTTCCGACGCACAAACTGCAAAAGGAAAGGCATGAAATCCGCTTATCGTCCGAAATGGAAAAATCCCTTTTTCTCATACGGCTCACTCGTATACGAAACCAGCTCATATCCGATGTCCTTGATCTGCTGTTTCAGATACGGAATATCGAGCGGCGCTTCGCTGATGACAACGGTCTCGCCGTTTTTTGCAGAAGAGTTTACTTTCTTTGGAGAGCAGCTCTTGCGGACTACATCATTCATATGGGATTCGCACATGCCGCACATCATACCATCAATTTTTAAGACTGTTTTAATCATACAATACCTGCTTTCTTCCGGGAATACAGCGAAACGAAAGCGTGCCGGACTGTATTCCTGGGATTTGATGAAAAATTTGAAATCACATACCCTATCGGGGTATCTAAAATATAGCGCGGATGAAAAGAAATGTCAATAAGCTGATAAAATATGATAATTATTATCATTTAAGAAGGAAAAATACGGTCATGGAAGGGCGATTCGCCGGCAGAACATGGAAACTTGCCGGAATCGCAAAGTTCGTGTTACAATTGGGACAGCAGAGCAAAACAAGAGAGGAGACAAAAATATGCTCTCACAGATGAATTACCGAAAAGAAACACAGCCCCACGGTGATGAGCTTTTTCCGCTGAGCATTCACGTTTTCGAGACAGACCTGCAGAGTACCGTGCGGGTGTACTGCCACTGGCATGAGGAAGTGGAGCTCTTTTATGCAGTAAAGGGCGAAGCTGTTTTTCATATGGATACCGAGACCTTTCTCCTGCGGGAAGGTGAGACCGCCTTTGTCAATGCAAACCGTCTGCATGAGGTAGAGGGAATCGACGGACAGGAATTTACGTTTCTTGCCGTTGTATTCCAGCCGCGTTTTCTGTCCGGCACATCGCTTGACCGAATCCAGCAGCAGTATATCGAACCAGTGCTGTCCTCCGAGATCCGTTTTCCATCCAAGACAGAGCGGGGGACACGCCTTGCAGAAAAAACGGCACAGGCCATGCAGGAGATCCGAAATCTGCAGGAAAGAAAAGAACCGGGCTGGGAGCTGCTGTTAAAAGCGGAACTTCTGAAAATCTGGCAGGGATATTACAGTGCGGCAGAAAAGAACGGCGGAAAAACGGATGCCTCGACGAATTACCGTGTCAGCAGAATGAAAGAGATCCTCACATACATGAATGCTCATTTCTGTGAGGATCTCGAAATCGCGGAACTGGCGAGCCAGTTTCATATGAGTGAGAGCGCTTTCTGCCGCTTCTTTAAGTCGATTATGCATATTTCCGCCGTGACGTATGTCAATAACCTGCGGATTGCCGAGAGCTGCCGGCTGCTGCTTTCCACCGAGGAGGCGATCAGCAAGATTGCGAGCGACTGCGGATTCCGAAATATCAGCTATTTTAACCGCGTCTTCCAGGAACGCATGCACCAGACGCCGGGGCAGTTCCGCAGTTTATCCGCAGAAAACCGTACTGCGATATAAGATTCGGAACTTATGCAGGCTTCTGCGATCGGAATGCACGCCGCAGGAAGAAAAGTCCGGTCATATCAGCCAGTGCCCAGCCGATCGGAATGGCGATCCAGATTCCGGCAACGCCAAGCGCCGTGGCGGAGAAAAGGTATGCCAGCGCCACACGCATGCCAAGCGAAATGACGGTCAGAACAACCGACATCTCGGCGCGTTTGACAGCGCGGTAATACCCGTACAGCAGAAACAGCCATCCGATGCCGAGATAGAACGAGCCTTCCAGCCGCAGGTACCGTACGCCGATCGCGATGACCTCCATTTCTGATGCTTTCACGAAAATCTGCATCAGCGGATGCGCGAACAGATTGACAAGCAGAGAAATGACGATGGAAAAAGCAGCGCTCAGTGCAAAAGCATCTTTCGTGCCGCGCCGGATCCGCTCGTGATTTCCGGCCCCGTAATTCTGTGCGGTGAAAGTGGAGTAGGCATTTCCGAAATCCTGCACCGGCAGATAGGCAAAGGTATCAATTTTCACCGCGGCCGCAAATGCCGCCATGACCGCCGGACCGAAGCTGTTGACGAGCCCCTGTACCATCAGAATGCCGAAATTCATGACCGACTGCTGAATGCAGGTCATCGAAGAAAGATTCAGAATCTCTTTTAAAATGGAATGCTGAAACGCCATTCTTTTTTTGACGGCAGCCACATGCGGCAGCGGAGCAGCACATAGAGCAGAATACCGACGGCGGACACATACTGCGCAAGAACCGTAGCGAGCGCCGCGCCTGCGATGCCGAACGGCAGTACAGCGACAAAGAGCAGATCCAGTGCAATGTTCAGCACAGCAGAGACAGCGAGAAAAATCAGCGGCACAGAAGAGTTTCCGAGCGCGCGCAGCATACAGGAAAAGAAATTGTATACGGATGTTGCAATAAGGCCGGCAAAGATAATCAGAAGATACGTCCGCATGCCGGGACGGACTTCATCCGGGACGCGAAGAAACGTAAGGATCGGCTCGATGCCTGCATAAACAGCGAGATTCAGCACGAGCGTAACGGCAAGGATCAGCAGAAACGCGTGGAGAATTGAAAGTTTTAAAGAAGAAAGATCTTTTCGTCCCTGATAAATCGAAAAGAGCGCACCGGCGCCCATCGACAGGCCGAGAAAAATGGAAGTCAGAAACGTCATCAGCGTATAGGAGGAGCCGACGGCGGCGAGCGCATTGCTTCCGAGAACGCGTCCGACGATCAGGGTGTCGGCAATGTTGTAAAACTGCTGCAACAAATTTCCTGCGATCATCGGCAGGGCAAACAGGATAAGAGAGCGGGAGATTTTCCCGCGGGTCAGATCGTAATACATAAAGAAACTTCTTTCCGAACATAATTATTAATATTATAACATAAAAAATCAAAAAATGTCAATTTGCAGGATGAAGTGTACAAAAGTGCAATTGTCAGAAAATTTCGAAAAATCGAAGTTTATAAAATTTTTACAGATTTTGGGACACGTTCTGTAAAAAAACGGAAGATTTTCAGTTGATTTTTTTGGCCTTTTATGTATAATTAGAGTAGAAGAGGCCGGCTGGTCCGGTTTCTTAAAAAGGATACCTTCAAATTTTTGCATTTTGCAGAATGAAGCAGTATTACTATCAAAGGAAAGAGGTTAATTACAAGATGGCACAGATCGATTTAACAAAGTATGGCATCACCGGTACCACAGAAATTGTGTACAACCCTTCTTATGAGCAGTTATTTGAGGAAGAGACAAAACCAGAGCTGGAAGGCTATGAAAAAGGCCGGGAGACAGAGCTTGGTGCAGTTAACGTTATGACCGGTATCTATACAGGCCGTTCACCGAAAGACAAATACATCGTTGTGGACGAGAACTCGAAAGATACTGTATGGTGGACTTCTGATGAGTACAAAAACGATAACCATCCGGCAACCCAGGAAGCATGGGCAGCAGTAAAAGAGATCGCCAAAAAAGAGCTCTCCAACAAAAGACTGTTCGTTGTAGATGCATTCTGCGGCGCAAATAAAGATACCCGTATGGCTATCCGCTTCATCGTTGAGGTAGCTTGGCAGGCACATTTCGTAACTAACATGTTCATCAAACCTACAGCAGAAGAGCTTGAGAACTTCGAGCCGGATTTCGTTGTTTACAACGCATCCAAAGCAAAAGTTGAGAACTACAAAGAGCTGGGTCTGAACTCTGAGACAGCAGTAGTATTCAACATCACAAGCCGTGAGCAGGTTATCGTCAACACATGGTACGGCGGAGAGATGAAGAAAGGTATGTTCTCCATGATGAACTACTATCTGCCGCTGAAGGGCATCGCTTCCATGCACTGCTCTGCAAACACAGACCTGAACGGTGAGAACACCGCAATCTTCTTCGGACTTTCCGGAACAGGAAAAACAACTCTTTCCACAGACCCGAAACGTCTTCTGATCGGTGATGATGAGCACGGCTGGGACGACAACGGAGTATTCAACTTCGAGGGCGGCTGCTATGCAAAAGTCATCAACCTGGACAAAGAGTCTGAGCCGGACATCTACAATGCAATCAGACGTGACGCTCTGCTTGAGAACGTTACCGTTGATGCAGCAGGCAAGATCGACTTCAATGATAAGAGCGTAACCGAGAATACTCGTGTATCTTATCCGATCAACCACATTGAGAACATCGTTCGCCCGATTTCTTCTGCACCGGCAGCTAAGAATGTTATATTCCTGTCCGCAGATGCATTCGGCGTACTTCCGCCAGTATCTGTTCTGACACCAGAGCAGACTCAGTACTACTTCCTGTCCGGATTTACTGCAAAACTTGCAGGAACCGAGCGCGGAATTACCGAGCCGACTCCTACCTTCTCTGCATGCTTCGGCCAGGCATTCCTGGAACTGCACCCAACCAAATATGCAGAAGAGCTTGTTAAGAAAATGGAGAAGAGCGGAGCAAAAGCATACCTGGTTAACACAGGCTGGAACGGAACCGGAAAACGTATCTCCATCCGTGATACCCGTGGAATCATCGATGCAATCTTAAGCGGTGCTATCAACGAAGCTCCGACGAAGACTATTCCGTACTTCAACTTCGAAGTTCCGACTGAACTTCCGGGCGTTGATCCGGCTATCCTGGATCCTCGCGATACCTATGCTGATGCTTCCGAGTGGGAGACCAAAGCACTGGATCTGGCTGAAAGATTCATCAAGAACTTTGCAAAATACGAAGGAAACGCTGCTGGTAAAGCACTTGTTTCCGCTGGCCCGCAGAAATAAATTTTCTGAATTGACCGAAAGGAAGCCCCTGACATGAAAGTGTCAGGGGCTTCCTTTTATGAAAATATCTGGAGAAATAAAATAGTTCCCGGCCCGAAAGTACAGACTGATGGGACAGGAAACTATTTTACAGCACACTCTAAAATAATGCAAAAAATTTCAGCACCACAGAGCGTGAATTGTTGCGTCACTGGTTTTCGCCGTACCCTGATACGCCTTCAAAATAGAAAATAAGGCAGATCAGCAGGACAAGAGCAGTTCACGTACCATTTCTGCATCAAAGGTAACAGAGGAAACATGGTTGACTTCTATCTGATATAGTGCATTTGCTGCGATATGCTCAGCAGCCTGCTCAAGGTCACGGATACCGCTTGTATTTTCGTGGCAGGAGATTACGGCATCGAGTCCTTCCGGTGTCAGAATGCATTCATTTTCTTTCATGCCAATGCGTTTTAACACTTTTGGAAGTGCATAGCGGGAGAAAATGATTTTCTTTTCTTCCGGTGTGTAATCCGGAATTTCGATCACAGCGAAGCGGGACATCAGCGGAGCACTGATCTGGTCTCTGTCATTTGCGGTTGCGATCGGGTATACACCGACGGTCGGGATCATACATTCGATGTAATTGTCGGTGAAACCAAGATTGTCAAGAAGGGTCAGCAGAACGTCTGCCGGGTTTCCATTACCCTTGCCGGAGGCAGCCTTGTCGAGTTCGTTGATGATAAAGACGAGGTTGGATTCGCCGGCCATGGAAAAAGCATCCATGATGATTCCCGGTTTTGCGTTTGCGTAAATGCGGGAGCTTCCGGTCAGCTGTTCCGGGTCATTGATTGAACTCATATCGAGTGTTGTCCACGGCAGTTTTAAGATACGCGCAACGGCATAAGCAATCTGTGATTTTCCAGTTCCGGCAGGACCGATCAACAACAGACCATAGGCCGGCAGCGTATGAGTCCTGTTAATCTGAATGATAGTTTCGATAATTCTCTGCTTCACGCGTTCCATGCCGTACAGTTCTTCATCAAGGATCCGGCGTGCTTCTACCGGATCAATGGCTTCAAAATAATTGCTTTTCCACTGGATATTCATCATCATGGAAAGAGCGCGCTGTGCGTGACGCCGCTCCTCCGGAGAAACCTCGTGGGATCGGGCAACAGCGAGATTTCGACGCGCCCAAAGGCGGATATTATCCGGCAGCGTTCTTCCGGCACAGTTCATAAAATCAGTAATGGATTGGATGCTGGTGAGTTTCATGCTGTCACCGGTTTCTTCCTGGTCTTCATCTTCGATTTCTTCCTCCGGTGCATTGCTGGCGAGGAGACGTTCAATCATAAACTGTAAAAATCCATCCTCAGCCGAAAGCTTTGCGCCGCCACCGAAAGCGATCTCGCGGATTTTGTAAACTGCATAACCGTCGGATGTTTGTGTACCGGAAAGGCGGACATTGATATGGTTTTCACCGAGCCATTTTAAAAGGCTGACAAAACGGGCATCGATCTGAAGAATGTCGGCAATGAAGGATTCTTCTTCATCTTTAAATTCAAACGAGGTCCGTTTGGATGGGTTTGTGAAAATACCGCAGGGATGATGCGGGAAAGCCTTCTCTTTTGTATCCAGAATTAGGATCGGCTGATCCGGAGAAGTAAACGGTGCGTTTGTGCGGAAAACAGTATACGTACATTCGGAAACTTTTGTTTTTTCCGGGGAATTGCTGAAATCAAAAACGGGCATGACAGAACCTCCTAATAAAAATAAGTGCTTATTGGTACAATAAAAACAGTGTAGCACGAATTAAAAAATCCTGCAATCAATATGCAGAATTTTGTATTTTTATGCTATAAAAATGTTAGGCAGGCGGATATTCGCAATGGAAGCCGGGGACTTACTTGATTCGGTTAAATTTTCGGATGGCGTAAAAAAGCCTCCGGACAGGATCACGCTGCGGCGGAGGGGAATTATGTCATCAAAGCAAGCTGCCGTAAGAAAGAAGCTCGCAAAACAGAAATCTTTCTTACACTGAAAAAGGAATAACATCAGGAAACAGCATTGGCTTTGTGAAAGTTCGGAAGCTGTACCAGCACGATCGCTGCAAACATCAGAATACAGCCGGAGAGCTCGCGAGCGGAGAGAGCCTGATGAAGGAGAATCCAACCGGCAAGAACAGAAAAAACGGATTCCAGGCTCATAAGCAGAGAAGCTGTGGCAGGATTTAATCCTTTCTGCCCGATGATCTGCAGGGTATAGCCAACACCTGAAGAGAGAATTCCGGCATAGAGAATCGGCATCCAGGCGTGCAGAAGATCGGAGAAGTTTACGGTTTCAAAGAGAACCATACAGACAGCGGACAGGATCGAACAGGTAAAAAACTGAATGCAGGACATTTTGATGCCGTCGACAAGCGGAGAAAAATGATCAATAACCAGAATATGTATGGTAAATCCGAGCGCACAGGCAAGCACAAGAAGATCACCCTTCTGCAAAGAGAAGGATCCGTCTGTCATGCAGAGCAGATAGAGACCGGCAACGGCAATGAGAACTGCGAGCCAGACCTTCGGTTGTACTCGTTTTCGGAGGAACAGGCCGCAGACCGGAACAAGGACGATGTAAAGTGCAGTGATAAAACCGGCCTTTCCGACGGTTGTGTACTGGATGCCGATCTGCTGCAGGGTCGAGGCGACAAACAGTGCGATGCCGCAGAGAATACCGCCCGCCCAGAGTGTTTTTGGCTGTGTGCCATTTTCTGACGAAGCATCTGGCGGTAGGGTTCGCTTTTTACGCGAGGAGAAAAAGACAATCAGCGGAAGAAGCGTAAGTCCGCCGAGCAGGTTTCGTGCCGCGTTGAACGTAAAAGGTCCGACATAATCCATACCGGTCTGCTGTGCGACAAAGGCAGAACCCCAGATCGCAGCGGTCAGAAGCAGAAGCGCTGACTGTCGGTACTTATGAGAAACAGTATTCATAATAGAAAAAACCTCCTGAAATTGATACGATATTCATCATAGCATAAACAGATGGAAAAAGCGAACGGAAAAATGTCGGAAAAGACGGAAAAATGGTACAAATAATCATAATGACGAAATAGTGCAGATGTTGCGAAAATGAATATGTGAAAAGTGAGCAGAACAAAGAAAATTATAAAGGAAAAAATAAGCAACTCAACCAACGCAAAACAAAAAAAGAACACCAAAAACAAAAAATAGACACTGTTTTTCTAACAGCCTTTGTGTATAATGAACTCATCAAGCAAGAACGAAAACCTTAAGGAGGTAAAAAGTATGAAAAAGCGTAACATGAAAGTCCTTGCACTGTTAATGACAGTGACAATGGCAGGAACGATGCTTGCTGGATGTGGAGACAGTGGAAGTACAAGCACCGGTTCATCCGGAGGAGCAACAGCATCCTCCAGCGGAACAGCAGATGCATCAAGCGATGCCACAGCAGCATCTTCCAGCACAGCAGATGCTTCCAGCGAAGATACCACAGGTTCAGATGATGTGGTAGGAGAGCTCCAAGAAATGAAACTCTTTACTTCGCAGGACAGCAGTGGGGTACCGTCAACGATTACAACCCAATGTCCGCAAACTCAAACAATGCAATGGTTATAGCACAGGGCGATGCTTCACGTGTACTTGTTTATGAAACTCTTTATATGTGGAATCCATTGGATGCAAAAATGTATCCGTTGCTTGCAGACGGAGATCCAGTGTGGAACGACAATCGTACCGAGATCACAGTGAAAATCAAAGCTGACGCAAAATGGAATGACGGCACACCGGTTACTGCAAAAGATGTAGCAGCTACCTATCATGCACATGTAGATTACAATTCTTCTACCGGCGCTGAAATGAAGAGCTACATTGCAGATGTTGTTGCACAGGATGACAGTACCGTAGTCTTCAAACTGACAACCGATGACTCCGGCGAAGCAGTTAACCCGGTTCTTGCGGAAAGATATCTTCCAATGCTTTATATCATGCAGGAAAACTATCTGAAGACCGTAGCTGACAGAAACAACAACGATGCTGAAGCAATTAAAATGGATAAGATGGACGATCTGGTAACTTCCGGACCGTACAAAAAATACTTTGACAATGACCAGAACGTAGTTCTGATCCGCGATGATAATTATTGGGGACAGGCAGATTCCATGTGGGGTAAGCTTCCGGTTCCGAAATATATTTCTCACCCGATCTTTAAAGATAACGCAGCAGCTACCACCGCATTCCAGAATGGTGATATTGATGTGGCACAGATATTCATCACAGACCTTCAGAAATTGTGGTTAGAGCAGGATCTTCCGATTTCTACCTATGTTGATGAAGCACCGTATCAGCTGTGTATGACAATGCCTACCCTGTTCTTTAATACAGAAGTAGAAGGACTGGATCAGGTAGCTGTTCGTAAGGCAATCGCTATGGCAGTTGACTACGATCAGGTTATTTCTTCAGCAATGTCCGGACAGTCTCCTACCTTCGCAGATGTTCCGCGTTCTGTCATGAACCCGACCGATGCTGAGCAGGCTATGGTGGATCAGGATGCCTTAAAAGAGTATCAGTGGTCCAATGCCGATGTAGAAGGTGCTAAGAAGCTTCTGGACGATGCCGGAATCGTAGACACCGACGGAGACGGAATCCGTGAGTACAACGGAAAGAACCTTTCCTATAAGGCTGAGTGCCCGACAGGATGGTCTGACTGGAATGCAACCCTTGAAATCGTAGCAGCAGCAGGAAAGAATATTGGTATCAACATTGAGACCTACTTCCCGGAAGCAGCAAACTACAGCACGGATTACAGTACCGGAAACTTCGAAATCACCATGCAGTCCGGCCCTGGTACATCGGTTGCCAACCCGTACATGAGATGCCGTTTCTTCATGAGCTCTGATTACAACGATCTTGAGGTTAACTTCAGTGGTAACTTCGGTCATTATCAGAACGACCGTGTAGATGAAATCCTTGCAGCAATTCCTCATGAGACCGATGATGCAAAACTGAAAGATTACTATACAGAACTTTCCAAGATTATGCTGGAAGATTGCCCGTGTGTACCGCTGATGTACAGACCGCAGGTATTCCACGAAGTAAACGAGTCCGTATGGACCAACTATCCGCAGAAAGACGATGGAACCAATGTTCCTCCGATGGACTGCACCGATGGTTATGGCGTAGCAGCACTGTACAATCTGGAACTGATTGACGGCTGATTTGCCAAACAGAAAGAAAGCACACACTGAATTGTAACAGAGGCGGCCGGAGCCGGGGTGCTCCGGCCGCTTTTACAAAATCAGAAGGAGGGTTCCTCTATGAAAGGAATGAAAAAGTATTATACGCAGAAGATCATGTGGTATCTTTTGACGTTAGTCTTTGCAGTGCTGCTGAACTTCATTCTTCCGCGTCTGATGCCGGGCGATCCGGTTTCAACTATTGCGTCCAAATCGGTAGAAGGTATGACCGATGCGACTGCAATTCAGAAAGTATATGAAGACTATGCAGCGAAATTTGGTATTAACAAACCAATGTATGTCCAGTTTTTTACCTGGGTAAAAAATGCACTTCGCGGTGATTTCGGCATTTCTTTCAGCCAGTATCCGCGTACCGTATCCGATATTATTTCCAGTTCGGTTCTGTGGACCATATGTTTACAGCTTCCGGCCATTATTGTTGGATGGATTCTTGGTAACCTGCTTGGTGCAATTGCAGCTTACATGAAAGGTGTTTTCGATAAGGCAATCCTTCCGGCATTCCTGTTTATCAGTAACGTACCTGCCTTTGGTATGGCAACCGTACTTTTATTTATTTTCTCACTGAAATTACATATTGCACCTGCAGCAGGCGGCTATGCGAGCAGTATGATTCCGCATATGAGCCTTGCTTTTATGAAATCTGTGCTTTCACATTACCAGTTGCCGTTCTGGTCTATCGTAATCATCACAATCGGCGGCCAGGCTATTGGTATGCGTTCCATGTCAATTTATGAATTGAATGCCGACTATGTAAAATACAGTCGTTTCCTTGGAATCAAGGATCATACGATTGTGAAATATGTGTTCCGTAACGCAATGCTTCCGCAGATCACCGGTCTTGCAATGTCCCTTGGTACCATGATCGGCGGTAACCTGGTAGCTGAGATGGTATTCAGTTATCCGGGACTTGGAACAACGATGCTCTCAGCAGTTACCGGCCAGGATTATCCGCTGCTTTCTGCCTGTACGTTAATCATTACTATCATGGTTCTGCTGGCCAACCTGCTTGTTGAACTTCTGTATGCAGTCATTGACCCACGTGTCAAAGCATCCCAGCAGGATTAGAAAGGAGAATACGCTATGAAAAATACAATCAAACAGATTTTTCATTCAGGAAAATTCGTGACAGGATTTGTAATCTTCTTGGCAATTCTCCTGACTATTATCATCTATCCGCTTGTTGTGGCAAAAGATCCGCTGGCAATGATCGGAAACGGAAACTTTTTCAAACCGGGTACCTATCTTTCGATTCAGGACACTGTAAATTCCGGCAAAACGTATAAGATGAATGTTGATGCAACCGCATCCATCGTTGAAAGCAAACTGACAATGGACAACCGTTCTATGATGGCAGAATGGCTGGAAAAATACGGCGGTGTAGATGCCAGTGAAATCGATGTTACCGATGCAGAAGGTCTGATTGCTCTCTGGGAGGAAAAATATGACCCAAATGCAGAACAGAAAGGCCTTATCGCAGCAAAAAAGAAAAAATATCAGCGTCTCGACAAAGAGATCGATGGTATTTTAGAAGATGTTCCAACTATTATTGCCGAGAAAAATGAAGAGACCGGTGAGCTGGAAGAGGTTCAGAGCATCGACAGCAAGCAGTACATCAATGAAAAAGATGTCATTAACCGTCAGAACTTTGTTCTTGGTACAGATAACTTTGGTCGTGATGTTTTGACCGAGCTGATCTCTGCAACAGGTTCATCCCTGAAAATTGGTCTGGTTGCGGGAATCATTGCAACCGTGATCGGACTGTTCCTCGGACTTCTTGCAGGTTACCTTGGAGGTTTTGTGGACAACCTGATTCTGTTCTTTACCAACTTGTTCACCGTTATCCCATCCTTCGTTCTCTTGATCCTCATCTCCTACAGCGTAGGTGAGTCTCAGAGGGGAATCATGATGGTGGCACTCCTGATCGGAATTACCGCATGGCCGTGGACAACACGTTCCGTACGTTCCCAGGTTATTTCTCTTCGAAACCGTGACCATGTAAACCTTTCCAAGCTGTCCGGCCACAGCATGCTGCGGATTGTCCTTACCGACATCCTTCCGTACGTTGCATCCTACGTTGTTATGGCCTTCATTCTCCAGATTTCCTCCGGAATTCTGGCAGAGGCACAGCTTTCTATGATCGGACTTGGACCGGCAACCACAAAGACTGCAACACTTGGTCTTATGATGCAATGGGCAACCCAGTACAATGCACACTTAAACGGTGCATGGTGGGCATATTTCCCGGTTATTCTTGTAATCGCACTTATTTCATTCTCTCTTAACCTGATGAACACCGGTCTTGACCAGGTATTCAACCCGCAGTTAAGAGACTAAGGAGGCAGCTATGGGAAAAGTAATGCTGGAAGTAAACAATCTGAAAACGAAATATGTAACTCGTTTTCATGAAGATGTATACGCCGTAGACGGAGTCTCCCTGAAGATTGAGGAGGGAAAATCCCTCGGTGTAGCAGGTGAGTCCGGCTGTGGTAAATCGACGCTGGCACTGTCCCTGATGGGCTATTATTTCGCACCGCTTCACTACATCAGCGGCGATATTATCGTAGATGGAAGAAAAATTTCCGGAATGAAACCAGACGATGTCCGGAAAAATATTCTGGGCAATGAGATCGCCTACATTCCGCAGGCAGCAATGAATGCTCTGAACCCGACACAGAAAATCATCCGATTTGTAGAAGACGTTATTCATGCGCATGATCCGAAAATGCCGAGAAAGGATATTTATGATCTGGCAAAAGAACGTTTTCAGATCTTAGGCCTGCCGGAGGAGGTACTGCAAAAGCATGCGGTTGAGCTTTCCGGAGGTATGAAACAGAGAACCGTTATCGCAATTTCGACCATTCTTCTCCGAAGGTACTGATCGCCGATGAGCCATCGTCCGCGCTGGATGTAACTTCCCAGAAAATGGTTATTAAAATGATGCGTGATCTGATGGAAAAAGGATTTATCAAATCCATGATCTTCATCACACACGAGCTGCCGCTTCTTTACAACGTAACCGATGATATTATGGTTATGTATGCTGGACAGATTGTAGAAAAAGGTACCGCAAAAGAAATGGTATTCGATCCGCTGCATCCATATTCCAAAGGTCTGATGGGATCGATCATCGTTCCGGAGGAAGGTGTAAGAGAACAGAAGCTGACTGCAATTCCGGGAACTCCGCCAAACCTGAAGCATCCGCCGGAGGGCTGCCGTTTCGCAGACCGCTGTCCTTATGCACAGCCAACCTGCCGCGGTATGAAACCAGAGGTCATCGAACTGCCGAACGGAAGAGAGTACCGCTGCCTGATGTCTGAGAGAAAGGTTCGGGAGGTGTATGCAAATGCGTGATGGTAAAGAATTAAAACCATGCCTCTCCGGAAGAGGCGTAACGAAAGTGTTTGGCTTTGGCGATGCAAAAACGGTCGCTGTAGACCATGTTGATTTCGATTTTCATGAAGGTGAATTTGTTTCTATCGTAGGAGAATCCGGATCCGGAAAAACAACCCTTTCGAAGATGTTGCTCGGGCTGATCAGCGTAACGGAAGGTGAAATTGATTTCCAGGGTAAACCAAGAGACATCTCGAACGGAAAGAAGAAAAAAGAGTACTGGAAGGGAATTCAGGCGATTTTCCAGGATCCGTTTGCTTCCTACAATATGTTTAAACGTGTAGATTCTGTTCTGCTGGATTGCATTAATATGCGCGGTGACAAGAATCTGCCGAAAGAAGAAAAAGAACGTCTGATGACAGAGGCCTGCAGCTTTGTAAACTTAAAATACGCAGAACTGACAAACAAATATCCATTTGAGCTGTCAGGAGGCAGATGCAGCGACTGATGATTGCACGTATTTTCCTTCTGAAACCAAAGATTCTGCTTGCCGATGAGCCGACGTCTATGATTGATGCCTGCTCACGTGCAACGATCCTGGATATGCTGCTGAAGTTGCGTGATGAGATCAATATGACGATTATCTTCATCACCCACGATATTGGTCTTGCTTACTATGTATCCGATAATGTTTATATTATGGAGCATGGAAAATTTGTGGAATCGGGACCGGCAGAAGAAGTAATTCTTCACCCGACAGCAGCGTATACCAAACGTCTGATCAGCGATGTTCCAAAGATTTATGAACCGTGGGATCTGACAACAGTATAACAATGGTACGAAAGCTGTTTCCCTGGAATCATGCTTTGCGTCATATATGAGTCTTGCGAAAAGAGAGACGGTGCACGGAAAAAAAGTGTACCGTCTTCTCTTTTTGTCAATAATTTTTCTGAAAAAATTGCTTTTTAAAGAAAAAACACAATAAAAATCTGATTATCCGCTAAAACACAGTATCTATCAGCATTTTCAAGGAAACAAACACATCAATTTACTACTTATTTACTACTAACGAATGAGCCTTGATACGCAAGTTTTCCTAGATATGCAAAGATATGGTACAACACATCAGTATTGAAACAAGAAAAAATTGAATAACTTATAGACTATGGAACGCCTAACATGACGTTCCTTTTCTATTTCCAGCCGTTCTTATTGGACGGCTATTTTATTACCCAAAATGAAAGGAGCATTAGATTTATGAAAAAGATGTTAAAACGATTGTGTACTGGCTTCTTAGCTCTTGCAACTGTCGTTACTACTTTACCGACGACACCCGTTCATGCAGAAAGCAAGCAATACTGGACGGAGTCAAAAGAGCGTGTCGGTATCGTTGAAAAAGTAATGAATGACGGTTCGATTGGTTCTACTTTTAACGAGGGACATTTGACCGTCGAGGGCGAGGACGCTTACTGTATCGACATTAACACAGATTTTAGGAATGGCTACAAGACCAGAATTGACGCAAGCACCCGTATGAGTGCCGACCAGATAAGCGACGTTGCCTTATCTATCGAATATGTGAAACAGTACACAGACAGCCACAGCGGAATAAGCAACAATCACGCCTACCTTTTAAGACAGCTTGTTGTCTGGCAGAGATTGAGCGTACATCTTGGCTGGCAATGCGACAACGTGAGAGCTTCTTATGATGAAATTCCAAAGGCAACGCAGGACGAAGTTTTCTCTGGTGCAAGAGCCTTTGTCAAAGAAAATAAAGGACGTTATGAATGTGGCGGTTATATCTATCTGGCGAGGGGCAGGAATTGGGGCAATTCTGGGCGAAGTTAAATATCGGAAATGCGAAACTTAAAAAGGCTACCAGTAATACCAGCATTACAGACGGTAACGGGAATTACTCTATCGCTGGTGCAACATACGGTGTCTTTTCTGATAAGAACTGCACGAAACAGCTTGCCACTCTTACGACTGATGAAAACGGAAATACAGATGTTGTAGAGGTAAAAGCAGGCACAGTCTATATCAAGGAATTATCCGCACCAGCAGGATATAAAGTAGATAAAACTATATATTCCTTAAAGGTTGAAGCTGGAAAAACAGCGACTTTGAAAGTATCTGATACACCAAAAGTAACGGACACGTTGATTGAGCTTTTCAAGATTGATATGGAAACACAGAAAGACAATCCGCAGGGGAACGCTTCTCTAGCAGGTGCGGAATTTACATGGAAGTATTATGCAGGCTTCTATAATAAAGACAATCTCCCTGCCGAAGCTACTCGTACATGGGTTACAAAGACAATCGCTGAAACAGACAGCGACGGGTCAACCCACTACATCACAAAATTTGCGGACGCATACAAAGTATCTGGCGATAGCTTCTATATGCAGGACGGTAAAGCGGTTCTTCCACTTGGAACGCTAACCGTTGAAGAAACAAAAGCTCCAAACGGATACTTGTTAGACGGTGCATATATGCAGGCTGGCGATAAGTCCGAACAGATAAAAGACTTATACCTTACACAGATTACCGAGGACGGCGACCTTGCCGTATTATCTGGAAGTAACCAGTTTTCCGTATCAGATAAGGTTATCCGTGGCGGTGTGAAAATTCAGAAACGAGATTTAGAAACGGGCGATACCAAACCACAAGGAAGTGCAACTTTAAAAGATACTGCCTTTGACATCATTTCCTTAAATGATAATGCAGTATTGGTTGAGGGCAAGCTCTATAAGAAAAATGAAGTGGTAAAGACAATTCGTACCGATATTGAGGGTATCGCTTCTACTTCTGCTGACCTTTTACCTTATGGAAACTTCCGTATCGTTGAGAGCGAAGCACCAGACGGATATTTGACAGACGGTGCAAAACCGATTGATTTTACAATCACAGAAAATGGAAAAATCGTGGACTTAACCGACGAAGCCCATTCTATCTATAATCAGATTAAGCGTGGAGATATTGAGGGTGTAAAAATCGGTGCAGGCACACACAAGCGTCTTGCTGATGTTCCTTTTAGGATCACAAGCAAGACAACGGGCGAAAATCATATAGTTGTAACTGATGATAACGGGCAGTTTTCCACTTCTTCTGAATGGGCTTCGCATAAGCACAATACCAACGCAGGCAAGACCAGCGAGGACGGTGTGTGGTTTGGAACTTCTGAACCAGACGACAGCAAGGGTGCATTACCTTATGATACCTACATCATTGAAGAAATGCGTTGCGACAGTAACAAAGGCTTTGAACTTATCCCACCTTTTGAAATCGTGGTATCAAGAAATAACCTTGTGATTGATTTAGGAACGTTGACTGATGAATACGAAAAAGAAATCTCTATCCATACCACAGCGACCAGCAAGGACGGCGAAAAAACTATCCTTGCAGGAAAAGAGGTAACAATCGTTGATACTGTCAAATTAAACGGGCTTACAAAAGGCACAAAGTATCAGTTGAAAGGTTGGCAGATGTTAAAGGAAGAAAACGCCGAGCTTATCATTGACGGGAAACGTGTAGAAAACGATTATACCTTTGTCGCTGATGATGAAGAAATGAAAGTGGAAATTTCCTATATATTCAATGCGTCTGCTTTAGGTGGCAAGAACCTTGTTACCTTTGAAGAATTGTATGATTTCAGCAATCCAGACGAACCCGTGAAAGTTGCGGAGCATAAAGACATTGAGGACGACGGGCAGACCGTACTTATCACAGAGCGTATCATCAAAATTCATACGACTGCTACCGATAAGGACGGCAACAAAGAGCTTGAAGCTGGAAAAGAGGTAACAATCATTGATACCGTAACCTTAGAGGGCTTAGAAGTCGGTACACAGTACAAACTGGTGGGCTGGCAGATGTTGAAAAAAGAAAATGCCGAGCTTCTTATCAATGGGAAACGTGTGGAAAGTGATTACACTTTTACTGCTGACAGCGAAACTATGAAAGTGGAAGTTGCCTTTACCCTTGACGCTACTTCCCTTGACGGCAAACAGCTTGTAACTTTTGAAGAATTGTACGATTTAAGCAATCCAGACGATCCGAAGAAAGTTACCGAGCATAAGGATATTGAGGATAAGGGACAGACGATTACCTTTAAGGAAAAGCCAAAAGAACCAGAGAAACCCGAAACACCACCGACACCAGAAAAGCCAAACAGACCGAGCGACAGTCCCAAAACGGGCGATAACACAAACCTTTACGGACTGCTTGCACTTCTTTTGACCTCTGGTGCTGGACTGGCAGGTATCTTCTTCTACAAACGCCGTAAAATGAAAAAATCATAAGGCGGTAACGGTATGAGAAAAGAAAAATCACGCTCTCCGCCGAAGTTGTCAAACGGCAGACTTCCGCTTATTCTGGCTTGTCTGCCAACAACCTGCAAGAACACGGATAGTCAAGGGTGCGTAAGCATTGATTTTACCCTTTACTATCTGTGGGATTGCTGGTACTTCCCAAACCGCCAGAATAAGAAATCACAATCAATTTATCAAAAATAGAAAGAAACGAGGTAAAACAATATGGAAATGAAATATGTCGTGCCAGATATGGTACAGTCTTTTGGAACTCTTGAATTTGCAGGCGAAAGTGAGCCAGTCTTTGAAAGAGATAAAAATAACCGCAGGGTCTTAGCAAGACGAAGCTATAACCTTTATTCTGACGTACAGAAAGGCGAAAATGTTGTGGTAGAAATTCCCGTGCAGGCTGGCGAAAAAAAGTTCAAGTATGAACAGAAAGTAAAACTTGTCAATCCGAAGTTATACGGCAGAGGTTATGCAATCGGGGATATGGGACATACCGATTATGTGTTAGTTGCTGATGATATTGTAGCAGTTGAAGAAAAGTAAAGGAGTGAAGAATTTATGAGATTATCAAACGGGTTTGTTATTGACAAAGAGAAAACATTTGGAGAATTAAAATTTACAGCGGTGCGTGATGTGTTCTTACAGAATGAGGACGGGACACCGAGTACCCAGCTTAAAAAGCGTATCTATGATTTGAAGTGCAGTTTGCATGGTGGAATTATCCCCGTGTCTGTACCGCCAGAAGTACCGTTAAGAGAATTTCCGTACAATGCAGTTGTGGAGCTTGTCAATCCAGTAGCCGATACGGTATCAAGAAAGACCTATACGGGTGCAGATGTGGACTGGTATGTAAAGGCAGAGGATATTGTATTGAAGAATAAAGGCAATCAAAACGTAGGCAGTCCACAGAACCATACACCGCAGGGACAGCCGAAAAAATAGGCTTGCTGAATAGATTTTCGTTGTAGCGGATATATAAAACTGTTATAATATGGGTATGAAAAATTTAATTATAAGGAGTGCTGTTTATGATAAGAGCTATTATATTTGCTGTATTCGTTGTCCCTATTATATCTCTCGTATTAGATAAGACACAAAAAGCAACTAAAAAAGAAAAATTCACAAATACTGTTTTTGTATCACACGCCTATCAAACAGTATGTCATATTTGTTCATTGATAATGGTAGGAATTGCAATAGCTTTAGGATTGTTCATGGGATTTGATAATACGGTGGGACACTCTGTTGTTTTTGCTATTTTTGTTCTATTGATTGAATTTTGTGCGTGGGCATTAAAAAGACATAAGGTAGTAATTGACGGAAATAATTTGCGTATTACTCCTGCTGTTGGAAGAACAAGAGAAATTTCATTTAATGATATTTCCCGTTGCACAGAAAAAGAGCAAATAGGATTGAAAATATTTGTAGGAAACAAAAAAATTTGTACAGTTTCTTGCGACTGTGTTGGATATAAAGAATTTCTTGAAATGTTAAAAGAGAAAAATTTACTCTAATACGTTTCGCCCAAATAAACAGTTATATTATTTTAGCAGTTAGTCTTAGGATTGACTGCTTTTTTCATACCCAGAAAGGAGTGATTGATTTATGCAAAAGATTTTTAACAAAGGACACCGTATCAGAGCCAGCGACAAGCACCTTGTCTACCACTTTTCCATAGGAACGCTTCTGTTTGTATTCGTGGCGGTTCTCCTGCTACTGAATATCAAACAGCTCATGCGTACTGATTGGGAACATTTCAGCTTGTTAGAGAACGGCTTGACGCTTTCCCCTTACAACTTCATAACTATACTGATAGCGACTGGTGTTTGTGCATTGGTCGTTTTTCTGTATTACCACTTCTGTTACGATAGTTTCAAGAAGCTCCTGCACCGTCAAAAGCTGGCAAGAATGGTACTGGAAAATAAGTGGTATGAAGCCGATACCGTACAAGACAGCGGTTTTTTTACTGACCTGCAAAGCAGATCAAGGGAAAAAATCGTCTGGTTTCCAAAGATTTATTATCAAATGGAAAAGGGACTGCTTCATATCCGCTGTGAAATTACGCTGGGAAAATATCAAGACCAGCTTTTACGGTTAGAGGATAAATTGGAAAGTGGCTTATATTGTGAGCTGACCGACAAGACCCTGCATGACGGCTATATTGAATATACCCTGCTTTATGATATGATAGCGAACCGCATTACCATTGATGAAGTACGGGCAGAAAACGGCTGTCTGAAACTGATGAAAAATCTTGTCTGGGAATATGACGCACTCCCTCACGCTCTGATTGCTGGTGGAACGGGTGGCGGTAAAACTTATTTTCTGCTGACGCTTATTGAAGCCTTACTGCATACCAACGCTGTCCTTTACATCTTAGACCCGAAGAACGCTGACCTTGCAGACTTAGGGACAGTTATGGGAAATGTGTATCACACCAAAGAAGAAATGATTGATTGTGTCAATGCCTTTTATGAGGGAATGGTACAGCGAAGTGAGGAAATGAAGCAACACCCGAACTATAAGACGGGCGAAAACTACGCCTATCTGGGACTGCCACCCTGCTTTCTTATCTTTGATGAATATGTGGCATTTTTTGAAATGCTGGGGACAAAAGAAAGCGTGAGCCTACTTAGCCAGTTAAAGAAAATCGTTATGTTAGGGCGACAAGCAGGTTATTTCCTTATCGTTGCCTGCCAGCGTCCAGACGCAAAGTATTTCTCGGACGGTATCAGAGATAACTTCAATTTCCGTGTGGGACTTGGGCGTATCAGCGAATTAGGTTACGGTATGCTGTTTGGTTCAGATGTGAAAAAGCAGTTTTTCCAGAAGCGTATCAAGGGGCGTGGCTATTGTGATGTGGGAACAAGCGTTATCAGCGAATTTTACACGCCTTTAGTCCCGAAAGGACATGATTTTTTGCAGACTATCGGTTCTCTTGCACAAGCAAGGCAGGACGTGACGGCGACGTGCGAAGCGAAAGGCGACGGCACGGACTAGCCGTTGCTGGTGTGGCGTAAGCCACGCCAGCAGGTAAAACCCCTCGGTATCTAACAGAGGGGTACGTTTGCAAATAGACAATAGACAAAAAACATAGGAAACATAAGGCTTCTGGCATGGTTTTCTAGCAAAAATCGGCTGTGAAGTCGCCTTAAAAAACTTCACACTTTACAGATTGGGGGTATGGTTCTGAATGAAGAACAACGGATAAAAGAATTACGGGAGAAACGGATTGCTTACGGTATCTCACAAGGCAGGCTGGCGGTGGCTTCTGGTATCACAAGGGAATATTTCAACAAGATAGAAAGTGGAAAAATGAAGCCGTCAAAGGAACTTCTGGAAACTCTGCATAAGGAACTGGCAAGGTTCAATCCAGAAGTACCGCTTACCATGCTGTTTGATTATGTGAAAATTCGTTTTCCCACGCTGGATATACAGCACATCATCAAAGATATATTAAAACTGAATATCAATTATATGCTCCATGAAGATTACGGACATTACAGTTATACGGAGCATTATTCTTTAGGGGACATCTTTATCTATACGTCGGCTGACGAAGAAAAAGGTGTCCTTTTAGAGTTAAAGGGGCGTGGTTGCCGACAGTTTGAAAGTTACCTGCTGGCACAACAAAGAAGTTGGTATGACTTTCTCATGGACGCACTCATAGACGGTGGCGTGATGAAGCGTATCGACCTTGCTATCAACGACCATACGGGTATTTTGGATATTCCAGAGCTTGCGGAAAAATGCAGGAAACGGGAATATATCGGAAAGTCCAGAAGTTATAAGTTTTATCAGTCGGGCGAGCTTATCAAGCATAGAGAGGACGACAGAGAATATATGGGACGCACCCTTTATCTTGGTTCGCTAAAATCAGATGTGTATTTCTGTATCTATGAAAAGGACTATGAGCAGTACGTCAAGTTAGGGACACCGCTGGAAGAAGCCGACATTATCAACCGTTTTGAGATACGGCTTAGAAATGAACGTGCCTATTATGCAGTACGAGATTTGCTGACCTATTATGACGCAGAGCAGACTGCCTTTTCTATCATCAACCAGTATGTGCGGTTTGTTGATGAAGAAGCAGACAAGCGAAAAAATGACTGGAAACTCAATGACCGCTGGGCGTGGTTTATCGGCGATAACAGACAGAGCTTGAAGCTGACGACAAAGCCAGAGCCTTACACCTTAGACCGTACATTGCGGTGGGTACAACGGCAGGTAGCACCGACCTTGAAAATGCTGAAAAGGATTGATAAGGGAAACGGAACAGACTACATGAAAACTATCGAACAGCAGGCAAAGCTCACAGAAAAGCATGAAATGATAATCAAACAGCAGACGACCCCTGCAAAAGATTTAGTAGAAAGTTAGGAGTGATGAAAAAATGTGGGAATTATTGAAAGACTTCCTGCTGGTATCTGTTGGAACGGGTATCGGCGTAGCCTTGATGTGTATTTTAAGTGTTGGCAAAGGAGCTGACTATGAAATGAAGAAATTAAAAGAAAGCGAGGACAAATAACATGAATTTCGGGCAAAATTTGTATCAATGGTTTTTAAGCAACGCACAGAGCTTAGTGCTTATGTCGATTGTGGTTATCGGTATCTACTTAGGGTTCAAGCGTGAGTTTTCAAAACTTATCGGTTTCTTGGTAGTTGCCTTGATTGCTGTCGGCTTGGTATTCAATGCTGGCGGTGTGAAAGATGTACTGTTAGAGCTGTTCAATAAGATTATCGGTGCATAAAATTTTATTGTGGGGCTGATGTATGGGTGCTATAATGTGAAAAAAGAAGTAATCGAGGTGTTCTATTTTGAATGAGAGAGAAAAAATTATTCGTTTATGGTTTGATATGTGGTTGAAACAGCAAGACTTAGGAATAGATAAAATTTTTACAGAAGATGTTGTTTATACGGAAAGCTGGTGTCCTAAATATGAAAATCTTAAAACAGTAAAACATTGGTTTAATGAATGGAATACTCGTGGTAAAGTCATTATTTGGGATATTAAACAGTTCTTTCATAAAGAAAATCAAACTGTCGTAGAATGGTATTTTAAAAATGAAATGAATACGGGAAGCGTTGAAGAATTTGACGGTATTTCCTTAATTGAATGGACAGAAGATAACAAAATCAAATCATTAAAAGAATATGGTTGCAATCTGAATAACTATAATCCATATCAACACAGCGATAACCCTCAATTTAGAGATGAAAAAACAAACTGGTTTTAAAACTTAATCAAATTATATCCATATACATAAAGCAGTTAGTCTTAGGATTGACTGCTTTTTTCTTACCTAAAATCAGATTGGAGTGATGAAATGAGCGATATTTTTAAGGATATGCAGGCAAACGTCGGCTGTGATTATATTTCTAACCTGCCCTCTTACAAGCGTAAAGTGTGGCATGAAATGAAGCGATTACCGCTTACGAATTATGATATAAAACAGTTAGAAGATTTTTCAAAGTATGTGTTTGGTATGTCGTACCAGAGCTTAAAAGATGTGATGAAGCAACAGAAAGGACGTGAGGAACAATGCAGGAAACAAGGGTGCTGGTGGAAACGAGAGGAACAACTGGCGAAGAAACAATATCATACTGGTTCGACCTGCCGATAGATGTTGCCGAGTTTGAAGAAAAGTTAGGTATCGGTGCAGAAAGTGGGGATTATCGTATTATCGAAAAGGTGTTGCCTTATGCTGATGAAGTCCACGAACACACCAGCGTGTACCAGCTCAACGAATTAGATTTTATGTACCGCCAGCTTTCAAGTGATATGCAGGAAGAATATGTATCACTACTTACGGTGTTTGAAAATTTAGAAGCACTTTATATTTGCAGGAACGTGATTATTGTTTATCCCGACTGTAAAAGCATGATAGATGTTGCAAGGCAAAAGCTGATGAACGACCCGATGTTCAAGCATTTATCCGAGGACTGTCAAGAATACTACTTTGACTTTGAAGCCTACGCTTCTCACTTGCAGGAACACGGGAAATTTTTAGTAACAGAACACGGTATCTTTGAACTGCCAGAGTAGGAAATGAGGTGGTGCTTATGATTGATGATATGGCGGTTTATATTGCTAATCTTGGCAAATACAATGAGGGCTATTTAGTCGGTGCTTGGTTCACGTTCCCCATTGACGAGGAAGATGTGAAAGAAAAAATCGGCTTGAATGAACAGTATGAGGAATACGCTATCCATGATACCGACAACTTTCCCATTGCGATTGGCGAGTATGTTTCCATTGAAGAACTCAATGAGATGTATGAAATGATAGAGGAACTTCCCGACTATATTGTAGAGTGTCTGGACGAATTTATCAGCCACTATGGGACGCTGGAAGAAGTCGTGGAACATAAGGACGATATTTACTATTATCCCGACTGTGAAACCATGACAGATGTTGCCTACTACTACATAGACGAATTGCAGGCACTTGGGGACATTCCACCCAGCTTACAGAATTACATTGACTATGAAGCCTACGGGCGAGATTTGGATATGGGCGGTTGCTTTATTGAAACAAGCCGAGGTATGTGCGAGATACCATATTAACGCTGGAAGATCAGCGACAAGCATTGTTGCTACTGACAGCGTATTTCTCTTTAAGGGACAGTCTGAAAATGGCTGTCCTTTTCTATTTTGAAAGGAGCTGAAAGAACTTGAAAAAGATTAAAAGCTACACGGGTATCTGGAACGTGGAAAAAGTCTTGTATGCAATCAATGACTTTAACTTACCCTTTCCCGTTACTTTTACACAGATTACATGGTTTGTGATTACGGAATTTATCATCATTCTGTTTGGGGATATTCCCCCACTTTCCATGATTGAGGGAGCATTTCTCAAATACTTTGGTATTCCCGTTGCTCTCACTTGGTTCATGTCGCAGAAAACCTTTGACGGAAAGAAGCCGTACAGCTTTTTGAAATCACAGATAACCTATGCCCTGCGACCAAAAATCACTTATGCAGGAAAAGCCGTAAAACTGCATAAGCAGATATTAAATGAAACAATCACGGCAGTAAGGAGTGTGAACTATGTTCCCGATAAAATATATTGACAATAACCTTGTCTGGAACAAGGACAATGAAGTGTTTGCCTATTATGAGCTGGTACCATACAACTATTCTTTTCTATCCGCAGAGCAGAAATTTATCGTGCATGACAGTTTCCGACAGCTAATCGCACAGTCCCGTGAGGGTAAAATTCATGCGTTGCAGATTGCCACAGAAAGCTCCATACGAAGTATGCAGGAGCAGTCAAAGAAACTGGTAACGGGAAAATTAAAGGAAGTTGCCTACCAGAAAATAGACGAACAGACCGAAGCGTTAGTATCTATGATTGGGAACAATCAAGTGGACTACCGCTTTTTTCTTGGCTTTAAGCTCATGGTTACGGAAGAACAGCTCAATCTGAAGAACATCAAAAAATCGGCGTGGCTGACATTCAAAGAGTTTCTCCATGAAGTAAACCATACGCTGATGAATGATTTTGTTTCCATGCCGAATGATGAAATCAACCGTTACATGAAAATGGAAAAGTTACTGGAAAATAAAATCTCCCGTCGCTTTAAGGTGCGTCGCTTGGAAATCAATGATTTTGGGTATCTCATGGAACATCTTTACGGCAGGGACGGTATCGCTTATGAAGATTATGCGTACCAGCTACCAAAAAAAAAATTGAACAAAGAAACGCTGATAAAATACTACGACCTTATCCGTCCGACAAGGTGTGTGATTGAAGAAAGCCAGCGGTATTTACGCTTGGAACATGAGGACAAGGAAAGTTATGTGTCCTATTTTACCGTCAATGCGATTGTCGGCGAGCTTGATTTTCCGTCAAGTGAAATCTTCTATTTCCAGCAACAGCAATTCACATTCCCCGTTGATACTTCTATGAATGTAGAAATCGTGGAGAACCGAAAAGCATTAACAACCGTACGCAACAAGAAAAAGGAATTGAAAGACCTTGACAATCACGCTTATCAAGCAGGAGGTGAAACCAGCTCAAATGTGGTGGACGCTTTAGACAGCGTGGACGAGCTGGAAACGGACTTAGACCAGACAAAAGAAAGTATGTATAAGTTAAGCTACGTGATACGGGTGTCTGCACCCGATCTTGACGAGCTGAAACGCCGTTGTGATGAAGTCAAGGACTTTTACGACGACCTCAATGTAAAGCTGGTGCGTCCTGCTGGGGATATGCTGGGGCTTCATTCTGAATTTTTACCTGCCAGCAAGCGATATATCAATGACTATGTGCAGTATGTAAAATCAGACTTCTTGGCAGGGCTTGGCTTTGGAGCGACCCAGCAGTTAGGGGAAACTACGGGTATCTATATGGGCTATTCCGTTGATACGGGAAGAAATGTGTACCTGCAACCGTCTTTAGCTTCGCAGGGCGTAAAAGGCACAGTTACAAATGCCCTTGCTTCTGCTTTTGTCGGTTCGCTTGGCGGTGGAAAGTCGTTCTGCAACAATCTTCTTGTGTATTATTCGGTGTTGTTTGGGGGACAAGCGGTTATCTTAGACCCAAAATCAGAGCGTGGCAACTGGAAAGAAACACTTCCAGAAATCGCCCATGAAATCAATATCGTAAATCTTACCAGCGACAAGGACAATGCAGGACTTCTTGACCCATTCGTGATTATGAAGAATGTTAAGGACGCTGAAAGTCTGGCAATCGACATCTTGACATTCCTTACGGGTATTTCCTCTAGGGACGGCGAAAAATTCCCCGTACTTCGTAAAGCGGTTCGTTCCGTTACCCAGAGCGACAGTCGGGGCTTGCTCCATGTGATAGACGAGCTACGCCGTGAAGATACGCCCATATCAAGAAATATCGCAAACCATATCGACAGCTTCACGGACTACGACTTTGCACATCTGCTGTTTTCAGACGGTACGGTAGAAAATGCTATCAGTCTGGATAACCAGCTCAATATCATTCAAGTAGCCGACCTTGTGTTGCCAGATAAAGACACGACCTTTGAGGAATACACGACCATTGAATTATTGTCGGTGTCTATGCTAATTGTGATTAGTACCTTTGCCCTTGATTTTATCCATTCGGACAGAAGTATTTTTAAGATTGTAGATTTGGACGAAGCATGGGCGTTCTTAAATGTGGCACAAGGGGAAACCTTATCAAATAAGCTTGTTCGTGCTGGACGAGCTATGCAGGCAGGCGTTTATTTTGTTACACAATCTTCTGGCGACGTGTCAAAGGAAAGTCTGAAAAACAATATCGGCTTAAAATTCGCTTTCCGTTCTACTGACATCAACGAGATAAAGCAGACCTTAGAATTTTTCGGTATCGACAAGGACGACGAAAACAACCAGAAACGGCTTCGTGATTTGGAGAACGGACAATGCTTATTGCAGGACTTATACGGGCGTGTCGGTGTGGTGCAGATACACCCCGTCTTTGAAGAACTGCTACACGCCTTTGATACCAGACCGCCCGTACAGAGAAATGAGGTGGAGTGATGAAAGAAAGGATAAAAGGTGCGTTCAAAAAAAGAAGATTTTCCACTTTCTCAAAATGGTTCTGTTTGTCGTGGCACTCTCCCTTATCCTGCTTTCACTTTTTGGGGACGGTAGCTCATGCGACGGGGCTTGTGGACGATACCATAAACGC
>NZ_QUHY01000032.1:0-28991 GCF_003479865.1 Blautia sp. AM47-4
ACGGAATGAAGTACACAGAACTTAAAGAACATCTTGTAAAGGACGGCGAAATTATCAAGGAACAGTTGAGGACAAGAAAATATAAACCTCAACCAGTACGAAGAGTGGAAATACCAAAGCCAGACGGTGGTGTCAGAAACCTGGGAGTACCAACAGTAACAGACAGATTGATACAACAAGCCATTGCACAGGTCTTAACACCAATCTATGAGGAACAGTTCCATGACCATAGCTACGGATTCAGACCGAATAGATGTGCACAGCAAGCAATCCTAACAGCACTTGATATGATGAATGATGGTAATGACTGGATTGTAGACATTGACTTGGAAAAGTTCTTTGACACAGTAAATCATGATAAGTTGATGACTATTATTGGTAGAACGATTAAAGATGGAGATGTCATCTCTATTGTTAGGAAATACCTAGTTAGCGGAATCATGATAGATGATGAGTATGAGGACTCTATTGTGGGAACACCGCAAGGAGGAAACCTTTCGCCGCTACTGGCAAACATCATGTTGAACGAACTGGATAAGGAAATGGAAAAGAGAGGGCTTAATTTTGTACGATATGCGGATGACTGTATTATCATGGTTGGAAGTGAAATGTCTGCAAACAGAGTTATGAGAAATATCTCACGATTCATCGAAGAGAAACTAGGGCTCAAAGTCAACATGACTAAGAGCAAAGTAGATAGACCAAGTGGACTTAAATACCTTGGGTTTGGATTCTACTTTGATTCAAGAGCACATCAGTTTAAGGCAAAACCGCATGCAAAATCAGTAGCGAAGTTTAAGAAAAGAATGAAAGGACTCACCTGTCGTAGTTGGGGCGTCAGCAACAGCTATAAGGTAGAAAAGCTCAATCAGCTTATCCGAGGTTGGATAAACTACTTCAAGATAGGTAGTATGAAAATCTTATGTGCGAAATTAGATGCAAATATTCGGTATAGACTTCGTATGTGCATATGGAAACACTGGAAAACTCCGCAGAATCGTGCAAAGAATTTGATGAAGCTTGGAATTGACAGGATTACAGCATACAAAGTTGGTTATTGTTCAAGAGCCTATGCTCATGTATGTAGCTGTGGTGCTGTAAATATAGCAATAACAAACAAGAGATTAGCCTCATTTGGACTAATCTCAATGTTAGATTATTACACTGAAAGGTGTGTTACATGTTAAGTTGATTGAACCGCCGTGTACCGAACGGTACGCACGGTGGTGTGAGAGGTCGAAAATTCCTCATCAAGAGGAATTTTCTCCTACTCGATTACCCATTTTTAGCCTGTCTGCTCGTAAGTAGGTAATCATCCGTATCTGTTTTTTTGTTTTTTATTCTGCTACAATCTCCTTAAAACTCAGGAGGTATTCTATATCACTATGAATAAAGAAGAAAAAGCAAAACTCTGGTCTGACCGTATCCAACAATACCAGACCAGTGGACAAACATGTAAACAATGGTGTACAGAAAACGGTATCCATTTATCTACGATGGGATATTGGATCCGCAGATTTGCAAAAGAAGAGCCGGCATCCGAATCTGAACAGGATATGGTCTTTGTCAGACTTCCATCTGAACAGGAAGCTGCCAGAAAGCTGCTCTCTGAGGAATCTTCATCGGTGCGTATTTTTATTTCAGACAGTATCCGTATTGAAATATCTGATTCCTGCAGACCGGAACTGATGGAATCTATACTGGGATTCCTGCAGCGCCATGCTTGACCTGGCAGGAGGAACAACGGTATATCTTTCCTGCGAAGTCACTGATCTGAGAAAAAGTTACAATGGTCTGGCCGCCATCATCAAATTAAAATTTCACCTCGACCCATACTCACGCTGCATGTTTGCGTTCTGCAACCGTCGGCGTACTTCTATAAAGATCCTTCAATGGGACGGATCCGGATTCTGGAGCCTGATGAAACGGCTCGACCGTAATGCTTTTCAATGGCCGGATACTCCAGATGAACTCCATCAGGTGACTCTGAAAGAGATCCACTGGCTGTGTGACGGGCTCTCTTTAAATCCCAGGGGTGCATTTGAGGAACACCATCCAAAGATCATCCTGTAAGCATAAGACAGCGGAGCTGTCAATCCCGTAAAAATCATGAAAAACAGGGCATTTCCCAGCGTATTTCCTATATCTGGAAACGCAGTTTTTTATAGGAAAACAGTTGGAACCATGATATACTTTTTATAACGCTAAAGCAGGGAGGACAGGACATGGAACCGATCTTTACAGATAAACAGCTGAATAACATGAGCCGTGAAGATCTGATCTCATTGATGAAGATCGTACAGGAACAGACAAAGAAGAAGGATACAGAGATCCAGCTGCTGAAGGATAAACAGAAAGAACTCGAATTCTTAAATGCCATGCTCTCTGACCGTCTTACCCTTGCGCAGAGAAAACAGTTTGGGGCATCCAGTGAAAAGTATGCCGAAGGCTATGAACAGATGAACCTGTTCAATGAGGCGGAAGCCAATGCGGATGCGGAAACAGAGGAACTTTTTGAAGAGATCCGGCCATCCTCTTATAAATGTAAAAAAAGAAAAGGAAAGAAGGAAGAAGATCTTTCCAATTTTGAGACCGTTGCGACCAGGACCTATAAACTGGAAGGGGAAGCCCGTTACTGTCCGGAATGCGGAAAAAAATACAGCGTAGTAACAAAGGAGACCGTAAAACGCCTGCGTTTTATACCTGCAAAGTTTGAGGTTGAAGAAGAGATCACTTATGTATACAGCTGTCCGGAATGCGGATCCATGAAACGTCCGGAAAAAGAACCTTCCCTGATCCGTGGGAGCATTGCTACACCTTCCCTCGTAGCAGGTATCATGAACGCTAAATATGTAAACGGGATGCCTCTGGCACGTCAGGAAAGAGAGTTTGCCAGATATGATCTCGATCTCTCCACAAAGACTATGGCGAACTGGATCATAAACTGTGCAGACAGACACCTGAAACCGCTGTATCAGCTGATGAAAGAGGAACTTCTGGAAAGCAGATATATCCATTGTGACGAAAGCCGGATCCAGGTACTCGGAGAACCGGATCAGAAAGGGACGACCCAGAACTGGGTGTGGGTATATCTCACAGATGAATTCAGTGGTTCCCCGCAGATGGTACTCTTCGATTATGAAAGGACCCGTGCGGGATATCATCCTGTAAACTTTTTAGGGGACAGGTTTCATGGGTATCTGACCTGTGATGGATATCAGGCTTATCACAGTTTAGGAGAAGGTATCATAGTAAGCGGGTGCCTTACCCATGCAAGACGACGTTTTGATGCAGCCCTCACAGCATTAAAAAAAGACTTTACAAAAGAACAGCTGAAAGAGACCGTTGCATATCAGGCGATGTCAAGGATCGGGATCCTCTATAAGATCGAGGAAATGATCCACAATAAAACACCGGAAGAAAAATATGAGGAGCGCCAGAAACAGTCCCGTCCGGTTATGGATGCCCTGTTTGAATGGCTGCATACGATGGAAGATTCTGTAGACAGGTCCTCCCTTATTGGTGATGCCATTTTGTATACGCTTAATCAGGAAGCATATCTGAAACGCTATCTGGAAGATGGCCATCTCAGTATAGACAACAACAGTGCAGAACGTGCATTGAAAAACTTTGCAGTGGGACGCCGCAACTGGCTGTTTGCCAAAAGTGTATGGGGAGCTGGTGCCAGTGCCCTTGTTTACAGCATTACAGAAACGACACTTCTGAACCATCTGAAACCATACGCATATCTGATTTATATATTGGATGAACTCAGAAAAATGGGAGCTTTTCCTAAAGAGGAAGAGTTAAAGAAACTGCTTCCATGGTCAGAAGATCTTCCGGAATACTGCCGTACTAAACTAAAAAAATAATACTAAGCCATCTGATATAGAATTTGGCAGACAGCCAGAAACAGTATCAGATGGCTTTTATAAAATGTCAATATACGGATGATTACCTACTTACAATTATCAGATAAAGTTCGGATATTATTAGAATTTTATAAATTTAATTACTGGCATCTTACGATGCCAGTAATTAAATAACAAAAAACTTTAGTAGGTTAATTTTAAAAAGCAAAGAGATTAAATTAAAACATATTTTCAGTTGATAGAAAATTAGTGGAGAGATATAATGAAGCAAATTAAATATTATGACAGAGTGTACATGTTTCGAGTGCGAAAGGTAAATAAACAGAAAAATACAGGGAGATTCGCACCGGAAAAATGAAAGGATGAAGAGAAAAGCGAAGAGAAGCTAGGTGAAAAAGAAAAGCTAGAATGAGAAATTTGGAAAAAATTAATAAAAATAAGAAGTGTTTAGCAGCAAAAATTATTTGAATTTGCAGTCGCTTTCCGTGAAGGCGTGAGTTGAAATCTCTTTGGCGGTCTGGCCGCGCTCGCTCCCTTGCTGTCGCCTTCCGTGAAGGCGTGAGTTGAAATAACAAAATTCTTGAAATTATATCCGATCCCGTTCGCGTCGCCTTCCGTGAAGGCGTGAGTTGAAATAGGTCGATTTCGGCTTTTCGAACATTACTGTCCGTCGCCTTCCGTGAAGGCGTGAGTTGAAATATGCCAAAAAAACGCGTGGCGGAGCATATCGCAACGTCGCCTTCCGTGAAGCGGACGGTGGAATTTACTTTTGAAATTTTCAGTGAAAGAATTTAGCTTTTAATCACATGACAACGACAGGGTATGATGCTATAATGAGTTTAAAAATAAGAAACGGGGTGACGTTGTATGATGTATCCATATATGACACTGGCAGATGAAACGGAGATTGTTCATTCACAAATTGTTGAAAAAGATGGAATGAAAAAAGTTATTGTAAACTTTGAACGACCAACAGAAGATGGATTTGATTCGGCAAGGTGTGAATTGCCTGATTACAAATGGACAGAACGCCAAGGATATTCGGATGAAGAAATAGCAATGTTTGAAGAACTCCTGCATAGTAATGCTCATTTGCTATACCGGTATGCGGAGAATGGGGGGATTCAAATTGCCTAAATTGTTTATGGTATGTGGATATACGGTATATTTTTGGTCTAATGAAAATGGAGAACCAATTCATGTTCATATATCAAAAGGTAAGCCTACTCCAAATGCGACTAAAATATGGCTTACAAAGTCAGGTGGATGCATTTTGGCAAGTAATGGAAGTAAAATTTCCAAGAAAGAGCTGAATGAATTGATGGAATTTATATCAGCACAGTTTTTCTTTATTTGTGCAAAATGGAAAGAGGCATTTGTGACGGATGAGATAGGATTCTATTGTTAAGCATATTGTAACTTATAGTACATCGGGGACCGGTTCCAAGGCGGTCAATCCAAAAGAAGATCACTATAATTCTGATACAAAGATAAGATTAAAAGATTTTCCTAATATTCCCATGACCTTAGCAAACGAGACACATGGGGGTATGCCCTATGAAAATGAATAGAAAAAGCGAGTAAAACGGCAGGGGTCTCGAAAAGGAGACGGCTGCCGTTTTACTCGCTTTTTACCAGGGTTTTCCAGCAGTACGATAGTTCCCGTCTACTCAGATTTTCATAGGGTCAGACCCCTAGAGTTGCGTGGACCAAAGGCTTTGGGCGACATCCGGGGCGTGACCTACATATACGGAATGTTCTACCGCTTCGGACTGATTGATGTGCCGTAAACGAGGCAAAGCAGAAGATAGGATCAACTTGCCATTTGAGTTCCCAAATGGTAAAATCAAAATGCACTGGGATATAATATCCTTTGCCTGTTAATGTAGCTTCGGAAAGGGCGTGGAAGAATGGCAGCGACGTTAAAACTTCCGGTTGGTATCGAAGATTTTAAGGAAATTCGCCAACAAGGTTTTTACTATATTGATAAGACAAGACTGATTGAACAGCTTCTTGACAGCTGGGGAAAGGTAAATCTTTTTACAAGGCCCCGCCGTTTTGGTAAGACCTTAAATATGAGTATGCTCCGAAACTAACGGATAATGAAAAACAAAGATATGGCGCGCTTGTCCGAATGCAGGACGGAAAATACGCAATGGACGAAGATACGCTGGAATCGGCACTTCAGACATTGCAGAACAGATTATATCATCGACTGGCTTTTGGGATGATGTCACTGTGTAAAGACTACCTCAAAGATCGTTCCACCGGACGGGCTGGACTGAACGGTTATTCTGCCGTCATGTACGCGCACGATTTCATGAACCAGGGCCAGCCCAAGGCCTACTCCGCCAAGCTGGCGGCTTCTGGATTTATCTACGCGGAAGAATGGTTCAAATATGCGTTCTTTTAATTCAGCCGGGATTCCGCTTCCGGTATCTTCTACGGACAGGCAGATGTTTTTTCCCTTCCGGTATGCGGTTACGGTAACCTGTCCGCCGAAATGGTTGTATTTGATTGCATTCTCAACAAGATTGTATACCATCCGGTAAATCAAAATGTCACTTCCGACCATAGTGGTATCTTTACAGTTCCCGATCAGTTTTATCTTTTTTTCCTGAGCAAGCGGTTCCAGATCCACCAGTACTTCATCGACGAGGGCATCAACGGCAATGGTTTCATCCCTGCTTACTGTTTGAAGCTCACTCATATCGAGCAGTGTCTTGACCATTTTGCTGAGTCGGCCGTTTTGCTCCGTCACCATTTTCAGTGTTTGTAAGGTGTCGGCGTCATTGCCCGGATGCGGGGTGGAATGGTATAAATCGAGCTGTACCTGCATGACAGACAATGGGGTTCGAAGCTCGTGTGCTGCATTTGCCGTAAACTGTCTCTGGATTTCAAAAGCATCTGCGAGACGTTCCAGCATCTTGTTATACGAAATACGAAGCTGGTTCAGCTCTTTTACTTTGTTTTCTTCAATGCGCGAATCGGCCAGATTCTGTGCCTGCACCTCCTCAATTTTTTCGGAGAACTCACGAATGGGTCTGAGCGCATGGCCACTGATAAAATAGGTAGCGACACCGCCAAGAAGGGCCAATAAAGCGGAAAGGATCAGACTGTTTCTTTTGTAGTCTGCTTTATTGTTGTACACCTGAACAGAGAAATCTCTGGCAAATTCATCCCACTTGTCCTCCGGAATGCTGATATAGATTTGATCGGAACCGTCTGTGGCACCGTCCCCGTCCTGATCTTCGGCATCATCGCCCCTGGCATCTACGGTCTCCTGCAGGGAATCGATATAATAAATTCCGTTTTTATAGACAAGCAGGGTCAGACATCCACAGATGACCGCAATATATAGGGTAATGATACAGGTAAGTCTCCACTGCAGTGATATTTTTTTCATCGGTCGGACTCCTCTCGTATTTGATATCCTTCGCCTACTTTATTCAAAATCGGATCGTATCCAAGTACCGCCCTGAGCTTTCGCCGAAGCGAAGACATATGTACGCGGATGGATCCGCTGAAGCTGTCCACGGAGGCATCCCAGACATGCTCGATCAATTCTTCCTGACTTACCGGTCTGCCAAGGTGAAGAAGCAGATATTCCAAAATGCCGTTTTCTTTTCTTGTCAGGGGAACCAGGGTTCCGTTGGCATAGGCCTCTCGTTTGATGGTATCGAATTTGATCCCGCCACTTTCCAGACAGACATCCTTTTGTACAAATTTTCTTCTCGTCAGACTGCGGATCCGCGCTTCCAGCTCCTGCAGATGGAACGGCTTTTCCATATAATCATTTGCCCCGGCATCGAGTCCTTCTACTTTGTCTGCAATCTGTCCTCTTGCAGATAAGATCAGCACCTTCGTTTCTTCGTTTTCCTTCCGGAGCTCTTTTAGAAGATCCATTCCGTCCATGCCGGGCAGATTGAGATCCAGGACAATCAGATCATAATTTTCTGCCAGGATGCATTCCAGAGCCTCCGCCCCATCATAGCAGGTATCTACCTCGTACCCGGCGGAGTACAGACTTCTGGCAACTGTGTCACACATTTGTTTCTCATCTTCCACGATTAATAATCTCAAAATTTTTTTCACCTGCCCATTTCTTAACAATGATTTTACAACAGCTATTGTATAATATCAGAGTCAGCTGGTCAATCAATAAAATCAAAGGAGCAACCACATTTTGAAATGCGGAAAAATATCTCAAATTGTTCTAGTTATCACAGGCATAGCGATGATGGGCTATGGCGCCGTCAGAGGGGAAGCGGCTGCTGTGCTTGGGAAAGCAATTAAATTATGTCTGGAGTGTGTCGGAATTGGATAAGAAAAAGAAGTTACGATCAAAGAAAATAGCCGGAATACGCGGGTGGATCCAGGCAGCGGCCACACTGCTTACCAATCCTCATATCCCCAATTTTTTTCAGGGCAAAATATATCAGGGCAAGGCGAAAACGGTATGCGTACCGGGCCTAAACTGTTATTCCTGTCCTGCTGCGACGGGAGCGTGCCCCATCGGAGCCTTTCAGGCGGTTGTCGGATCATCCAAATTTAAGTTTTCCTACTACATAACCGGGTTCCTGATTTTACTCGGCGTGACACTGGGAAGATTCATCTGTGGTTTTTTGTGTCCGTTTGGATGGTTTCAGGATTTGCTTCACAAAATCCCTGGAAAGAAATTCTCCACGGCCAGACTGAAGCCGCTGCGGTATCTGAAATATATCATCCTTGTTGTTTTTGTGATTCTTCTGCCGATGTTTGCAACGAATTCGATCGGGATGGGAGATCCGTTCTTCTGCAAATATATTTGTCCGCAGGGCGTTCTGGAGGGGGCGATCCCGCTTTCCATCGGAAATGCCGCAATCCGGTCTGCACTGGGCAAGCTGTTTTCGTTTAAATTCTGTATTCTGATTACGGTTGTCGTGCTCAGCATCTTGTTTTACAGACCCTTCTGCAAATGGATCTGTCCTCTTGGGGCAATCTATTCCTTATTTAATAAGGTAAGCTTTTTACATATCACGATTGAAAACAGCAAATGTGTCGGATGCAATCAGTGTTCCAGGGCATGTAAAATGGATATCGACGTGTGCCGGACCCCAAATCATCCGGAATGCATCCGATGCGGAGCCTGCATCAAGGCCTGCCCGAAGGATGCGATCCACTATCAGTTTATGGGAAAAACGTGTCAGAAAAAGGACACCGGAGATCAACAGTCAGAGATCAGAAACCATTGATCAGCAGCAGATCACGAAGCATCGAAGGATGATATTGAATTCTTGTTTTTTACATTATACTATCTTAAAAGGAGCCATAATTTATGAAAACCAAAAGAACTTTTATCCCTGTTTTTACACTCAGCGTAGCATTATTACTTACCGCATGCAACGGAAAAGAGGCTGCAGACACAAAGAAAACGCAGACAACCCAGACGGAATCCGGCACAGAAGCTGTTACGGGATCTGTTGCGGAATCCGGAACCGAAACGGCAGGGGCTTCCGGCACAAAGCTGGACGATTTATATCAGCAGGAGAACCAGATTTTTGCAGATCATGCGGATGTATGGAACAAGGTGTTTGGCATGATGAATAAAAGCACGGCGGATCCAAGCGGAAATTATGCGGATTATCTGGCAGACACGGTTGAAGCCAACAAGGATTCTTTTTCAGAGGACGAGCTGAAAACACTGACGGATGATATTCAAACGATACGAACAATCGAGGAACAGATGGCGGAAATAGAAAACGGCAATACAGCATCGGAAGATAGCGACGCGAAAAACGATTCCGAAGAGGCATCTCCGTTCCGGGATTTCTCGGGCCAGGATTATGATGGCAACACCGTTGACGAAAGTCTGTTTTCCAAAAATGCGGTAACGGTCGTGAATTTCTGGTTTACTGGCTGCAAGCCTTGTGTTGCTGAGTTATCCAAGCTGAACGAATTAAACGATGCAATCAAATCCATGGGAGGCGAGGTTGTAGGCATCAACACAGAAACCTTCGACGGAAATCAGGATGCGATCAAAGAAGCAGCAGCGGTTCTTGAAAGCCAGGGTGCGAAATACCGCAATCTTTCCATTGACTCTGCTTCCGCTGCAGGAAAGTATGCTTCCGATATTATGGCATTTCCGACCACAATCTTAGTCGATCGAAATGGAAATATTGTGGGAGAACCGATGCTTGGCGGAATCGACAATCAGGAGAATTATGATACGCTGATGAAACAGATCCAGTCTGTGATAGATGCAGACAGCGCGAAGTAAGACGAGAGCTGCGGCAGCCAAAGGAAGCAAGCGATACCGCAAAGTGGGGCTCGCGGAAGTGATTTAGGGCTTGACATTATAGGAAGGGAGTGCGAAAAAGCAAAGTTACGTTTTTTCGCACTCCCTTTTCATAACAGGATTTTTTTCAAATACATTTACAAGACGAGGTAGCAGACAAAGGAAAAAGGAACGTTTTATTTTCCGTTTTGTTATGAATGGATAGTCCGTTCTGAATCCGCAGGTTTCATGGAGATCGTCAGTGATTTCCTGACGTTCATATACCGGCATGAAACCCTGTTCTTCTATATCCGCAAATGTTATGTCTTTTAAAGTGTGAAGTAATTGTTCTGTGGTATAAGTCCCTTTCAATTAGCGGTTTAATAACCGGATGAAAAATATTGCGGTGGCTCCTGTTATTCTGGAAGATGGAAGGCTGTCCTTCTGTGTTCCGGGGGATGATGGTCCTCCGTGGTCCGGGGTGTGGAACCTGACTGGAAAGATTGTTTTGGACGGGGATGATTATATTTACGAAAGCATCGGTCACCTGGTTGGCTGGTGCTTTTTTCGTGGGGAAATGGAGGTGGCGGAATGACGTATGAGTCGGGTCGAAGGAGATTGTGAAGGGTTCTGGATATATTTCCAGGTAGTGCTGAACCACATTGGGGTCAGACCTCATTACTGTTGTGGGAAACTTTTGGGCGGTTCCTGTTTTTGGGCTTGAAATTCGAAAAATCTTTATACAATCTTAATGCCATGGAAAAGGTATTTATACGTTTTTAAAGCGGAAGTCTCTAAAATAAGGAGGAATCAAAAAGAAGGAGTAAAAAGAGAAATGTGGAGTATAAAACTGCGATACAGGAAACAATGGTCGTCGTTTGAAATTATCATTCTTGGATTTGCGGGGGTAATTCTGGCAGGAGCACTGCTTTTGATGCTTCCTGTGGCTTCGCGGGAAGGAAATGTAACGCCATTTACAGAAACACTGTTTACTGCAACATCAGCCGCCTGTGTGACAGGACTGGCAGTCAGAGATACAGGAAGCTACTGGTCCGTCTTTGGACAGAGCGTGATTTTGCTGCTCATTCAGATCGGCGGTCTTGGTGTGGTTACGATCGCTGTTTCGATTGCGATGCTTTCCGGGAGAAAAATTTCCCTGATGCAGCGAAGCACGATGCAGGATGCGATTTCTGCCCCGAAGGTGGGCGGAATTGTGCGCCTGACGCGTTTTATCCTCAAAGGAACCTTTGGAATTGAACTGTTGGGGGCGTTGTTTCTTCTGCCTGTTTTTTTACGGGATTACGGCGGAAAAGGAATCTGGATGGCGTTGTTTCATTCTGTATCCGCATTCTGCAATGCAGGATTTGATCTTCTTGGAAAAACGGATCATCTGTATCCGTCCCTGACTTCTTATGTGGGAAATCCACTGGTTAATCTTACGATTATGGGGCTGATTGTAACAGGTGGAATCGGATTTCTGACCTGGGATGATATCTATACAAAAAAATACCATTTTCGTCAGTACTGCATGCAAAGCAAGGTGATCCTGCTTACAAGTCTGTTTCTGATTTTTGTTCCGGCGGCCTTCTTTTTCTTCCGGGATTTCGCCGGAATGCCGGTCAAGGAGCGGACGCTCTGCGCATTGTTTCAGTCCGTGACAACAAGAACGGCCGGATTTAATACGGCAGATCTTTCCGGGATGACAGGTGCTTCCCAGGCGATTATGATTGTTCTGATGATGATTGGCGGAGCACCGGGATCAACGGCTGGCGGAATGAAAATTACCACATTTGCCGTGCTGACAGCTAATGCGTCTGCTACGTTCCGTCAGAGAGAGGACACACAGATGTTTGGACGCAGGGTGGGCCAGGAGGTATTAAAAAATGCATCTACGATTCTGATGATGTATCTTTTTCTGGTGCTGATGGGAGGAATGGTGATCAGTGTGGCAGAAAATCTGCCGATTTCTGAGTGTCTGTTTGAGACAGCATCTGCTGTTGGAACGGTTGGCCTGACGCTTGGAATTACGCCGCAGCTCGGTGTTCTTTCGAAAGGAATTCTGATCGCACTGATGTTTCTTGGAAGGGTTGGAGGTCTGACGCTTGTTTATGCTGCGATGCCGGGGAGAAAGAGCGCACATGCAAAAATGCCGCTGGAAAAAATAAATGTAGGATAAGAAGAGAGGAAGAGATGAGATGAAAAATATTTTACTGATTGGAGTAGGAAGATTTGGGAGACATATTGCCATGCATCTGAATCAGCTTGGACATCAGGTGATGGCGGTAGACCGAAATGAGGAACGGATCGACGCCGTGATGCCGTATGTGACAAATGCACAGATCGGTGACAGTGTCAATGCAGACTTTCTGCGATCCCTTGGTGTGGGAAATTATGATGTCTGTATTGTGACGATCGGAAGCAGCTTTCAGGATTCGCTGGAAACCGCGTGTCTTTTGAAGGAGTTGGGCGCAAAATGGGTCGTGTCCCGGGCAGAACGGGATGTACAGGAAAAATTCCTGTTGCGGAACGGAGCGGATCAGGTTGTTTATCCGGAAAAACAGATGGCAAAATGGACAGCAATTCGTTACAGCTCGGATCATGTGTTTGACTATATTGAAATTGACAGTCAGTATGCGATTTTTGAGGTTGAAATCCCGGAGAACTGGATTGGAAAAAATGTCGGCCAGCTGGATATCCGGAAAAAATACGGTATTAATATTCTGGCAACAAGAAAATATGGAAAAACAGATGTTGCGGTGTCTCCGGAGACAGTTCTGGATGGCGATGCTACCATATTGGTTCTTGGTGAATATAAAGCGATCCAGAAATGTTTTCGAATCTGAAAGAGAGGTGATTTCTGTGTTAAGTGTAGGACTGCTCTTCGTTACCCTGGTCGGTTTTTTGTCTGGAGGTGTGCTCGTGGATCAGATAGAGACATTTTTCACGGAAAACAGAAGAGAGGAACCGGAAACGGGACAAAATTTCACGGAAAACAGAAAACAAGAACAGGGAACGGGAGAAAAAAAGATTTCCTGACTATAGCTTTCTCTTCATTTATGATCTACAATAGGAGGTGGGGTGAGACAGTTGGAAAAAGAAAAACAAAAAAAAGAGCATATCCTGGTGTGTCTGTCCTCTTCGCCATCCAATGAAAAAATTATTCGGACTGCGGCGCAGATGGCACAGGCGTTTCAGGCCGGCTTTACGGCATTGTATGTGCAGACAGCAGAAAAAACAGAAAAAACACCGGAGGATCTGGCAAGGCTGCAGAAGCATGTTCGTCTGGCAGAGCAGAGCGGGGCAGAAATTGTAACGACACACAGTGAGGATATTGCCCTGCAGATTGCAGAATACGCAAGAATTTCCGAGGTGACGCGGATTGTCATTGGAAAGAGCATGATGAAGCAGGGCTATTTCCATCAGCGAAGGGTGTGGACCGAGCGTCTGACGGATCTTGTGCCTGATCTGGAAATTCACATCATTCCAGACTCAGACGTGTACCGGAGATATCAGAAACGAAAAAAATTTCTGGAGTGGATGGAGTTGCCTTCCTGGAAAGAACTGATGCTTACGGTTCTGATTCTGGCTGCTGCGACCGGAATTGGAGAAATCTTTTTTCGGCTCGGTTTTACCGATGCCAATATCATTACCGTATATTTGTTTGGCGTCATGCTGACATCTATTCTGACCAGCGGTTATACCTGTAGTGTAATCAGTTCTGTGGCAAGTGTTATCCTGTTTAATTATTTTATGACAGAGCCAAGGCTTTCGTTGTATGCGTATGGTTCCGGCTATCCGGTGACCTTTGCGATCATGCTTGGCACTTCAATCCTGACCAGTACGCTTGCTTTAAAATTGAAAGAAAATGCAAAGCTTTCTGCACGAGATGCCTTTCGAACCAAGATTCTTTTTAATACCAGCCAGCTTCTGCAAAAGGCAGAGGATGCGTCAGAAATTTTTGATATTACGGCAACGCAGCTGATAAAGCTTCTGGGAAGAAATCTGGTTGTGGCGCCGGTAGAAAAAAAGAAAAACGGCATTGTGCAGGGAACTCTTTATAACGCCGAAACAGGAATAAAATCAGAAAAAGTTTTTAATGTGAAAGAACAGGAAATCCTGCAGTGGGTTCTGAAAAACCGGAAACGGGCGGGAGCTATGACAGAACGTTTTTCTGAAGAACCGTATCTGTACCTTTCCATCTATGCGGCACAGAACAGATATGGTGTGATCGGCATTTTCATCGGACAAAAGCCACTGGATGCGTTTGAGAACAGTATCCTGCTTTCTATTCTGGGAGAGTGCGCCATGGCACTGGATCGGGAACAAAGTGCGAGAGAAAAAGAAGAGGCGGCAGTCATGGCGAAAAATGAGCAGCTTCGGGTGAATCTGCTGCGGACGATTTCCCATGATCTGCGCACACCACTGACATCAATTCTCGGCAATGCAGACTCTTTGATCAGTAACTTTGACGCACTGGACGAAGGGATGCGGAAACAGATTTTTTCGGATATTTATGAGGATGCCGGATGGCTGATTGAACTGGTGGAAAATCTGCTTGCGCTTACGAAAATAGAAGATGGAAGTGTAAAACTGCAGTTATCCGATCAGGTGGTTGAGGATGTAGTCCGTGAGGCGCTGCGCCATGTAGAACGGCGGAAAAACGAACATAAAATTACGGTGGACTGCGGGGAAGATGTACTGCTCGCCCGCATGGATGCAAAGCTGATTGTACAGGTATTGGTAAACCTGATCAACAATGCAGTAAAATATACACAGGCAGGATCCAAGATCCGGATTACAGCCGGAAAAGAAGAAAAAAACGTATGGATTGCGGTGGAGGATAATGGACCCGGCATTCCGGCGGAGTGCAGGGAGCATGTATTTGAAATGTTCTATTCCGGAAAAAATAAGGTGAGTGACAGCCGCAGAAGCCTTGGCCTTGGGCTGGCGCTGTGCCGCTCCATTGTAAATGCGCATGGCGGGGAACTGGTGCTTCGTGACTGCGCTCCGCACGGCTGTCATTTTCGTTTTACGCTGCCGCTCAGTGAGGTGAATTTAAATGAATAAGACATTGATACTGGCCGTGGAAGACGATACGCCGGTCCACAACCTGATTACGACAACACTGAAAACACACGATTATAAATAACCACATTGGGGTCAGACCCCATTACTGTTTAGAAATTTTGTTCTTGTTTTGGCAATTCTGACACTGCAGACTGTGCTGAATGACAATATCAAAACGGCAGAAGATGTTGAAACTTATCTGGGTCTTAACACCCTGGTCGTTGTTCCGGATTTTGGAAGCAAAAAGAAATCCAGAAGACGAAGAAAAGACTGAACATAAACACAGAAAATTAAAAAGGAGCATCTCCGGTTTCGAACTTGAAACCTGGAGATGCTCCTTTTTCGTATGCTGCAGAATGAAAAATTATTCTCCCGCCACCGTCACATCCCGCAGCAGTACCGCACACGGTACCACGCGGTTGTTTATCTGCTGTGTCTCTTTCGAGAAAGTCAGATTTTTCAGCACATCGTCATAACGGGCGGAAAGTGATCCGCTGGTTGTCGGATGGGAGGTGGTTCCGTCGCTCTCATACGCGAGCCGGATCTCACCGCCGCAGGTGCCGCTTACGGCATCCATATCAAACGCACTGAAATCGGTGATTTCTATATGCGGCATGCTGCGCAGCTCGTCGAGTGTTTTCGAACCGCCTTCAACTACCATGTTATTCATGGAAGTAGTATCCTTCATGCCGATATAATGGGCATGCTGAAGGCTGCCCCAGTAGGAGCGGCAGATGCCGTTTTCAAACAGAACGCGCTCGGCTACCGGCATACCGGTTTCGTCGTACGGCGCGTTTTTGGCAGAGCCGTCGAGCGTCGGCACGAGGCGGATATTCAGCGGATCCGCATCCGCACCGGTGATGGCTTCACCAATTTTTGCCTTTGCGACGCCCATGTACTGATAAGAAGCATTGGTATGCATAGCAAAATACTGGAAGAAACTGCCGACGGCGTCTCCGCTTAAGAGAACATCGGCGTGCTCGTTCTGGCGGGTCGGAACAGCATTCAGACGCTGGCGGCCAGTGTGGAACATTCCGCGCACTTCGGCGATGATCTTCTCGGCAGATTTGTCGGAGAAGCGGAGATCCTTGTAGATCTCAATCTCATGATCATCCTTGCGGGAGTTTGTGACAACCTCGATCTCGCAGTCAAAGCCGGAGAAGGTGACATCGACACCGCGGGAATTGCGGATGTGTGTCTGCTTCTGGTTGACGAAAATCTCATAGGAGTTTACGCGGGAATCCTCTTCCGCCTTGATTTCCTGCATAGCCTGCACCAGTTTTACGAGTTTAGCGGTAAGATCGCGGGAAGCATCAGCCATGTCGGCGCTTGCCTGGGCATCCGATGGCTCTGCAACAGGGTACCATGGGTTCTGCACAAACTGTGCGGCGAACAGCGCCTGGTCAATTTCCTGCTTCATTTCTTCGCGGGAAATGCCCTGGTGGATCTCTTTTTCTGCGCTTCCGCGGAATTTTCCATCCTCACTGTCGACAAAGACGGTCAGAAACGTATGAGTTACTTTTTTCGCGCGGCTCATGTCGAGCTTCTGACCGATGAAAAATGCCTCGCGGGATTCGGTCTGCTCTTCGCGGATCAGAAAGTCGCTGGCTTTGCTTGTTTTTAATACATCGTATAATTCGTTCATCAGCCTAACCTCACTTTACATTTCAGATACGGGCCGCCATCGCTGACTTTGACCCATTCTTTGTGACCTTTTCCGCACATGCCGGAGCCGAAGAGCTCTTCTTTGTCGGAAACCATGGAGATGCTCTTTAAGAGATCCGGAACGTAGCCGGTCAGGGTGACAGGAGATACGACTTTTCCGGTCAGCTTACCATCTTTGATCTCGCGGCCGAGTCCGACCATGCACTGGATGCCCCAGTGTTTCGGGTCTTCCATACCGGACTGAACGCTTTCGAGAAGATAGCCGTGCTCAATCGAAGCGATCATATCATCGAGTTTATCTGTGCCTGCGGTGAAGTAGGTGTTGGTCATACGGGAGTAGACTTTGCGCTCGAAGCTCTCGCGTTTTCCGTTTCCGGTCGGCGTGGTGCCAAGGCGGAGTGCGCTTACGAGATCGCTGATGCCGGTAACGAGTGTACCGTGGTCGATGACCGTGGTGTCGGTGCCGGGCGTTCCCTCATCATCAAAAAGATAACTGCTGACCTGCTGTGCGCCGACTGCTCCGTCGTGCATGGAGGAGAGCTGGGAGGCAACAGGCTTGCCGATATACTCTTTGGCGAGTGCGCGGTTTTTGACAAACATATCCATCTCGACACCGTGGCCGAATGCTTCGTGTGCAATCACGCCGGTGACATCCGGTGCGGTGATGACATCGTACATGCCAGGGATGACCGGATCGGAGTGGAGCTTGTCGTACAGAACGGCGATGATTTCCTCAACAATCGCATCCATCTCATTTAAGATTTCCACGCCTTTCAGGCCGGAGCAGGAACGGTACGACATATTCTGTTTTCCGTTTTCTGTGCCGATTGCGGAAAGGGAGCCCTCCGAGAAAGCGTAGGACTGCATCAGATCCTTTTTGGAGGAGAGGAACAGCTTGTTGACACGGGCGAAGCTGACGGTACTCTGGAATTCCAGAATTCCTTCATGGGCAGCGCCGGCGTTGCAGAGCTTCCGAAGGTGGGAGAGAATCTCCTCTGCGGAGACGGTCTCCGGGTCAATCTCGATTTCATTCTGCATCGTTTTGGTGATGGCTTCTTCCTGCACGAGAGGAGACTCCATCTGCGCGATGCCGAGTGCCTTTAATGCCTGAAATTCGGATTTCAGCGCGGAAGTAATTTCCTCCGCAAGATCTGTGGCATCGGTGAGGTTGTTGAAGGAATATTCGGTGTAGGAACCGTCCTGCCATGCACGGACAACGAAGCCGCGTTCACAGAAGTGATAATCGCCGACGGTGGTCTGATGCATGCTGACGCGGTAGGTCGTACCTTTGACATCGGTGCAGAGCACGCTGACATAATCGAATTCGCGCTCGAGCAGACGGATCAGTTCCTGAATCTGTGGTTTGATTTCCACAAGATAGGATGACATTGGAACCTGCATAAGTTTGGTGTCCTTTCTGGAGCCTGCCGGAGTGTTCGATAGAGAACCTGCGCCGGGGCTCAAAATAATAGAATCCGGAAAAAATAGTTTCGAAAAAATCCCGAACATAGTTTCATTATAGAAGTGGGAAATGGAAAAAGCAATAAAAAAAGGTTGACAAAATGAATTTTGATGATATACTTTGAATATCAAAACATTTGAAAAGAAAAATGTTTGAGAATGAAATAAGCAAGAGGACAGTAAGGTGAAAAACGGCAGAATTGCGGGAACCGGTTCGTATGTACCGGAGACGATATGGAAAAATGAAGATCTGGAAAAGATGGTGGATACGAGCGATATCTGGATCCGGGAGCGGACGGGAATCGGTGCGCGCCACATAGCCGGGGAGGAGACAGTTGCCCAAATGGCAGTAAAGGCGGCGAGAAGAGCGCTGGAAAATGCCGGGATCTGTTCGACAGAGCTGGATCTGATTCTCGTCGGAACCTCTTCGTCGGAGAGTATCTTTCCGAATACCGCCTGTCTTGTGCAGGATGAAATCGGTGCTTTCCGTGCCGCCTGTCTCGATGTCAGCGCCGCCTGCACCGGGTTTCTTGCGGTGTATGAACTGGGCCAGCTGTATATCCGGAGCGGCAAGGCAAAAAACGTGCTGCTGATCGGCGCAGATGCCCTGAGCCGCCTGGTGGACTGGCACGACCGCGGAACCTGCATTCTGTTCGGGGACGGCGCGGGAGCCATTGTGCTGACGGCGGAGGAACAGGAGACAAAAGCGTGCGAAAAGATCCATTCCGATGGAGAAAAAGGCGTGTCGCTGACCTGCGAAAAGGGAACGTATCTGCAGATGGACGGCCGTGCCGTGTTCCAGTTTGCTTTATCCCGCGTGCCGGAAGTCATCCGCGAGGTGCTGAAAGAAGCCGAGGTGCCGGTCGAGGAGATTGATGCCTTCATCCTTCATCAGGCAAACAGCCGCATCATCGACGGCGTGGCAAAACGACTGAAAGCACCGAAAGAAAAATTTCCGCGGAATATCGAAGCATACGGCAATACATGTGCGGCGAGCATTCCGATTCTGCTGGATGAGTGGAACCGGTCCGGCAGAGCCCAAAAAGGACAGAGAATCGTTCTCTCCGGTTTCGGAGCAGGACTGATCTGGGGCGCGGCGTACCTGGAATGGTAAGAAACGCCCATATAAAATAAGAAGAATAAGAAAAAAAGTGAGGACAAAAACATGTTAGAAAAAGTAAAAGAAACCGTAGCAGAAGCACTGGGAGCAGACATCGATACCATCACAGCGGAGACTTCCTTCAAAGAGGATCTCGGAGCAGATTCCCTGGATCTGTTTGAAATGGTCATGTCCCTCGAGGACACCTGCGGCGTGGAAATCCCGACCGAGGATCTGGAAACGATGGTAACTGTCGGTGATGTTGCAGAGTATCTGGAGCAGCACAAAAACTAAGAAAGATCGGGAAGCAGGAGGAAGCGATTCATGATCACAGAAGTGACAAAATTACTCGGGATTCAGTATCCAGTCATTCAGGGCGGCATGGCCTGGGTGGCGGAGCATCATCTGGCAGCGGCAGTTTCCGAGGCCGGCGGCCTTGGCCTCATCGGAGCATCGGCGGCACCGGCAGAGTGGGTTCGGAATGAAATCCGCGAAGCAAAAAAACTGACGGACAAACCGTTCGGCGTCAACATCATGCTGATGAGCCGTATGCGGATGAGGTGGCAAAAGTGGTTGCCGAGGAAGGCGTAAAAGTCGTTACGACGGGCGCAGGAAATCCGGAGAAATATATGGAACTGTGGAAAAACGCTGGTATCCGCGTCATCCCGGTGGTCGCTTCCGTGGCTCTTGCAAGACGAATGGAGCGCGCAGGCGCAGATGCCGTTGTGGCAGAAGGATGTGAGTCCGGCGGCCATATCGGCGAGACGACAACGATGGCACTCGTTCCGCAGGTGGCAGATGCCGTAAAAATTCCAGTCATTGCGGCCGGTGGAATTGCGGACGGACGCGGCATGGCAGCAGCCTTTATGCTGGGTGCCGAGGCGGTTCAGATGGGAACGCGTTTTGTCGCTTCGAAAGAGGCCGTTGTGCATGAAAATTACAAGCAGCTGGTGATCAAGGCGAAAGATATTGATACCCGCGTGACAGGCCGCACAACCGGTCATCCGGTGCGGGCGATCCGAAATGAGATGACACGTCATTATCTGGAACTGGAAAAAGAGGGAGCTCCGTTCGAAGAGCTGGAAAAACTGACGCTCGGCGGTCTTCGAAGAGCCGTTGTGGACGGTGATGTCAAAACCGGAAGCGTGATGTCCGGTCAGATTGCAGGTATGGTAAAAGACGAGAAAAGCTGCAAAGAAATCATAGAACAGATGATGAATGAGATGGAAGAACTTCTGAAAGGAGCACCGGCGCGGTTATGAGTAAAACAGCATTTATGTTTCCGGGACAGGGTTCCCAGTGTGTCGGCATGGGCGCGGATTTTTATGAAGCATGTCCGAAAGCGAGAGCTGTCTACGATATGGCATCCGAGCTGATCGGGATTGATATGAAAAAACTCTGTTTTGAGGAAAATGAACATCTGGATCAGACAGAGTTTACCCAGATTGCACTGCTGACAACCGGAATGGCGATGGAGCAGTCCATCCGGGCGTGCGGCCTTACGCCGGATGTGACAGCGGGCCTCAGCCTTGGCGAGTACAACGCGATTGTGTCCGCCGGCGGTATGGAAATGGCGGATGCGATGAAGGTCGTCCGCAGAAGAGGCATCCTGATGGAGGAGGCTGTTCCGGCAGGCGAGGGCGCGATGGCGGCGGTGCTCGGCATGGAAGCTGCAAAAATCGAAGAGATTTTGAGCGGGATTTCCGGCGCCTACATTGCCAATTACAACTGCCCGGGTCAGATTGTCATCACCGGATATGAGGCGGCAGTGGCAGAGGCTTCGGAAAAGTTAAAAGAAGCAGGCGCAAAGCGGGTACTTCCGCTGAACGTAAGCGGCCCGTTCCATTCCCCGATGATGGAAGCTGCGTCCCAGGGGCTGACCGAAGCGCTCGAGGGCGTCGGCTTTATGGAGTTGAAGATTCCGTATGTGACGAATGTAACCGGCCAGTATGTGCGTGATACTGCACTGACGCGCGGCCTTCTGATCCAGCAGGTGGCATCCGGTGTGCGGTGGCAGCAGAGCATCGAGGCAATGATTGCGGACGGCGTTGATACCTTCGTGGAGATCGGACCGGGAAGAACACTGACCGGCTTTTTAAGAAAAATCAACCGGGATGTAAAAGGTTACAATATCCGCACCTATGAGGAAATGCATCAGGTGTGCGAAACTTTATTATAGATAGTGGATTATGCAGCAGGAGAATGAGATGTTAAGTGGAAAAACAGCAGTAGTAACGGGCGCATCCCGCGGAATCGGGCGTGCGATTGCAGAAAAACTGGCGGCGGAGGGAGCCTTTGTTGTCATCAATTACAATGGTTTGAAAGAGGCGGCCGAAACCGTGCTTGCGGGAATCCGCGCGGCAGGAGGAGACGGCTGTGTGATGCAGTGCAATGTATCGGATTTTGCGGCGTGTGAAGCGTGGATGAAGGAAATTCTTGCTTTGTATGGGAAAATCGATATTCTGGTCAACAACGCGGGCATCACAAAGGACGGCCTTCTGATGGGCATGTCGGAGGAAGCCTTCGACCGTGTCATTGAGACAAACCTCAAGGGAACGTTCAACTGCATCCGCTTTGCGGCACGGCCGATGATCCGTCAGAAGAGCGGCTGCATCATCAACATGGCTTCTGTGGTCGGCGTGGCAGGAAACGCCGGACAGGCAAATTATGCGGCATCGAAAGCAGGTGTGATCGGCCTGACGAAAACAGCGGCACGGGAACTGGCATCCCGCGGCATCCGCGTCAATGCGATTGCGCCGGGCTTTATTGAGACCGATATGACGGAGGTTCTTTCGGATAAAGTGAAAGAAGCATCCGTATCCCAGATTCCTCTCGGCCATTTCGGAAAGCCGGAGGATGTGGCAAACCTGGCCGCATTTCTGGCATCCGAAGCGGCAGCTTACATCACCGGACAGGTGATTCACTGCGACGGCGGCATGGTGATCTAAGAAAAGGAGAGTTGGAATGAAGAGAAGAGTAGTCATCACAGGGCTGGGTGCGGTAACCCCGATTGGAAATACCGTGGAGGAATTCTGGAACGGCGTCCGCAAGGGAGCCTGCGGAATCGGAACGATTACGAAATTTGATACAGCAGAATATAAAGTACATCTGGCAGGCGAGGTCAAAGGCTTCGTGGCAAAAGAACGCATGGATTTCAAGGCGGCAAGACGAATGGGAACTTTCTCCCAGTATGCCGTTGCGGCAGCAAAAGAAGCGTTTGCAGATGCCGGCATTTCCATGGAGAATGAAGATCCGTTCCGCGTCGGCGTTCTGGTGGGCTCCGGTGTCGGTGATCTGAATGCATGCGAGCAGGCGAAAGCCAAAATTGATGCCAGAAATCCTTCCCGCGTCAACCCGTTTACCGTTCCGGTGATGATTGCGAACATGGCGGCGGGAAACGTTGCGATTGCACTCGGCGCGAAAGGAAAATGTACCAGCGTGGTGACGGCGTGTGCGACAGGAACGCACTGCATTGGCGATGCCTTCCGCGCAATTCAGTACAACGATGCGGACATCTGCGTGGCAGGCGGCGCGGAGAGCGCAATTACGCCGGTCGGCGTGGCAGGCTTTTCGGCACTGACCGCACTTTCCGAGTCGGAAGATCCGTTGCGGGCTTCGATTCCGTTTGATAAAGACCGGAACGGTTTCGTCATGGGCGAGGGCGCCGGCATTCTCGTACTTGAGGAGCTGGAGCACGCGAAACAGCGCGGCGCGAAGATCTATGCAGAGGTAGTCGGATACGGCGCAACCTGCGATGCGTACCACATTACTTCTCCATTGGAAGATGGAAGCGGTGCGGCACGTGCGATGGAGCTTGCGATGGAAGAAGCGGGAGTAAAACCGGAAGAAGTTACTTATATTAATGCACACGGAACGTCTACACATCACAACGATCTGTTTGAAACGCGTGCGATCCGGAAAGCCTTCGGTGATGCGGCAGACCATGTGCTGGTCAACTCGACGAAATCGATGGTCGGTCATCTGCTCGGCGCGGCAGGCGGTGTGGAAGCTGTTGTCTGTGCGAAATCCATTCAGGACGGCTTCGTGCATCAGACGGTTGGAACAAAGGAAGCAGATGCGGAATGCGATCTGAATTACTGCATCGGCGCTCCGGTGGAAACCGATGTGAAACTGGCAATGAGCAATTCCCTTGGTTTTGGCGGCCACAATGCGGTGCTGCTGTTTCAGAAATATGAATAAAGCGGCATCGTGTTCCGGTGCAGAAAGGAAAATAAGATGGAATTAGATCAGATTTTACAGTTGATTGATAAAGTTTCGGATTCTTCGCTGACCGCGTTTGATTACGAGGCTGATGGGATCAAGATTGCCATGGAGCATGGAAAAGCAGCTCCGGTGCAGGTGCAGATGAGCGGGGTTCCATCCGGTGCCGGTCTGCAGATGGCAGAGATGATGGGCGGAGCAAATGGCGTGACAGTGAAAGAAGCAGCCATGCCGGAGAGAAAAGAAACGGCAGGAAAAAATACAGCGGCTGAGGAGCACAGTGAAGCAGAAGAAGGCGTTTTTGTGACATCCCCGCTGGTCGGAACGTTTTATACAGCTCCGGCAGAGGATGCCGAGCCGTTTGTGAAGGTTGGCGACACCGTGAAAAAGGGACAGGTCGTAGCAATCGTGGAGGCCATGAAGCTGATGAATGAGATCGAGAGTGAAGTGGACGGCGTGATTGCGGAGGTTCTGGTGAAAAACGGCGAGATGGTTGATTACGGAAAACCGCTGTTCCGGGTGAAAGCGTAAAGCCGGGACGAGAAAGGAAGCAGCGAATGAACAGTTTGACAACGAAACAGATTCAGGAGATTATTCCACACAGACATCCGTTTCTGCTGGTGGATTACATAGAAGATTTTGAACCGGGCGAATTCGGTATTGGATACAAATGTGTGACGTACCGCGAGGACTTTTTTGCCGGTCATTTTCCGCAGGAGCCGGTGATGCCGGGCGTGCTGATTATCGAGGCGCTGGCGCAGGTCGGTGCGGTTGCGATTCTTTCTCTTGACGAGAATAAGGGAAAAATTGCATTTTTCGGCGGCATCAACAAGTGCCGTTTTAAGGGAAAAGTGAAACCGGGAGACAAACTTCGTCTGGAGACGAAAATTATCCGCCACAAGGGACCGATGGGCGTCGGGGAAGCGGTTGCTTCGGTCGACGGCAAGGTGGTCGCGCAGGCGGAACTGACCTTTATGGTGGGGGCAGCACAATGATTCGAAAAGTTTTGATTGCAAACCGTGGGGAGATCGCGGTCCGGATTATCCGGGCATGCCGTGAGATGGGAATTCTCACGGTCGCTGTTTATTCGGAGGCGGACCGGGAGGCACTGCATGCGCAGCTCGCGGATGAGGCGGTGTGCATCGGGCCGGCGCCGTCGAAGGACAGTTATTTAAATATGGAACGTATTTTGAGTGCGGCGCTTGTGACGGGGGCGGATGCGGTTCATCCGGGATTTGGATTCCTGTCGGAGAACAGCACGTTTGCGCGGAGATGCCAGGAGTGCCACATTACGTGGATTGGGCCATCTCCTGAGGTGATGGACCGGCTGGGTAATAAGTCTGAGGCGCGAAATACGATGCAGGCAGCCGGTGTGCCGGTGATTCCGGGGACGAAGGAACCTGTTTTTGACTGGGAGACGGGTCTTTCTGAGGCCGACCGGATTGGTTTTCCGGTGATGATTAAGGCGGCGCTTGGAGGCGGCGGCAAGGGTATGCGCATGGCGGAGACGCGCGGGGAGTTCCAGAGTGCGTTTCAGACGGCGCAGAAGGAGGCTAAAAGTTCGTTTGCGGACGGGACGATGTATGTGGAGCGGCTGATTCGTCATCCGCGTCATGTGGAGTTTCAGATTATGGCGGACTCGTTCGGGAATGTGATTCATCTTGGGGAGCGGGACTGTTCGATTCAGAGGAATCATCAGAAGATGATTGAGGAGTCGCCTTGTGTGGCGATTGATGACACGCTGCGGGAGCGGATGGGCTCGGCGGCGGTCCGGGCGGCGAAGGCGGCGCATTATGTGAATGCGGGGACGATTGAGTTTCTGCTGGAGCCGGACGGCAATTTTTATTTTATGGAGATGAATACGCGGATTCAGGTGGAGCATCCGGTGACGGAGTGGGTCACGGGGGTGGATCTGATTCAGGAGCAGCTTCGGGTGGCTTCGGGGATGCCGCTGTCGGTGACGCAGGGGGAGGTCCGGCTTTCGGGGCATGCGATTGAGTGCAGGATTAATGCGGAGAATCCGGCGAAGAATTTCAGGCCTTGTCCGGGGAAGATTACGGAGATGCATCTGCCTGGTGGATTTGGAGTACGGGTGGATACGGCGGCGTATGACGGGTATGTGATTCCGGCGTTTTATGATTCGATGCTGGCGAAACTGATTGTGCATGGGAGGACGCGTGAGGAGGCGATTGCGCGGATGAGGAGTGCGCTGGGGGAAGTCGTCATCGAGGGAGTCGACACTAACGTTGATTATTTGTATTCTATTTTAAATGAAGAGGAGTATCTGGCCGGGAGGGCGGATATTGAGTTTGTGGAGCGGTTGACGGAGAGATTGTAAGAGACGGACGCCGCCCGGCAGTACAGCAGAGGGGGACGGCGCGGTTTCAGAGGAAAGAAACACTAAGGCCTCCAGCATTTGCTAAAACCATTTTCAAAAATCCAAAACTCGCTGTCGCTCAGACAGTTGGATTTTTGAAAATAACGCAAATTCTGGAAGCCTAAGTGTTTCTATAGCAATCCCCGAAAATAATGCAAAAAATTCAGCACCGCAGAGCGTGAATTACTGCGTCACAGATTTTCGTCGTACCCCGGTACGCCTTCAAATCTGTTCCTTGCAATTCGCGCTCTGCAGCACTGCCTTTTTTGCATTATTTTCGGGTCTTGCTATAGTTCCTCCTGCAAATGCGCCGTCCCCCTCTGCTGTACTGCCGGGCGGCTGAGATCAGACACACGACTGGGAGAGTGTGGTCAGCGACACGCGGGCGGGTGGCGGCTGGGATGACAGGAGTGAGCGGTGAAGAGAGAATGAATGCCTCGATGGGTGAGGTGTGTAGTTGGAAGATTGTTATGGTGACAATAGAGTGAAAGTGTTATGACGTAAGGAGTGATGGTGGTATGATGCTGGGTAAGTATTTTAAGAAGACGGTGTTTCGGAAGGAGCACACGGCGGATGGGGTGGTGCCGGAGGCGCCGCAGGGGATTTTGAAGAAGTGTAATGCTTGTAAGGGGGCTATTTTTACGGAGGATGTGAAGAGGAATCTTTATATTTGTCCGAAGTGTGGGAATTATTTTCGGGTGCATGCGTATCGGAGGATTGAGTTTCTTCTGGATGATGGGAGTTTTGAGGAATGGGATCAGGGGATGACGGCGGGGAATCCGCTGGGGTTTCCGGGGTATGAAGAGAAGGTGAGGGCTCTGCAGGAGAGAACAGGACTTACGGAGGCTGTTGTGACTGGTAAGGGACGGATCAACGGGATGGAGACGGTGATCGGGGTCTGTGATGGCAGGTTTATGATGGCCAGTATGGGTGAGGCTGTTGGGGAGAAGATTACGCGGGCGGTGGAGAGGGCGACGAAGCTCTCGCTGCCGGTGATTTTGTTTGCGTGCTCGGGAGGGGCGCGGATGCAGGAGGGGATTGTTTCTCTGATGCAGATGGCGAAGACGTCGGCGGCGCTGAAAAGACACAGTGATGCGGGGCTTTTGTATGTGAGTGTGCTGACGGACCCGACGACGGGCGGCGTGACGGCGAGCTGGGCGATGCTGGGGGATATTATTCTGGCGGAGCCGCATGCGCTGATCGGGTTTGCGGGACCGAGGGTTATTGAGCAGACAATAGGACAGAAACTGCCGAAAGGGTTCCAGCGGGCGGAGTTTCTGGTGGAGCATGGGTTTGTGGATCGGATTCTGCCAAGAGAAGAGGCGAAAGAGGTGCTGTCGGAGATTCTGCGGATGCATGGGAAAGATATCGAAGTTTCCTCGGAAGTGCTGACTTTGGGGGATGGAGACGTGAAGCGGTCTTTGGCAGCACCAGAAACGGGAGAGAAAACATCGGCTTGGGACTGTGTGCAGAAAGCGCGGAAAAAGGACCGACCGGTGGGAGAAGATTATATTCGGGAGCTGTTTCCTGATTTTATTGAGTTTCATGGTGATCGACTGTATGGCGATGATGCGGCGATCATCGGCGGTATTGCATCGTTTGACGGCACACCGGTCACGGTCATCGCCGAGGCGAAAGGCGCGGATACGAAAGAAAACATCCGCCGCAATTTCGGCATGCCGTCCCCGGAGGGCTACCGCAAAGCCCTGCGTCTGATGAAACAGGCCGAAAAATTCCACAGGCCTGTTATCTGTCTCGTAGATACCCCAGGCGCCTTCTGCGGAATGGAAGCCGAAGAACGCGGCCAGGGCGAGGCGATTGCGCGGAACCTGTATGAAATGTCAGCGTTAAAAACGCCGGTTCTTTCTATTGTCATTTCAGAAGGCGGCAGCGGCGGTGCACTGGCACTCGCCGTGGCGGATGAAGTGTGGATGATGCAGAATGCCATCTACTCCATCCTGTCGCCGGAGGGATTTGCAAGCATCCTGTGGAAAGACGGCAAACGCGCGCCGGAGGCCGCCGAGGTGATGAAGCTGACGGCGGGGGATTTGAAGGAACTGGGAATTGTAGAAGAGATTGTGGAAGAGCCGGGGGAGTTTACGGTGGACACAATGCCAGTGGTGTGTGAAGAATTGAGAGGCAAAATTCTGAGATTCCTGGAAAAGTATGAGAAGATGGATGGGGAAGAACTGGTAGAGGAGAGGTATCGGAGATTTCGGGATATGTGAAAAGAAGATTTTGACATATTCTGAAATGCATGATATTATGATATTGAAAAGAGTGCTACCGATAGACGGTTAGTCCATATTTATTGGTTTATGTAAAAATAGTCGCCAAAGTTTGCAGGACTGGGCGGCTATTTTTGTGATTTCGCAGTATCTTTGCCGAAGTTGTATCCAAGGCTAAAGCAGGTTAAGCCGAAACTTACAACTGCTATGAAGTCGATAATACTCATGGCTTAGCCCTCCTTTCCAAGGAATTCCCATATAAAGGGTTTCTATGTAATCGGAGAGTCACAGTCCCTCCGTAGAAGGACTAACCGCCTACCGTTATGGCAGCACCCGTATATTGAGTATAACAGTTTCTTGTAGTCCATTCAACAAAAATATGATTGAAATGCAGAATAAAAATATACGGATTTTAGATATACAAAATAAATAGAGGATTTGAAGGGAGGAATAACTAATTGACGTTGGCGGAATTTATGGTAAGATAGAGGGGCAGAATAAGAGTGCGGGAAATATTCTGCGGGTTCAGACGAGGTCTGTGAGTTGAAAAACATTTTTGAATAACTGTTATGTAAAAAGCATTGGAAAATAATCTGATGCTTTTTATATTTTAGACTATTTAAGAATTATTCAATAATATAAACTTTACATTATTGAAAACTTATAAAAATATAATTTGTATTGCATGTTAGTAAAAATATAATTTGTATTGCATGTTAGTAGAAAAGGTGATATAGTGAAAATA
>NZ_QUHY01000033.1:0-27864 GCF_003479865.1 Blautia sp. AM47-4
TTGTGGTGGCCTTATTTTAATGCCTAATTTTTAACCTGTAAAGTTTTTTAACTTTCTTCAATTTTAGTATTGACTTTTTATTTGCAGGCTAAAGTAACGAGAATGCGACGCGCCGTTTTCAAAAGACACCTACAAAACCCTCTTCGACTGGATCGACCAGAACCATTTTTCGACGGGCCAGTATTCCTACAAAGAAGCAGTGATCGACGAACTGGCAACGGCGTCTGTGAAAGAATATGTGACGAAGATATCGGTACAGGTGTTTCGTACGTGAAACGTTTTTTATCAAGCAAAAAAAGCCAGAAGCAAACGATGCACAGCGTTTCTGGCTTTTCTTATTTTTGACTTTTATTTCTGACCCAAAGGGTCCAGGAACGCAACGTCTGCCTGTGCGGAAACGATCTTACCGCAGTCGGAAAACGAACCGCCCTGTTTTATTCGTGGATTTTTCTGGTATTACACATTTTAACAAATTCCGGATCAAAATGTTTTACCGCAGTTCCCTGATAGCCGAGATCCAGTGAGCTGATTCTCTGCATTTCCTCTTCGGTCAGTGTAAAATCCCAGATCTGAAAATTCTCTTCGATTCTCGTCTTGTGAACCGATTTCGGAATGACCACAACGCCGCGCTGTACATTCCAGCGCAGAACAATCTGTCCTACGGTCTTTCCGTGTACGTCAGCGATTTCTTTTACCATCTCGTTTTCAAACGGATTGTGACGGCCTCCACCGAGCGGTGCCCATGCCTCCGGCACAATCTGATACTCTTCCATAACTTTTAACGCCGGCTCCTGCGTGAAGTACGGGTGCATTTCAATCTGATTTACCATAGGACGGATTGCTACTGTTTCGCAGAAGTTGGCCAGCACATGAGGATAAAAATTGGAAACACCGATGGCTCTTAACTTTCCTTCTTTGTATGCATCCTCCATAGCACGCCATGCACTGAAATAATCTTTCATTGCCTGGTGCAGCAAATAAAGATCAAGATATTCCACGCCAAGCGTCTCAATCGAATGATCGATGGCTTTCTTTGCCATTTCATAATTCTGCATATCCTGAACCCACATCTTGGATGTGATGAACAGTTCTTTGCGGGTGCAGATTCCTTCTGCAATCGCCTCACGGACGGCTTCCCCAACGGCATCTTCATTTGTATAAGAAGCCGCCGTGTCGATCAGACGATAGCCCGCCCGGATGGCATTTAATACAGATTCTTTGCACTCTTCTTTATCTCTTACCTGAAAAACCCCAAAACCCTCCATCGGCATTTTTATACCATTTGTCAATACTTTATATTCCATTTTTGTTTCCCTTTCTTATCAAATAAATGCAGTAAACACATGTTCTTCCATCTTTGGCAGGCCGTATTTATTTTATTTCTGGCTGTCCAAATCGATCTTCATATTCACATATGCTGCCAGTTTTTCCTCATCCGGGTAATAGTAACGCACGTTTTTATTCAGGCCTTCCATTTTCTTCATCTCTTCGTCGGTCAGTTCGAAACCGAAGATATCGAGGTTTGCCTTGATGTGCTCCGGATTCGTAGAACCCGGGATGACGATATTTCCAACCTGGGTGTGCCATCTTAAGATCACCTGCGCGGTGCTCTTTTCATATTTTTCCGCAAGTTCTTTGACAATCGGCTCCTCAAGCAGTGCATGATCACCGTGTCCCAACGGATACCATGCCATCACACGGCAGCCGCACGGAGCAAGTGCGGAAATAGTCTCCTCATCGCGGTAATACGGATGCGCTTCCATCTGGATCACATGCGGTTTGATTTCGCACTCTTCCAGCAGTTTTTTCAACTTTTCACCCTGGAAATTGGAAATACCGATAGCTTTGATTTTGCCCTCTTTGTACGCTTTTTCCAGTTTGCGGTAGCCTGCCATAAAGTCGCCTGCCGGCTGATGGATAAACATCAGATCGATGTAGTCGGTTCCAAGCAGTTCCAGGCTCTTTTCTACCGTTCCTTCTGTCAGATACTGGCTCGCCCATATTTTGGTCGAGATGAAAATGTCCTCTCTTGCCACCCCGGATCTTTTAACTCCGCGCCCAACTGCACGCTCGTTCATATAAGCCTGTGCAGTATCAATCATGCGGTATCCGCATGCTAATGCGTCCACAACCGCCTGCTCTGCCTGATCCGGTGTCATCATAAAAGTTCCGATTCCCACTGCCGGGATCTGCACCTGATTGCTTAATGTAAAATTCATCATCATAACCTCCCTGTTTTATTTTGATGTGTGATATTTTGTTATTTCCCTGTCTTTGTAGCTTTAGTTTATCACCCGGGAGTTGCTACCGATCAAGGACTTTTTTGAAAAAAATTCCTAAAATCTAATCGTTCATTCCTGTTTCGGATCGACTCAAATGTTTGCAAAAACGTCATACCATGAATCCCTCATCCATAGTATGACGTTTTTCTTCTCTGCATTTTGTTTTCTATTTTTTTATCTTTTCAATCCTGCATTCATGTTCTTTCGTCTTTTTATTATAGTTGATCCCCACAAGAAGAAGATCTCCTGTGTATTCCAGAATAGAATCCGGATATTTTTTGTCCCGGATCTGTTCCATAGCTGTATCTGTGCTTTTGTTCCACTTAAGTTCTACCAGCAGCGCCGGATAACTTGTTCTGTATTCCGGTTTCGGAAGATAAACAAAATCTGCAAAACCACGCCCAGCCGGCAGCTCTCTTACGGGTTTGAAATAATACTGCATGGAGCTTAAATATGCTATCGTAAGCACGCTGCTCAGGGAATTTTCATCATTATATTGGATCACCGAACTGTACTCCTGATGAATTCGCTCTACGCCATCCGCTACCGCTTTTTCATCCATATCCAGGGTTGCATCCAGCAGATCTGTGGATTCCTTCTGAAAAGTAATCATTTCATTCCATTTGTTGCGTTTCACCGCATTGTTTAGTTCATGTCTGATTTCCTCATTCGGAATAAAAACCTGCTGCCTGTCCTGATCGTAAGCCAGATATCCGAGATGGATCAGATACGTCAGTATATCATCCCGGTTGGCAAAGCTTACAGTATCATTCTGGAAAGACGTCACATCCACATCCACGGCGGCCCCCGACATCATTTCTATGATAACTGCCCGCAGTCCGTCGAAATTCATGTTAATCAGTGGCACGATTGCTTCATAGCTGCCGGTATTGGACCAGTAGCTTTTATATTTTCCGTTCAGCATCAGGCTGACAACGGCTTTGGGATTATATACCTGATACCCTTCCAGAGAATATCCATCATACCATGATTTCACCTGTTCATAGTTCTGTCCGTACCGGTCGCATAAATCATGCACTTCCGCTTCTGTAAAGCCAACATACGGTGCCATTCTTCCTGCATCCAGCATGGTGAATTCTTCGAAATTGTTGAGGGCGGACTGTGTCTTTAATTTCTTGATCGGCAGAATTCCTGTCAGATACGCCAGTGCAATATATTTTGACGGTTCCGATCCTTTGAACATGCCTCTTAAAAAATCAATATATTCTTCCTGCACTTTATGGTTCTGCGCTTCATCTCGGATCAGTACATCCCATTCATCGATGATGACAACAAATTTGTTTCCCGCAGCAGCCTTAATATAGGACATCGCCCCATAAACCGTCTTCACAGTATCCGGAATCAGTTCTCCGTATTTTTCCTTCAGTTCCTGCAGAATTCCGTTATTGATATATTCCACAACGCAATCCGCATTTCCGGCATCCATCATGCACCACTGGACATCAAAATGAATCACATCATACTGGTTCAGATGTTTTTCAAAGGACTCCGCCTTATGAATCGCATAGTCCGCAAACAGTTCTCTGGAATCACTTCCTTTGCTGTAATATGCCGACAGCATCTCCGCTGTGATCGACTTTCCGAAACGCCTCGGACGGCTGCTGCAGATAAATTTTGATGTAGTACTGATCACTCTGTTGGTATATTCCAGAAGCGGTGTTTTATCTACATAGATTTCTGAATGAATGACTTCCGAAAATGCTTCATTTCCCGGATTTAAAAATCTTCCCATGGCGGCCTCCTTCCTGTTCACATTGTGATCTTTCCTGTATTCATTATACACGGAAAGAACTCCGATGGGTAGACTTTATCCTGCAAAAAATGCTGCACCACAGATTCTCCCAAACAATCAAAAAACAGAGCGAAAATCTCCTGGACTTTCACTCTGCTTTTGCTTCTTTTACAGTTTTGCGCGGAAGAACGCACAGATTTCGTCCCACACTTCCTTCTGGAAGAAATGGAGATCTGCGTGGTCGGCATCCTCGATCGAAAGCAGTGTGACGTCACATCCCGCTTTTTCCAGTTCGTCGTGCAGTTCCTCTCCCTGTCCGAACGGAACAGTATGGTCATCCTCTCCGTGGATGATCAGAAACGGCGGTGCGGCTTTTGTCACGAAGCTGACCGGACAGCATGCGAGGGCTTCTTCCGGATGGCGCATCACGTTTTTGCCCATCAGAAGGGATTCCGGAGATGCCGCACACTGCTCCGGATCACTGTACGGGAATCCGCGGAAATCGGTCGGCGGGTACCACGGGCAGGCGGCCTGTACGGCACTGGAATATTCCAGATTTTCTCCCACATCATAAACGGGATCTGTCGCAAGCGCTGCCATGCAGGTCAGATAACCGCCCGCAGACTCTCCCATCACACCGATGCGGTCCGGATCAATGTTGAAGCGATCGGCATGTGCACGCAGATAACGGATTCCTGCTTTCACATCCTGCAGCGGTGCCGGAAATTTTGCCTCATTGCTTGTGCGGTATTCTACCGATGCAACAACGAATCCCTGATGTGCCAGTACGGACAGATAGGCAAGATGTGCCGAGCGGTCCATCTGGATCCAGGCCCCTCCGCAAATCCATACCACACACGGATATTTTCTGGTGTTATCCCGCGGGTAAATCAAATCCAGCTTCAAATCCTGCACCGTGTTTCCAAACCAGGCATCCGCCTGTGCAAATGTAATTCCTGTTGTAACGCAGAATTGTGGTTTTTCTGCTTCTACCTGAATTCTTCTTCTCATGTAATAAAACCCCCATATTTCTGTTTTCCTGACCGTTCGTCGCAGCCTCCGGCCGGAAATCACCTTTTTTGTTTACTTCTCATCCATTGCCTTTTTGATCGCGCCAAGCAGCTCCTCATACGTCTCATACGCCGGAATCTGCGGATAGTCGGCTTTGATTTTATCGGTCGAGCGGAACAGAAAGCCTGCTTTGCTTGCCTGAATCATGCCAAGGTCGTTGTAGGAATCACCGCTTGCGATCGTCTCAAATCCGATGGACTGCAGTGCTTTTACAGTCGTAAGCTTCGACTGCTCAACTCTCATCTTAAATCCTGTGATCTCGCCGTCGTCTGCGACTTCCAGAGAGTTGCAGAACAGCGTCGGATAGCCCAGTTTTTTCATCAGCGGCGCGGCAAACTCCGTGAAGGTGTCGCTGATCAGGATCACCTGGGAGAAGGTGCGCAGCTCGTCAAGGAACTCTCTTGCACCCGGCAGCGGATCAATTTTTTCAATCGTAGCCTGAATTTCTTTCAGTCCAAGGCCATGCTCTTTTAAGATTCCAAGTCTCCATCTCATCAGTTTATCGTAATCCGGCTCGTCGCGTGTCGTTTTTTTAAGTTCCGGGATTCCGCTTGCCTCCGCAAACGCGATCCAGATTTCCGGTACCAGTACTCCTTCTACATCCAGACATGTAATATACATTGTTATGATCCCCTTTCCTGCGCTGCCCGCCTTGTTTGCCGACGGGGTTTTGTTTTTTTTCACAGCATCACTTTACCACACTATATCATAGAATCCATATCACTGCAAATTAAAATCACGTTTTATTTTTTTATACGTATATATCTCTCTAAAATTACATTCTTTTTACAAAATCGTTGTTTTTTACAAATTCATATATTTATTTATATGTTTTTTGACTATTGATTTATTTTTCATATATTTATATAATAATTACAAGCATTTTTATTAATTTTCTATTTTATCATCCATATTAACGAACGAATTTACTTTTCAGATAGTGCACTAATCTAAGGATAAATAAAAAACTAAAACCATCCAACAATACTTATGAAAGGAGACCACTCATCATGAAAAAATTAAAAACATGTCTTGCATTTTTTATTTGTTGTATTCTGTCCTTAAATATGGTAATTTGCAATGTAAAGGCAGATAATAATGTTGTTCTATCTAACAAAGCATATCTATTAAAAACCGGAATGCCACAAAAGGAAATAGAAAAGCTGGATGATGACGTCATGCAGTTCATTGTGGATGACTTAAAAAGTGGAGGTAAACATTTTGAATATATTAATTCAAATATCGAAAATCAAATATCGATACTCAGTAGCGAAACTTTAACCGGTATTTCCTTTACTGCATCAGCTTTTAAAAATGCATCAACCATTTATATCTATCCAACATACGAGTTTACTTCTAATAAACAACCTCGCGGAAAAGACAGTTTTTCTTTTCAATTAGGCGCTGCTATGAGACCGTATGAATATGGTGGAAAATTATGGTACAAAGATAATACTATGAACGATTGGAAAGTCGGTGGAACTCTTACTGCAAATAATCAGCAATTATCTGGTGCTGAATTTTCAGGGAGTCAACTAGGAACACCCGACTATGCCATGAAGCTTAAAGGTGTTACATACTGTCACGCTACTGCAGGTAATAGCAGTGATAAAAGAATTGTAATGGGATACTTATATAATCCCCAGAAAACCGGCTACAGTATCTCTTTTTCCTACAACGGTGGTGGAATTAGCTACTCTCCATCAGGAACAGCCTATACTGCATATAAAACAATGAACCTAAGTTATTAAACTTTCATTCACCACATACAAGTACATTTAATTTCTAATTACTCTTTCAAAGTAACAATTTGCCTATCCAGAAGCACAAATTTCTCTGATAGGCAAATTGTGTTTAAGGTATTTTCAAGTAATTTAAGTAAAATCATGAGCAAGTCGCCATTACTCGTAGAAAAACGGGCAGATTATGAATGTTTTAGGAATTGCAGGAACAAAAAGTACAGAACAACCATTCAAAAAAACTTTTAAATCCGGCATCAACTGAATAAAGCCATAAATAAGAGGTAACTCATTATGAAAAAAATCAAATTTTTATTTTTCACCCTGTTATTCTGTTTTTCTGTTCCAGTCAAAGCAGACACTGCATTCGAAAATGACGATACGGTATTGTGCTCTTTTTTAAAAGAAAACGTACCAGAAAATGCTTCGCCAATAGAATCCAGTTTAGAAAACGAGTATCGAAAAACTTCTTCCAAACCTATCGATTTCTATTTTTTTAAACGATCTGAAAAGACAAAAAGTTTCCAAGATCTGTATGCCGCAAATGTACTCACCTATCAGGAAAAATCAGATCGTTCTTTGTTATATCAGACAGTTTTCGATTTTCAAAATATAACCCAGGTAAGAACTGCGAAAGAAGACTTTATCCGTCTGGAGACAGATCCACTGATGTATCTTTTTGAATTAGAAAAAGCAGAATTGTGGACTCGGAACAGCACGGAAGAACCCTGGACGCTGGAACGGAAAATCACAACGCCTGGAAACCCAGATTTTTATCTTCCTTATAGCCAGTTTTCTTCTGATAAAAAATATTTTCGAATTCTGGCATCTTTTTCCTGGAGCCCGAGCCCTGCTGAGGAAAGCGAAGTTTCTTCGCCAGAATATCATTGCATTTATACCTCTGTGTATCCGGTATATCAGATTCCGGTGAAAGTACTCGTTTTGATATGCGGAGGCGCAGCTTTCTTCTTTCTCTACCGGAGACACAAAAAAAATCATATCTCCCAAAAAGATGTTCCGTAAGCTGCGCCTTTTCAACATGTTTTCGTCACTGTTCAGAGCCAACTTCCAAAATGCTACGCATCTCATCGGTGTGGCTTTATCTGCTTTTCATCGCATCCCGAATCCGCTCCAGTGCCTCGGTCAGGGTTGCGCGCGGGCAGGCGATGTTGATCCGCTGGAAGCCGCGACCGCAGTCTCCGAAGATCTTGCCGCTGTCGAGCCACAGCTTCGCCTTGTTGATGATCAGGTCTTCCAGTTCGTCGACAGAAAGCCCCGTCTCGCGGAAATCGAGCCATACGAGATATGTTCCCTCCAGGTCGATCATCTTCACGCCCGGAATCTGCTCCTCCACATACTGCCTTGTAAATTCTGCATTTGCCTTCACATAGGAAAGCATTGCCTCATACCACTCCTCGCCCTTATTATATGCCGTCTCGCATGCCACCAGACCCATCACACCAAGCTGGCTCGTTCCGGCTGCATCGAGCTGTTTCCGGAATTTCGCACGGAGTTCCGGGTTGGCGATAAAGATGTTTGACATCATCATACTTGCCAGATTGAATGTCTTACTCGGCGCGGTGCAGGTGATCGTGATGTCCTCGTACTCTTTTTTGATCGCAGCAAACACCTGATGCTCGCCCTTAAAAATGAAATCTCCATGGATCTCATCACTTACAACGGTCACGCCGTACTGCACGCAGAGATCGCCGATCGCCGTCAGCTCCTCTTTCGTCCAGACTCTTCCGACCGGGTTGTGCGGATTGCAGAGGAAAAAGAGCTTCACGTTTTCAGCTTTCAGCTTCTCCTCGAAATCCGCCACATCCATGTGATAGCGGTTATCATTGCCGAGCACCAGCGTGCTGCTGACAACTCTTCTGCCGTTATCCGCAATGACTTCCGAAAATGGATAGTAAACCGGTGACTGGATCAGCACGGCATCCCCAGGCGCGGTGTAAGCTTTGACTGCCATCGCAAGTGCAAATACAACGCCCGGCGTTTTGATCAGCCATTCTTCTTTCGGCTCCCAGTTGTGATGGCGTTTCATCCATCCCGCAACGGCCTCAAAATACGGAGTCTGCGCATCGCTGTAGCCGTAAATGCCCATTTTCGCACGCTCTACCAGCGCATCCTCGATGTAGGAGGATGTCTCAAAGTCCATGTCCGCCACCCACAGCGGCAGCACGTCGGCTGGCATACCGCGTTTTACTGCGAAGTCATATTTTAAACAGTCTGTATTTTTTCGGTTGATGATTCTGTCAAAATCAAGATTTCTTTCCGTCATTTTTCTCTTCCTCAATTTCTGCAAAAACCTTCTCAAGCTCGCCGATCAGGTCCTCGATATTTTCAATTCCAACAGAGAAGCGAAGGGTGCTCTCCGTAATTCCGTTCCGCTCACGGATTTCCTTCGGCACATCGGCATGTGTCTGCGTCGTCGGATACGTAACGAGTGTCTCCACGCCGCCGAGGCTCTCTGCGAAACGGATCATTCTTACCTTTTCCAGAATGGCAAGGGCAAACTCTTTGCTCTCGAGCTGGATTGTCAGCATGGCACCGAAGCCTCTTGCCTGTTTTTTCATAATCTCATGGCCCGGGTGATCCGGCAGTCCCGGATAAATCACTCTTGTGACTGCTTTCTGCTGCTGCAGCCATGCGGCAATCTGTTCTGCATTCTCCTGGGAGCGTTCCATGCGGATGCCAAGCGTCTTCATGCCGCGCAGTACCAGCCAGCAGTCAAACGGAGCAAGGCCTGCACCTGTTGTCTTGATCAGGAAACGCAGTTTTTCCTGAATATCTTCGCGGTTCGTCACGATAAAGCCTGCCAGTGTATCGTTGTGGCCACTCAGGTATTTCGTGCCGCTGTGAATCACAACGTCCGCACCGAGATCGAGCGGATTCTGAAAATACGGGGACATAAAGGTGTTGTCCACAATCAGAATCAGGTTGTGGCGTTTTGCAATATCCGCCATCTTTCGGATGTCGGTTACGTTCATCATCGGGTTCGTCGGAGTTTCGATGTAGATTGCTTTTGTATTTTCTTTCACATAACTCTCCACGTCATCACGGCAGCAGTCGATGCTGGAAAACTCGACGCCGTTTTTCTCGTTGACGTTGTGGAACAGACGAATGCTTCCGCCGTACAGATCGGAATCCGCAATGATGTGGTCGCCCTGGCGGAACATTTCCATCAGAAGAGAGATCGCTGCCATGCCGGAGCTTAATGCAAACGCATCAATTCCGTTTTCCAGTGCAGCCACCATCTTCTCCAAATGCTCTCTGGTCGGGTTCTGCAGTCTGCTGTAATCAAATCCGGTGCTCTGTCCTACGCCCGGATGCGCATACGTTGCGGTCTGATAAATCGGGTAGCTGAGTGCGCCGTAGTGGCTACACTGTCCTTCGTCTTCTTCTAAATGGATACATTTTGTGTCAATTCCTCTTGCCATATGAATAATCTCCTGTTATTTCGTAATTTTTCTTTCTATACTAATCTGATAGGTTTTGTAACGTAACCTATCATAACAGAAAATGCGGCGTTTGTATATTCCCTTTTTTCTTTGACTTGTTATAAGTTTTTCCTATAACTATCGTAAAAAAACGCCGCCAGAAGATTTTTTCTCCCGGCGGCCGCCTCTTGCATCCATATTTTAAATAAGTTCCGCACAGATCGGATAATGATCAGAAAGGCACACACCGTCCTTCTGCTCCGTCCATTTTTCCACCTTTTTCAGTTCCCAGTCCCCTTTGAGAATGATGTAGTCAATCGAGCACTGCGGATCATTCGGATCATCGCGATGATAGTTGTGGAAGGTAATGCCGATTCCTTCCGTCGCATTCACAAGACCGGCAGTTTCCCTCAGCGGTTTCATCTCTTCGCTGTCCGGCTCGGCATTGAAGTCGCCGCTAAGAATCACCGGCACATCGGCAAATGCTTTCTCTGCTCTCAGATGTGCGAGAATCTGCTCCAGGCCAAGCTTTCTCGCCCCGGCGCACTCGTGATCCAGATGGGTGTTGATGACGCGGAACACTTTTCCGGTCTCCATATCCTCAAATACCACATCCGTCGCAGTACGCGGGCACATACTCTGTACCGGATAGCGGGATCCCGGCACGTACGGTGTCGGTGACAGCCAGAAGGTTTCCAGGCTCACACTCTGAAAACGTTCTTTCCGATAGGCAATGATCATTGCCTCACCGGTCAGATCCTTTTCTCTTCCACATCCGGCAATGTAATATTCCGTCAGATTTTCCTTCAGCCAGGCAGCCACATGCGGCAGTACCTCCTGAAAACCGATGATATCCGGCTTTTCCTGTCTGATTTTTTCCAGAATCAGCGGTCTGCGGTAGATAAAATTATTGGCTCCATCCTGGCCAAAATCACAGCGAATATTAAATGTTACAAATTTCATGGTAAAATCCCTCTTTTCATTTGTTTTCCTAACCCTTATTTTTGCTGGAAAGCGCTGTGCTTTCTCTTCTTTTTCTTCGTATTCACACGGCGCAGACACGCATAGCGCAGCTTCAGCCGCATTTTCCAGCTGCAGCCCGGTACCGGCTCCATCAGCTTTTCCAGAAAATGGTTCAGCGTACGTTCCTCATAAGGAGACAGCAGAATCTCACCGTAGATATGTTTCTCGATCAGATGGCAGACACGCGTATATTCGCCTGGCTCGACCGCCGGAAATCTGCGGGCGAGTTCTGCATCGGTTGCTGCTGTTTCTTTGCCGCCTGTCCAAGGCAGATGATCCGCGCCGCCTCCGCCGCAATCACAAGCAGCGTCAGCAGAATCAGAAGCACGCCAAGCAGCCCGAGAAGAAACAGCGAAACACTGCGCAGTACCGGAAGAACGGCTTCGCCTGCCTTGCTCTTTCGGTTTTCCACACCGGTAATCTGCTCCGCCGACAGCGAATTGTTCTCCAGCACCACATTCTTCTGGACAGAATCTGGACTTCCGACCATTTTCTGAAGAGATGCAACATTATACAGGAACAGTTTGTTTTTTAGGTATTTTCTTTCACTTGTTTTTCTGTTGCTCCTTCCTCCATTTTTTGCTCTGCCTTAACTTCTAAAGACCATCCCAGAAAAACGCAAGTATTTTTAGTATTCCAGATACGCCCCTTTCATCGGGCTTGCTGCGTGGAGGCTGAAAAGACGGAGTACGCCTTTTTTGTATTTCGGCTCGCGCGGTTTCCAGTTCCGGCGGCGTTCTTTTAAGATCGCATCAATTTCTTCCATGGACTTGCGTTCTCCTGCGATTCCGATGATGTTAAGTTTTCGTTCCTTCACATCAATCTCAATCAAATCCCCTTCCTCGACGAGTGCGATCGGGCCGCCGTCTACAGCTTCGGGACTGCAGTGGCCGATGACCGGGCCGGTGGAGGCGCCGGAGAAACGGCCGTCGGTGATAAGCGCGATGCTCTTTCCAAGCTCTTTGTCGCTGCTGATTGCCTCGGAAGTATAGAACATCTCCGGCATACCGCTGCCTTTCGGGCCTTCGTAGCGGATGAAGACGGCGTCGCCTTTCTGAACCTTATGTTTCAGCACGGCATCGAGGCACTCCTCCTCGCTGTCGAACGGTCGGGCACGGAGGACGGCGTGGAACATTTCTTTCGGGCAGGCCGTGTGCTTGATGACGGCTCCCTCCGGCGCAAGGTTTCCGCGCAGAACAGCGATGCTGCCGTCCGTTCCGATCGCCTTGTCATACGGGCGGATAATATCTTCTTTTGTAATCGAAGTTCCATACCGCTCATTAAATTTTGCGAGCCATCCGCTGCACTTCTCATAAAATCCATTTTCACGAAGCTCCGCCAGATTTTCACCCAGTGTCTTTCCGGTCACTGTCATCACATCGAGATGCAGATGATCTTTGATTTCTTCCATAATCGCCGGAACGCCGCCCGCATAATAGAAGCACTCTGCCGGCCATCTTCCCGCCGGGCGGACATCGAGCAGATACCGCGCGTTGCGGTGCAGACGATCGAATGTGTCGCCGGTAATCTCGATGCCGAACTCATGCGCAATGGCCGGGATGTGCAGCAGGCAGTTTGTGCTTCCCGAAATTGCCGCGTGGACAAGAATCGCATTCTCAAAACTCTCTTTCGTCACAAGATCGCTTGGCCGCATATGCTCCATCTGTGCCAGTTTTACCGCCTGGCTGCCTGCCTCCTGTGCATATGCCAGAAGATCCGGGCTTGTCGCCGGCATCAGAGCGCTTCCAGGCAGGGCGAGGCCGAGTGCCTCCGCCATGATCTGCATCGTGGATGCCGTTCCGATAAACGAACAGGCACCGCAGCTCGGGCAGGCATTGCATTTCGCCCAGTCGAGCTTCTCCTCGTCGATCTCACCGCGCTCAAATTTTGCGCTGTACATGCCAAGCTGCTCCAGTGTCAGCATCTCCGGTCCCGCATTCATCGTTCCGCCCGGCACAACAACCGCCGGAATATCGACACGCGCAAGGCCGATCAGATTGCCCGGCATACCCTTGTCGCAGCTCGACAGATAGACGCCGCCGTCAAACGGTGTCGCATTCGCGTGGATCTCGATCATATTGGCGATCATCTCGCGGCTCGCAAGACTGTAGTTGATGCCGTCCGTTCCCTGGCTCTCGCCGTCACAGATGTCGGTGCAGAAATACCGCGCCCCGAAGCCCCCCGCTTCCGCAACGCCTTTCCGCACTTCCTCGACCAGCAGATTTAAGTGGCCGCTTCCCGGGTGGCTGTCCCCGTACGTACTCTCCACCATAATCTGCGGTTTTTCAAGATCCTCTTTTTTCCATCCTGTTCCAATCCGGAGCGGATCCATCTCCGGTGCAAGTTTCCGCATTTCCTGACTCTTCAGCATTTCCTTCTCCTCCCGCTGTTTTTTAGTAAAAAAACTTACTAAATTTCTGATTATCTTTTCATAAGTTGGTAAATGCCGATATATCCCGTATTTTAGGGCTTTATCGGTATTTTCTTTTTGGAAGATACCTTGCATAAGCTGGCATTTACCAGCATGAAAATGCAACCAAAAGTAGTAAATGAGTAGTAAATATAAGCTCCGATATTAACAAGCCAGTCTTTCCAGTTCTGCTTTTGCAGATTGAAATGTACCGTGTGCATAATAGCCAAGTGTCATGGTTATGTTAGCGTGTCCCATAAGATATTGCAGGGTGTTTGGGTTCATTCCTCTGTTTGCCATATTCGTACAGTAAGTATGTCGGAATGAATGTGGTGTGATGTTCGGTAACTTGTCCGTGTGATACTTGTTATACTTCTTAATTAGTCCTCGCACCATGCCCTCATAGTTTCCTGCAACTTTAGGTAAGCCCTCACGGTTCAAGAATAGGAAATTGCTATAACCACCTACAATCAACGGTTGTGCCTTTCCTCTGTTCTTTAGTATTCTTTGGATTGCTTGATAAGCCCGTTCTGTCAATGGAAGTTCTCGTTTTCCGTTTTTGGTCTTTGGCGTTTCAATATAGTAGCCGATTTCGCTGTCTTTCAATAACTGGTGGTCTATATTGAGTATTCTGTTCTGCATATCAATATGCGTCGTTAGTCCGCAAAATTCAGAAATACGAAGTCCCGTTTCCAGCAGAAGCACAACCTCATCATAATACTTGCTGTAAATCTTATCCTTTTCCATAAAGGCAAGCAGGCGTTCTTCCTGCTCTGGTGTAAGGATAACTTTCTGCTCCGTATCATCTTCCAGAACATCACTTAGCTTAAATTCAAACGGGTTCTTTCTGATACAGTCGTCTTGTATCGCCATGTAAAATGACGCTTTCAAGGAACGCTTGTAGTTATCAATCGTTTTATAGGCGTATCCTTTTTCGCTCATTCTGATAGCCCATTCTTTAGCGTCCGACTGCTTAACAGTATCAATCGCCCTCATACCCAATGGGTCATTTTTCAGAGCGTTCATAAGATACTGTCGTCCTTTTTCAGTAGCCCTCTTGATGTTCTTTCTTTGGCTGTTCTTCTTGTCGTAGAGCTGGCAGACTGTCATTTTACCGCCTGCTGTATCGATACCGTCGTTAAGGTCTTTTTTAATCTGTGTTTCTTTTTCCCTCAACGATATATCATCACGCTTTCCAGCAGGTGTCTTGTCTGTCGGTACAAGTTTCCAAGAATAGATAAATTGTGGCTTTCCGTATATATCGGTATATTTATAAACGTATCTTCCGTCTTTTCGCTGGCTCTCTCCATTACGCAAATTGCGATTTTTACTGTCTTTTCGTTTTACATTAGACATAGTGTAAAGCTCCTTTCCGTCATGGAACGAGCCGTGATACGCTATATTTATTATACCATATCTACGGCTCAATGACATTAGATTTCGTCCAATGTATCTATGATTTTTTCAAATTGTTTTCGCTTAATCTGAATACGGTTGCCGTTCACGATAACCCAGCCAGCGTCAAGATTTTCTTCGGCTAATTTACGCAATTTCTTTTCGCCAATGCGGAAGTATTTGGACGCTTCTTCAACCGTCAGCGTATATTTTTCCCAAATAGGCACATCAGTATTGTTCATAATCTATGCACCCCCCTTTACTGTGTGTCGTTTTTTACAAGCAGGCAGACGGCTTTGGAAAGCTCCATTAGTATCTCAACTATTCCCATTCTTGTGGGCAGAACCGCACCATGCGGACGTATCATTATTCTGTGAGGATAGGTCGTGGCAAAACAACTTTTCCAACAGTCGCTCTCGGATCACTGCGTGGGTCGCTCGCTTTCTTTTGAAAAGGTCGTGGCGTACAGTCCCCGTGGCTCGCCATCTCACAAACGTATCTGTCTGCTTTATTCAGTTGTCAAAGAGCTGTGGTGAAAGCGTGTTGCTTTCATATAAAAGCAGGTGGCAGAGCAGGAAAGAGGGGGATATTAAATCATGCTCCGCTAAAAACTGCTTATTCTTCTGGTTCTAAGTCCATATCTTCAATATCAAAACCTAAAATCATTTTGATAAGTGCTTCTCTGATACGTCCTTTTAATTCCATATCTACAACGATATAAACATTGCCGTATTCATCATAAAGTGAACGCAAACAGCACTTTGATATGTAAGGGTCATAAAATGCCAGTAATTTTTCAATCGCTTTTTCGTTTCCGTCCATAGCTGATGAAATCAAGTAATAAGACGGTTTCTTAAATAACTGTTTCATTTTCTAATGTTCCTCCTTGAGTATTTTTTTCATAGTTTCCAAAGCGTGATGTCGGTTTCTAAATACACCGCTTTGCGTGATTTTCTACAAGTTGGCAATTTCACTTTCTGTCATTTCCAAGAAGTAATACATCAACAGAGTATTGCGTTTTCTTTCTGGAAGTTTCTTCAAGGCTTCTGCCAATTCATCATCAAGGACACGAATATCAATGCCACATACTGAAAAGATTGTATAATCTGTTTCGTAGTCGTCCCAAACAGCCATTTTATCAACAAGGACATCTGGCAATTCGCTGAAAGATATTTCTTTATTCTTACGACGGTTTAATTCCTTGTAATAATCTTTCACGACACTACGGACAACTTTCTTTAAACAACTTTCAAAACGACATTGAACTGTTTTCTGGAAGTCAGACGGTTTCATCAATCTCACCTCCTTTCCTTTATGATTTGAAAAGTGTTTATCCCTCTTTCCGCACCATATAAGGACAGCTAGGTGTGATTTAATGACCTCTTTTGAAAAATTTTTTAAATTTTTTCGGGTATGAAAAAAGCCCGCACAAAACATATAGTCTGTACGAGCCTTTAAAGCTAAAACATAGTAATATTGTATCATTAAGAATCACAAATCACAAGTGATTTGTGATTAATCACTTGTGATTTGTGATAAGTGATTTGTGATTAATATATAAAAGCCCTCTTTAAAGGGCTTTTATGTTTATTTTGAAAAAGAGATAAAATCAATATATCCCTTTTCCCCAATTTTTACAACGGCATTGTAGGGCTTTTTCTCTTTGTTTTTGATTCCTTTTACCAGGGTTTCTTTTCCCTCCAGTAATTCTTTTACATTCGTTTTGGTTAGTTTTTTCTTTCTAAAATGTTCAGCTAAAGTAAACTTACATTCAGGATAATTTGAACAACCATAAAACGATTTTTTTAATACAATATTGTTGCCACACTTAGGACATTTTCCTACAAGGGGTCCCGAGCGCTTAGTGGGAATTTGTACCCCTTATCGATACAAATTCCCCGTAGGCGCTAGGGACCTCTTTAGCTTCTTGGAAGCTGTCAGTAGTATATCTAATAATTTATCTCCATTCCCTTTAGTAACGTGTAACTTTCCAAATTTAAAAAAGCGACTCATAGAATTATTTCCTCCCGTTAAATAATAGATAACTATTAAAAATAGACAATACTTGCTCATAAGTAATGGTACTTAAATTGTTTACTTTGGCGTGTTCCATTGCTTGATGAAACTGATTTTTAGTAAACAGTTGACGATATTCTCGATTGACCCATTTTGAAACAAAGTACGTATATAGCTTCCAATATTTATCTGGAACATCTGTGGTATGGCGGGTAAGTTTTATTAAGACACTGTTTACTTTTGGTTTAGGATGAAAGCATTCCGCTGGCAGCTTAAGCAATTGCTGAATCGAGACTTGAGTGTGCAAGAGCAACCCTAGTGTTCGGTGAATATCCAAGGTACGCTTGTAGAATCCTTCTTCAACAATCAGATAGATGTCAGACGCACGGCTTTCAAAAACCACTTTTTTAATAATTTGTGTGCTTAAATGGTAAGGAATATTCCCAACAATTTTATACCTCTGTTTGTTAGGGAATTGAAACTGTAGAATATCTTGGTGAATTAAAGTGACACGAGTATTCAGTTTTAATTTTTCTGACGATAAGTTGAATAGATGACTGTCTAATTCAATAGACGTTACCTGTTTACTTATTTTAGCCAGTTTCGTCGTTAAATGCCCTTTACCTGTTCCAATTTCGTAAACGGTATCGGTTTCTTTTAAATTCAATTGTTTTATTATTTGGTTGAGTACTTTTTCACTCGTTAAAAAGTTTTGAGAATATTTTATATTTTTGTTCATGTAATCACTCCTGAAGTGATTACATCTGTAAATAAATACAGAAGTTAAACGATTTGTTTGTAATTTTAGTTATCTGTTTAAAAAGTCATAAGATTAGTCACTGGTAGGAATTAATCTAACGTATTTATTTATCTGCGTAATCACTGTTTTTAGTCTGTTTCAAAACAGTAGATGTTTTATCTACATTACACATTTGGAATACCAACATGACGAATCCCTCCTTCTTAATTACAAATTTTTAGCATCTAATTTAACTTCAATTCCTATTATACAAAATTTTAAGATAACAGTCAAGAACATATCTGCACAAGTTGTAGATATACCATAAATGCTGATAATCAACATGATTACGCTTACCATCAAATAAGTAAGTGTTTCTTGCTTATTAAAATTATCCATAGTACAACGTGAATTCCAGAGAAAAAGAGAAATCGCACCAAGAATAATACTTAAAACAAAAATGACATTTCTTTTTTTACTGTCACGGAACATTTTCTTTTCATTTTGTTTGTCAAAATAAAGAAAATCACGTATCGTCATTTTACTTATTCTTCTTAATAGATTAAGCAAAACCAAAACATAAATAGTTAAAAAATAAATTATCAATAGTCCAATAGAAACGAAATTCAAAGAAATAAAGAGAGTTTTTGGAATACCCAGTAAGTTTACAATTACTAACGACACAAACTGGCTGAATAAAAAGCCAATAGGAATAGCTAATACAAATGCTAAAATTCCCAACAGTATATTTTCAATTACAACTAAGTGGGCAATTTCTTTTTTCTTAATGCCAAGAAGCATATATGTTCCTAATTCTTTACTTCTTTTTTCAAACATAAATTTCGTTGTATAGTTGATCAAAAAGCATATCACAAAAATAATAAGAATATTTACAGCGAACAATGAATTCTTAAATGCATCCATACTGGAACATAACTTTACAATTTCATCAGAATTTGCCACCAAATTAAAAGCAAATATAAGAGAAAAGGATGCAGTAACGGTTATCAGATAAATCAAATAATCTTTAATATTTCTTTTTGTATTTCTATACGCTAACTTACCTAACATTTCCCACTTCACCTCCGAGCAAGGTTAATATATCCAGTATTTCATTGAAGAAATCTTTTCTGCTTTTTTCCCCTCTGAAAATTTCATTGAATATTTTACCGTCTTTCAAGAACAAAATACGTTCACAGAAAGACGCACTAAACGGGTCATGTGTTACCATTAAAATAGTAGCCTGCATTTTCTTGTTGATTTCAGACATTGTTTCCAGTAATAATCTGGAAGCTTTTGAGTCCAAAGCTCCCGTCGGTTCATCAGCTAAAATCAGTTTCGGTTCATTGATTAAGGCTCTAGCACAAGCACAACGCTGTTTTTGTCCGCCAGAAACTTCATAAGGAAATTTCGATAAAATATCACGAATACCCAATTTATCGGCGATAGCATGAACTCTTTTCTCAATATCAGTAGGGTTCTGTTTGTTGATAACCAATGATAAAGAAATGTTTTCTCCAATCGTTAAAGTATCTAAAAGGTTGAAATCTTGAAAAATGAACCCTAAATTTTCACGTCTGAAATCAGCAAAATCTTTATCCTTGATTTTGGTAATATCTTGATTATTGACTGTAATGTGTCCGCTGGTTACAGTATCAATCGTAGAGATACAGTTTAATAGGGTAGTCTTTCCAGAACCACTAGCTCCCATGATTGCGACAAATTCGCCCTTATCTACATACATAGAAATACCGTCTACTGCCTTTGTGATATTTCCAGAGTTACCCCCGTAGTATTTTTTTACTTGCTCTAAATTTAAAATGTGTTCCATTAAAAATCGCTCCTTTCTTCCTGCCACATTTATTTGTTTTGGAATACAATTAAATTATAGCAAGGGCAGTATTCAATTACACTTACAGTTTTGAAAGTAAACAGAGAGTAAAAGAGCCGTGATAATGCAGATCACAATTTTGTGAAGCATTTCCACGACCCTTTTATTATAATTTTGCCTTTGTCTTTTTCGTAATGATATAAATATATTCTTCTGGTGTAGGGCGTTTATTCCCAAAATACTTTTTGAAATTTGCCTGCACCTCTGGGTCGGTGCTATTCATAGCTTCATCAATCGTAGCTTCAATATCCGCCCGAACATCAGCCAATGATACACCGCCAGCTTTTGCACCAGCTTTCAATGCCTTTTTTATATCTCTTTTGTTCAGTCCTATCATATTCATACCTCAATTCTACTTTTTAAAGCTAATAAGTTTTCCATTGTATTTTACAATGATGAATATGATATAAAACACTCCTACAACAATCAAAATAAGACCTATGTAATAGCCTAATTCAGAATGAGAGATTAAATTGATAATCGGCATAACAAGAATACCAATACTAACCAGTAAAGTGCCTATTCCTATTTTTTTTGTAAACACCTTTTTATCTTTAGGGTCAAGTTGTGTATAATGATAACCATGTAATAAAGTAATATTCTCTTTTATACCTATTTGATAAGATGTAAAAAGTAAAAACAATCCTATAACTATTTCAACAATCAATTCCTCTAATTCCATAATCGTTCTCTCCTTTAATCAAAATAAAATAATTCTTCAAATTTTTTATCTAAAGCTATACAAAGCACTAATGCCAATTTTGCTGTTGGATTAAATTGTCCAGTTTCAATAGAACTAACTGTATTCCGAGAAACCCCGACTAGTTCAGCTAATTCTGTTTGTGATAATTTTTTTTCTTTTCGTACAGTTTTTAATCTGTTTCGCAAAATTAAATGTTCGTCCATTCTATAAACCTACCATTAAAAATTTATAAAAGTAATACCCCATAAATAGAAAAAAGAATAAAGCAATAACAAATTTGGATTTATTTTTTGAAATATGTGCTTCATAACCCATAGAGCCAAATGCCACAGACCCAATAATTGTCATTATGTCATAGTAAGGTTCTTTACAAACTGCTTTAATGAAAAGAATTAAAATGCAGATAAATAAAACAAACATTAAGCCAAAAGATTTCCCTTGAAGTTTAATATGTTTTTCGTATTCATCAAGATATAGATTCTCTTTTTTGTTTTGTGATAGTATTTTTTCTTTATCCATTATATAACGCTCCCTTCAAATAATACCAAGTACACTTGTCATTTATATTATAGCATTCGGTCATTACAAGTCAATATTTTTGCACAGTTTTCTTGTCGTTTTGTAAAAGCGTGCAAATCTGATAGGAAATGCACGCTATATCATTTATCCTACAATCTTCCAGTTACTATCCTTATGTAGCACAAGCTCATACTGCGATACCTGCGTCGCTTTTGTCTGATTATCAATGAATTTTACCGCAACCTTGACTTTCACATTGTCGCCGTCCTTTATAAAGATAGGGTTTACCAGTTCAGAATAAAGGTAGTCCCTGCCGATAGGTTCAATCACATTTCCCAATACATAGTAAGCAAGCTCTTTTTCCGTCGCTGTTGGGTACAGCTTAAAGAATGTTTCCAGAAAAGCGGTAGCGTCATTTACCGTATCAGCGTCCACGCTTGCGTCTGCTTCTGGTGTCTTAGGCTCATAGTCTGATTTTTCAACTGCTGGTGCAAGGGTAGGGTTTTGAACGATTACCATATCCCCGTCTGCGTCCACATAGACTTTTACAGTATAGGTTGCTTTCACATTGCTTGTCTGTTCTCCCTCTTTTATCTGCTGATCTACTTCGTAGGTAGCAGAAAAAGTGTCCGCTCCCGATTGCTCGATATGCCATACAATCACATCTGTAACCGTGGAGCTGGTCGGTATATCGGTTCTAATGGTGTCTACATTTAAGTCCTGCAATTCCTTTGTCAGATAACCGCTGATTGCCTGCGTCCTTGCTTCGATAGCTTCTTTGCTGTTATCCCATGTGTAATAGGACTTCGCAAAGTTTTTCACGAAATTTTCTATCCCGTTGGTGTCCTGCAAGCAAAGTTCAATGATTTCTTTTTCATGGGTGGTGTGCTGGTCGATAGCCGTAAAATTCTTATACACCCCAAAGCTCACGCTTGCGACAAGCACCACCCACAACGCAATCACGGTTTTCTTATGTGTGCCTACCTTGACAGTACGCACCTTTTTTTCTTTTGGTTCTTTGATAGTTTCTGTCTGTTTCTTATTCTTCTTAAACATATTTTTCAAGTCCTTTCTATTGTTTTACTCGTCCTGCACCGATTAAGTGCTGTTGCCAGTAACTACTACTTAGGTCTGCATATCCTATCGGGTCGCCTGCGTGGTACATCTGTGTCGGCGAAACAAGAATACCGACGTGTGTTACATACGAACCAGCGTTATAGGTGGAATGGAAAAACACCAAATCGCCTGCTTTTGCCTGCGAGAGTGGCAGATGTTGGGTTGCGTCATACTGTGCTTGTGCTGTTCTCGGTAAGGAGATACCAGCTTTTCCATAGCACCATTGCGTCAATCCCGAACAATCAAAGGAAGTATTCGGGTTACTGCCACCATACACATACTTCCAGCCTTGATATTTCAACGCTTCATTCATTACCTTTTGTGCCAGTTCTCCCGATACCTGCGGAACTGCTAAATACTGATTGACTACTTCCACATAGAACATATTTCCATAGCCATACCGCCAGCCCCCATTCTTAGCAACGGCTATCGGGTTGGTGTAGGTTACTTTCTTTCCACCCGATTTCTCACGGGCGAAGCTCTCTGCAAGATTAAAAGTGTGTTTTTTTCCTTTTCCTGCCACATATCCCACATAGCCACCGCCATAGTTATAAGACTGTATCGCTACATTCAAGTCGTCGATACCTTGATTTTTGCAGGAAGAAAGCAGGGACGCAAAATACTTACACCCCTGCTTGATTGAGCTTTCCGTATCTAAGGAATTAGGCGGTAAACCAAGACTTTCCGAACTCTGCATAACATCTTCTGCCGTACCGCCACTTTCTACTTGAATGATAGCAAGTAACACATTGACATACTCGGAGATACCGTTTTCTCTGGCGTATTTTTCTACCATAGGCTGATGTTTCAAGACTTCTGCGGATAGGTTCATACCCGTAATGCCAGAAGAAAAATTGCTGTTCTCGTCGTCGCTGTCCGCACTAATGAGGACGCCAAAGAAAAGCACCAGAGAAAAGAGGATAGGAAACAGACTGCCAATGATAGCGATATGTTTCAGTTTCATTTTTTCTTCTGTCCTTTCTTCGTTACAAGGTTACGGGTTTTCTCTATGGTCTGCTGGTTCTTCTGGACGCTCTGGGTCTGCTGAACCTTTATCCTGCGGTCTTTGGTGTCATTCTGGCGTGTTTCCTGCGATACCACTTTTTCTACATTCTGCCTATGTACTGTCTGTGTAGGCTGGGGTGCTTTCTTATCAGAAGCACCAGAAGATAACGGACGCTCTTTGATAACATTTGTCTTGACTGGCTCACTTGCTTTCGGAGTTGGAGCTGTGGCTGGGCGTTTGACTTCCTGCATTTTTTCAACACTCGGCTTTGGAATGGTTGAAGCTGTGACTGGTCGCTCATGGGGACGGGTAGCTCCCGTTGTCGCTGATCCGTCAGCCTTTCGCTGTACCTGCCTTGCTTCTTGTGCCTTTTGAAGCTCCATACGTTTGTCAGCGATATTTTTCTTACGCTGTTCCTGCTTTTCCAGCGTCCCGTCTGTCTGGACTGCTGTTCCTGCACCATGCCACGCTTGAAGTCGGACACGCTGGACTTTGCCTTTTCCTTTGCGGAATACACCGCATAAGCGGTCTGTGTCGGCATATCCTTGATATTCTCTTTGACAGCGTTTGCCTTGTCTTTCACTTTATTTTTCGTATCTAAAACAGCACCGACTTTTGAACCTGCACGCTGTCCCATGCTGGAAGTGGTATTGCCCCGATTTTCTTTAGAAGCCGTATTTTTTCTTTCGGCTCTCTTGCCAGCAACGGCACTTCCAGCCACCGCACCAGCTACACCGCCCGAAATACCGCCAGCACTTACCGCCCTTGCAATACGGTGTTCCATACGCCTAGCCCGATGTCGCATAAACAGATACGGTCTGCGGAATATGCGTCGTCCCATGCTTTGACTGTCGCCAGCATTAAGTGAGAACATACTCATTAAGTCGCCCAGCTTCATGTAGATACCAGCGAAACATACTATCTGCAAGAACGCCACCATAAAGAATGGGTAGTCTGTGGAAATGTTGTAAAACATACTGGAAATACTAAATGCCACCGTTACAATGAGCGTTATTCCTGCCCGTGTCATTATGGTATTAAATACTCTCACGATTGCCTGCTTTGCCATGCTTTCATAGCTCGGTATCATGGAAAGTAAAAAACTGATAGGTAAAAACATTGCAAAGATAATAAAAAGTATCTGGCTGAACAACATCATGCCCGTAAGCAAGAATACAAATATCGTGATACCCAAGTTAAAGAACAAGAGGAAGAACACCATACCCAAACGGTTCACGACCTGCGGTATTGTCAGATTGTTATTGTCGTTGTCCTCGATTTCTGTTTTCACGACTTCCTCTCTGGTTTTCCCGTCCTCGTCCTCTGGACTTGCCGATACGAGAGCTTCTACACGGTCTGTCCCGATTTCTTCTGCGTTGCTGTTCCCGAATTGAAGCAAGAGCCACGGCTGTTCCACTTGAATAGAAAATAGGCTGTCCCGTATCAAGTCCACGCTGTCCTTACCCTCGCTGTCGGAGTTAGGGAGCATGATTTTTGTTCCCAAATCCAAAGAAGCGGTACTGATGTCTGATGAAAATTCATTTATCTTCTTGATATAGTCGGGAGCATAAGCAATAAATGAAGCGGACAGCACGAACACCACCACAAAGTTGATAACAGCGTGAAGTGCTTTGCTGGTTTCCCGTTTTATCAGTCCCGTATAAGCAACGTACATTCCCACCACTAAGATAATGAGAAGCAGGAAACCAACATAGAAGCCCGTAGAAGAAAAGCCGTTCTCGGTAACGCCTGCAAGGGTCTGTATGCTCTTTCCGATACTGTCTGCCATATCATTGATGAAGTCCAGCTTATAGGCTTCCTGCACCACATAGCCCGTTGCATTACTCAAATACAAACTGATAGTCCAGACAAAGTTGGTAATGCAGTACAGCCCGTATTGTACCGATTTTCCGATACCGTCGAGCCAGTTCCACGGAAGCCACGACCAGCTATTATCGACGAAAAAATCAAGCTGGTAGTTGGAAAGGGGATATTTTGAATAAAGATTTTCTGCGTTTATGGTATCGTCTACAAGCCCCGTCGCATGAGCCACCGTCCCCAAAAGTGAAAGCAGGATAAGGGAGAGTGCCACCACGAACAGAGCCATTTTGAGAAAGTGGAAAATCTTCTTTTTTGTGAACACACCTTTTATCCTTTCTTTCATCACTCCACCTCATTTCTCTGTACGGGCGGTCTGGTATCAAAGGCGTGTAGCAGTTCTTCAAAGACTGGGTGTATCTGCACCACACCGACACGCCCGTATAAGTCCTGCAATAAGCATTGTCCGTTCTCCAAATCACGCAAGCGTTTCTGGTTGTTCTCATCGTCCTTGTCGATACCGAAAAACTCTAAGGTCTGCTTTATCTCGTTTATATCCGTGCTTCTAAATGCAAACTTTAAGCCGATATTGTTTTTCAGACTTTCCTTTGACACGTCATAGGCAGACTGGGTAACGAAATAAACGCCTGCCTGCATAGCTCGCCCAGCACGAACCAGCTTATTTGATAAGGTTTCTCCTTGTGCCACATTTAAGAACGCCCACGCTTCGTCTAAATCGACAATCTTAAAAATGCTTCTGTCCGAATGGATAAAATCAAGGGCAAAGGTACTAATCACAATCAGCATAGACACAGACAACAATTCAATGGTCGTGTATTCTTCAAAAGTGGTATCTTTATCTGGCAGTACAAGGTCGGCTACTTGAATGATATTGAGCTGATTATCCAGACTGATAGCATTTTCTACCGTACCGTCTGAAAACAGCAGGTGTGCAAAGTCGTAGTCCGTGAAGCTGTCGATATGGTCTGCGATATTTCTTGATATGGGCGTATCTTCACGGCGTAGCTCGTCTATCACATGGAGCAAGCCCCGACTGTCGCTCTGGGTAACGGAGCGTACTGCCTTACGAAGTACGGGGAATTTTTCGCCGTCCCTTGAAGAAATACCCGTAAGGAATGTTAAGATGTCGATTGCCAGACTTTCAGCGTCTTTTACATTCTTCATAATCACAAACGGGTCAAGAAGCCCTGCATTGTCCTTATCGCTGGTAAGATTTACGATATTGATTTCATGTGCAATCTCTGGGAGCGTTTCTTTCCAGTTACCACGCTCACTTTTAGGGTCTAACAGAAGTGCTTGACCGCCAAACAGCACCGCATAATATACCAGAAGATTGTTACAGAACGATTTCCCACCGCCAAGCGAACCGACAAAAGCAGACGCTAAAGCGTTGGTAACTGTACCTTTTACACCTTGACTGGCAAGGGACGGTTGCAGGTACACATTTCTTCCCGTATCAACAGAATAGCCCATATAGATACCCGTAGTTTCTCCTAACTGCTGTGTCGCACCAAAGCCAAGCCCAGCTAAAAAATCTGATTTTACATACTGCACATAGTCATTGATATATCGCTTGCTGGCTGGTAAAAATTCAGAATGAAGCCCCAGCATATCCCCAGCAGGACGCACCAGCTTTACATTGAGGTCGTCGTAAAAGTCCTTGACTTCATCACAACGGCGTTTCAGCTCGTCAAGATCGGGTGCAGACACCCGTATGACGTAGCTTAACTTATACATACTTTCTTTTGTCTGGTCTAAATCAGTTTCCAGCTCGTCCACGCTGTCTAAAGCGTCCACCACATTTGAGCTGGTTTCACTTCCTGCTTGATAGGCGTGATTATCAAGGTCTTTCAGTTCCTTTTTCTTGTTGCGGACGGTCGTTAATGCTTTCCGATTTTCCACGATTTCTACATTCATGCTCGTATCAACGGGGAATGTGAATTGCTGTTGCTGGAAATAGAAGATTTCAGACGACGGAAAATCAAGCTCTCCTACAATCGCATTGACGGTAAAATAGGACACATAGCTTTCCTTGTCCTCATGTTCCAATCGTAAATACCGCTGGCTTTCCTCAATCACACACCTTGTCGGACGGATAAGGTCGTAGTATTTTATCAGCGTCTCTTTGTTCAATTTTTTCTTTGGTAGCTGGTACTCATAATCTTCATAAGCGATACCGTCCCTGCCGTAAAGATGTTCCATGAGATACCCAAAATCATGGATTTCCAAGCGACGCACCTTAAAGCGACGGGAGATTTTATTTTCCAGTAACTTTTCCATTTTTATGTAACGGTTGATTTCATCATTCGGCATGGAAACAAAATCATTCATCAGCGTGTGGTTCACTTCATGGAGAAATTCTGTGAACGTCAGCCACACCGATTTTTTGATGTTCTTCAGATTGAGCTGTTCTTCCGTAACCATGAGCTTAAAGCCAAGAAAAAAGCGGTAGTCCACTTGATTGTCCCCAATCATAGATACTAACGCTTCGGTCTGTTCGTCTATCTTCTGGCAGGCAACTTCCTTTAATTTTCCAGTTACCAGCTTCTTTGACTGTTCCTGCATACTGCGGATTGAGCTTTCTGTGGCAATCTGCAACGCATGAATTTTACCCTCACGGGACTGTGCGATAAGCTGTCGGAAACTGTCATGCACGATAAATTTCTGCTCTGCGGATAGAAAAGAATAGTTGTATGGTATCAGCTCATAGTAGGCGAACACCTCATTGTCCTTGTTCCAGACAAGGTTATTGTCAATATATTTTATCGGGAACATAGTTCACACTCCTTACTGCCGTGATTGTTTCATTCAATATCTGCTTATGCAGTTTTACGGCTTTTCCTGCATAAGTGATTTTTGGTCGCAGGGCATAGGTTATCTGTGATTTCAAAAAGCTGTACGGCTTCTTTCCGTCAAAGG